>JANXZQ010000404.1 GCA_025355445.1 Gammaproteobacteria bacterium
GTGGCATGTGGGCGGACCGGCCGATTTATTCTTCACGCCGCGCGATGGCATGGACTTGGCAGCCTTCATCCGTCAGTTGCCGCCGCAGATTCCATTGCTGTGGGTCGGACGTGGCAGCAATCTCCTGGTGCGCGACGGCGGCATCCGCGGCGCCGTGATTTCCACTCATGGCGCGCTCGGCACGTTGGAACGCCTGAGCGCCACGCGCATCCGCGCCGAGGCCGGCGTGCCCTGCGCGCGCCTCGCCCGGCAATGCGTGAAATGGGGCATGGGGCCCGCGGAATTCTTCGCCGGCATTCCCGGCACCCTGGGCGGTGCGCTTGCGATGAACGCCGGCGCGTGGGGCGGGGAGACTTGGCCGCACGTGATCGAGGTCGACGTGCTGGACCGCGCCGGACTGCGGCACACACGCCAGTCCGCCGAGTACACGGTCGGCTATCGCTCCGTGCAGGGACCCGAAAACGAGTGGTTCATCGGTGCGCGGCTCGAATTCAGGCACGCGCCGGGAGTCAACGCCGAGGCCATCCGCGAATTGCTGGATAGGCGCAAGCTGACCCAGCCGATCGGCCAATGGAGTTGCGGCTCGGTATTCACCAATCCGCCGGGCGAGCATGCAGCGCGCCTGATCGACGCGGCGGGCCTGAAGGGCTTTCGCATCGGCGATGCCTCGGTTTCCGAAAAGCACGCGAATTTCATCATCAATCACGGCGCCGCACGTGCCGCCGACGTCGAGGCTGTGATTCTGCACGTGCAGCGCGTGGTGGAAAGAATTCATGGGATTGCTCTGCACACCGAAGTGCGCATCGTGGGAGAGCCGGCATGAGCCTGCTGACTGCGACATCAGCCCTACGGCGCGCCGGACCGGCAGCTGACTTCGGCAAGGTGGCGGTGCTGCTCGGCGGCGACTCCACCGAGCGCGAGATTTCTCTGTTGAGCGGCAATGCCGTGCTTGCAGCCCTGATTCGGCGCGGCGTCGATGCACACGCCTTCGACCCCTTGACGCGGCCGGTGCAGAGCCTGGTGAGCGAAGGCTTCGATCGGGCGTGGATCGCGTTGCATGGACCGGGCGGCGAGGACGGCACCATGCAGGGTGCGCTCGAGTGGTTGGGAGTGCCTTACACGGGCAGCGGTGTGCTCGCTTCGGCACTGACCATGGACAAGCTCAAGACCAAGCGCGTAGTGGTGGGCGCGGGCTACGCCGCGCCCGAATACGCCGTGCTGTCGAGCGCAGCCGACCTGCAGCCAGCCATCCGTGCGGTGGGTCTGCCCATGATGGTCAAGCCTGCTTCGCAAGGCTCAAGCCTGGGCATCACCAAGGTCAAGAGCGCCGCGGAGCTGCCGCAGGCCTATGCCGAGGCGCGCGCCGTCGATCCCATCGTGTTTGCCGAACGGTTCATCATCGGCGACGAATACACCGTCGGTGTGCTGCATGATCGCGGCCTGCCCTCGATCCGCATCCAGCCGGCGACCGAGTTCTACGACTACCAGGCCAAGTACTTCCGCAACGACACGCAGTATCACTGCCCGAGCGGCCTAGGGGCGCAGGCCGAGGCTGAACTACAGGCCGCAGCGCTCGCCGCCTTCAAGGTCACCGACTGTGTGGGCTGGGGACGCGTGGACTTCATGCGCGAGCGCGCCGGCGACAAATTCTTTTTCATCGAGATCAACACCACTCCGGGGATGACCGATCACAGCCTGGTGCCGATGGCGGCACGCCAAGCCGGCATCGACTTCGAAGAATTGGTGTGGCGCGTTCTGGAAAGCAGCTTTCTGCGAGAACGGAAATGAACCTGACATTGCCGATGCGCCGCAATCGATTCAGAGCCACGCCGAAGGCGGAGAAGCGTCAGTGGCAATGGCCGGGCTTCGTCGTGGAGTGGCGCCGCTACCTGCGCCGTGCCGCGCTGCTCTTGGCGCTGACCGGCGGGTTGGCCGGGCTTGCCTGGGCGCTCGACCGGCCGGTGCGGGTCGTTGCCATGGATGGCAGCTTCCAGCGAGTGTCGCCGGGCCAGATCGAGAAGGCGGTCGCCCCGTTCGCGCATGCCGGCTTCATGTCGGCGGATCTCGACGGCATTCAGAACGCCGTTGAAGCGTTGCCCTGGGTGGAACATGCGCGCATTCAGCGCCGTTGGCCCAACAGCCTGCATGTCACCGTGGTCGAGCAAACCGCCGCCGCCCGCTGGGGCGACTCCGGATTGCTCAATACCCGCGGCGAACTGTTCGTCAGGACGGCGACCCATGTGCCCGCGGAATTGCCGCATTTGAGCGGTCCCGAGGGCACGGAATCGCAGGTGGCGCAGCGCTATCTCGCGGTGCAGGGCCGAATGCTGGAGGCGGGGATGCGCATTGCCGCGCTGCGTCTCGATGAGCGCGGCGCCTGGGAATTGGATCTGGACAGCGGCGTGACCGTGCGCTTGGGGAGGCGCGAAGTCGATGAACGCATCGACCGCTTCATTCACACCGCATCGCAAGTCATTGCCCATCGATTGAACGAAATCACCTACGTCGACATGCGCTACTCGAATGGCTTCGCCATCGGCTGGCGCAACCCCGCAGTGCCGGCAACGGTGCCGCCCTACAAGCGCAGCGACGATACCGACGCCTGAAGGAATCTTTTAAACACATGGCTAAACGTTCTGATCGAAATCTATTGGTGGGCCTGGACATAGGCACCAGCAAGGTCGTCGCCATCGTCGGCGAGATCAAGGCGGACGGCGCCTTGGAGATCATCGGCATCGGCAGCCATCCCTCGCGCGGCTTGAAGAAGGGCGTCGTGGTGAACATCGAGTCCACGGTGCAATCCATCCAGCGCGCCGTGGAGGAAGCCGAATTGATGGCGGGCTGCGAGATTCACTCGGTATACGCCGGCATTGCCGGCAGCCACGTGCGCAGCCTGAATTCACACGGTATCGTCGCTATCAAGGACAAGGAAGTGGTGCAGGGCGATGTCGAGCGCGTCATCGATGCGGCCAAGGCGGTCGCCATCCCCGCCGACCAGAAGATTCTGCACGTGCTGCCCCAGGAATACATCATCGACAGCCAGGAAGGCATCCGCGATCCCATCGGCATGTCGGGGGTGCGCCTCGAAGCCAAGGTGCACATCGTCACCGGCGCCGACAGTGCGGCGCAGAATATCGTCAAGTGCGTGCAGCGCTGCGGCCTCGCCGTCGATGACATCGTATTGGAGCAGCTGGCGTCGAGCTACGCCGTGCTCACCGAGGATGAAAAGGACTTGGGCGTGTGCGTGGTGGACATCGGCGGCGGCACCACCGACATCGCGGTGTTCGGCGGCGGCGCGATCCGGCACACCGCGGTGATTCCCATTGCCGGCGACCAGGTGACCAACGACATAGCCGTGTCCATGCGCACGCCCACGCAGTACGCCGAGGACATCAAGATCAAGTATGCCTGCGCGCTGTCGCAACTCGCCAATCCCGACGAGACCATCGAGGTGCCGAGCGTGGGCGACCGCCCGCCGCGGCGGCTCGCACGGCAGACGCTGGCGGAGATCGTCGAGCCGCGCTACGAGGAATTGTTCGGCTTGATCCGCGATGAGCTGCGCCGCGCCGGCTTGGAAGAGCAGGTGGCGACCGGCATCGTGCTCACCGGCGG
>JANXZQ010000447.1 GCA_025355445.1 Gammaproteobacteria bacterium
AGGGACTTGAGCATCAATCCGGCGGTCGACGCCAGCTCCTCGATCGTGTCCGCAATGGCGCCGTGCAGTCCATCGGCGGAAAAGCGCGCCGCCGTGACGTTGTCGCTCAGTAGATAGCGATTACGAAATAGAAATTCTCGATCGCGCTGCGCGCTCACGGGTTCGCCGTTGTTGACGCTGGAAAATTGCGGGTCGCCGCGCAAGCGGCTCGCCATGCTCATGGACGCCTGCGCCCGGGCTCGCGGCCGGCCTTGTTCGATCGCGATCAGAATCAGGCGCGAGGCCGGCCCGTCGCGCAGCTGGTCCACCAACAATTGTTGCGAGGCAGTGGGGTTGGCGGGCAGGAATGCCGACAGGTCGGTGATGTAGCGGGCGCGCGCCACGACGAAGGAGGCCAGCGCCACGCAACAAAGCCAAAGCGCCGTCGCCGCGCGGCGCCGGTTCATGGCGCGGCGGAAGCGCGCAGGGTCATGAGCGAACGATCGCCGTCGGCCTGACGAATTTCGATGTGATGCAGTTGATCGCGCGCGCCGTCGATCTGCACTTGTTTCACGGTGCGCGTCATTTCTTGATCCAACGGCACCAGCGTCAAGTTCCAGCGTTCCACGCTGCCGCTGAACTCGATGTGAAACACACGCTCGAGCGCCGCCCGGTCGCCCGCCAGTGTGGCCCGGATACTCTCGACGAAGGGCAGGATTTGCGGATACCGATGCAAGTCCAGCACACGGCGGCGCGAACCGCGCTCGGTCGTCAATACGCCACCGGCGAGCAGCAATGTTTCCTGCTTCGGCACCAGAGTGCGCTTCTCCAGGCGATCCGGCGAGTCGTAGCGCAATTCCCCGGAGGACTCGATCGGCCGCTTGAGAACGGCCAGGAACTGCTGTTCGATGAACTCGGCCTGGCCATGCCGGCGCATGGCCAACAGAGCCATCACCTGGTCAAGGTCGCTGCTTGCGCCGCCAAGGGCCGCGAGCAGCAGGAGGCCTAGCGCACGCAGCATCATGCGCGCGAAGCTCCGTGCCGTACCGCCCAGAAATCGTAGAAGTTGAACCAATTGTAGGGATCGCTGCGGCAGTAACGGTCGAGCACGGCGGCGTAACACTCAATCGCCGAGCGCACCGCGAACTCGCGGGTCCCTGCCGGGGTCGACGAAAAATCCGCAACCCGCTCAAACACCACGTGGTAGTTGTTCGCGCCCCGATACAGGCCGGCCATGAAAAACACCGGGCAGCGCAGGATGGCCGCCGCCCGCATGGGGCCCGTGGGCAGGTAGGCACGCTCGCCCAGCAATGTCACGGGGTGTACCGGCTCGTTGCCCAGCGTGCGATCTCCCAGCACGCCGACAAATGCGCCGCGGTCGAGACGCTCGGCGATATTGAGCATGGCATCGATGCGGCCGAGCGGCACGATGTCGGTAACGGCTTGCGGATTGATGGCCGCAAGCGTGGCATTGATCTTGCGCGCATTCTCCTCGTACATGGCCATGGCGACTTCGAGTCCGCGGCGGCGCCGGCCGAGACTGTGCATCACCTCGAAGCTGCCCATGTGGGCGCCCATCAGCAACGCGCCGCGGCCGCTGTCGGCTTGCCCCAGCAGCAACGACTCGCCTTCAAGCGTGATATTGAACAGCTCGAATTGCTCGTTGATTAAGTAGACCCGGTCGTGAATGGTCGTGGCAAAGCTCAGGACTTGACGAAAGCGGTCGCGGGCGCGCGGCGCACGACCCAGTGCGAGACGCAAATAGCGCCGTGAGTACCGGCGTGCGCCCGGTGCGAGCAAGAAGAAATAGACCGCGATTCCATACAGCGGAACGCGGCTCAATGTCCTGCCCAAATGCAGCGAGACGAATGCCATGATGCGCAGCAGCGCCATGCTGCCTCGCTCGCGGTGGCGGATCCAATCCGCCCTGCGCTGATGTACCGCGTGATCGTCCGTCTGCAAGGTCATGCGGGGCTGTCCGGCTGCACTGCATTCGACAGCACGCCGCTCGCCACCGTTCGGTTCGCGGCGCGCACGGTGAAGCGGATCACGCCGCTTTTCGCGCCGTCATGCTCCAAGCGCAGCACATCGCCCGGGCGCACGGCAGCGAGAAATTTAGCGGAGGCAATATGCCAAAGCGCGAGGTCGATCCGCCGCTCGCGTTGGATGACCTGCAATACCTCATCGAGCAGCACGGCTCCCGGCAGCACGGGAAACTTGGGGAAGTGACCGGCAAACGCAGGGTGATCTGCCGGGACCTCGATCGAGCTATGCATCACGGCGGCGGCGAGCGGCGCGTTCACGGCGATTCATTCGCCTGCAGATGACCGCTTGCCAGGCGTTGCAGAGCCTGTTGCGGCAGCTTGCCGGTGGCGTTGCGCGGCAAACGCTCGACGATGATCAACGGCCGCGGCAGGAACACCGCATCGATGCGCCGACGCAGATGTTCGATCAGGGCGGCAACGCTCAAAGTCGGCGCGACCACGACCGCGCCAAGGCGCGCCACGCCGGTGGGCCCGGTGGCGCCGTCGCGCAGAAAGAACACGCCGTCGATGACGCCCGGTATGGCGTTCAATTGGGCGTTCAAGTAGTCGAACGAACTGCGCTTGCCGGCCACATTGACCAAGTCTGCGGTGCGCCCGTGCAGCAGAAACTCTTCCTCGCCGATGAGCTCGATGACGTCGCACATGGGGGTCAATTGTTCGACGTGCCCGCCGTGGGCGAACACCTGGTCGCCCATGATTTTCAACCGAACCCCGGGCCATAGCCGCCACGCCGCCGTCAGCGCGGCCCGCCGCATGGCGATCTGTCCGGTTTCCGTCGAGCCGTAGATTTCCAACAAAGTGGTGTGAAACTTCGCTTCCACTTCGCGCGCCAGGTCCTGGCCCAAAGGAGCGGTCGCCGATACGGTGAGATCCAGCGGCGGCAGTTCCACGGCCGAAGCGAGCAGCGCCCGCAAGTGCACCGGTGTCGTGATCAACACCCGCGGCCGGGGCACCGCCGAGATCGCGGCCGCGATATCGGCGGGATAAAACGGCCGCTCCGCGCTGAAGGCGTTGCCGCTGACCAGCGCCAACAGCACCGTGGATTCGAAGCCGTACATGTGTTGCGCCGGCACCGTGCCTATCAGGGTATGTGATCGGCCGTCCAGCAGCCCCAAGCGAGGCGCGCCATCGCGCACGCAGCGGGCCAGCCGTCCCCAGGTCTTACGGTAGGGCAGCGGCGTGCCGGTCGATCCGGAGGTAAACACGATGGCCGCGAGTTGCGCCACGGGAATTTGTGGGACCGTCCAAGCGGCGCCGCCGGCGGGTCCGTCATCGCCATGGGCCGGTTCGGAATAATGGTGTTTGGGCAGGCCGATATCGCAGTGTGGATCATCGGTCAAGCAGAATGCGTCCGGGGCGAAACCTGCCAATTCGCCGATCACCTCGGGAGTATGCGTCGAGGGCAATAGACTGACTCGTCCCGTGATGAGGCAGGCAGCAAGGCCGACTGTGAAGCGGTATCGATCCGCACAGACATTGAGGACGTGATCACCCAAGGGTAGGCTCCGCGCCAGGCGCGCGGCGTCGGATAAAAAGCGCTGCGCCGTGACGGGGGCGCCGTCCCGGTAAGCAATCACCGCGGTCGGCGTGCCATGGGACAGTAGCGCTATCGTTTCCATCAGCGGCCGCTCAATGCGGACTCGCGAAATAAACACGCACTGCGGCCAGCAGTCCTCCGCCTTGCGCCTGCGGCAGCACGCGCCGCCGAACGGCATATTCGGCCGCAAACATCAGCACCATCAGCGGCACGGCGAAGAAATTCGCGAACAGCGACCAAACCCGCAGCGGTGCGAGGGCGAACAAAGCCATTGTCGCCAGCGTGATGAAGAGGAAAAAGATCGTCCAGGCAGCGGTGACTTGGCGCGTATAGCGCACTTCCAGGGCGTTCAAGGGGCCGTGCACTTTGTCCGCGAGCTGCGTGCACAGAGCTACTTCATGGCGGCGCAGGGACAGTCCGAAACTGGCAGCCATCAAGCTGTAAAAACCGGCCTCTTGCAGCAGATAGACCAGGGAGAAATTCCTTTCCAATAGCGGCCAGTAATGGCGCAACAACACCGCGGCCGCTGCCGCCGCCAACAGCGCTACCACCAGATGGGTCCAGCGCCACATCAGCGCCAGACCTACCGCGAGCACGGGTCCGAGTGCCAGAGCGACCCCCAAGTCGTGGGTCTTCGCGACGGAATTGCTGTAGTGGGACAGTCCTGCGTAAGCCACAACGAAGGCGATGATGGCAGCCAGCTGCAGTCTACGCCGCCAACCCATCGCTACTTGGTCCTATGAGCCGCAATATACTCGGAGAGATGCCTCAAGGAACGGAAGGTCTGCTGATTTTCCGACGCGTCGGCCCGCAGTTGAATGCCGTACTGCTTGGAGACGAGCAGCGCCACCTCCAAGATATCGATGGAGTCCAGCCCCAATCCCTCGCCATACAGCGGGGCCTCCGGATCGATATCCTGCGCCAGGGTTTCCAGATTCAATGCCCGAACGAGCAGCAGGGCAATTTCCCGCTGCAGATCGACATCGGCCTGGGGCGCCGGCTGTTGAGTGAGCGACGCTTTGTCGGACATAGGTTAGGAGCCTGTTGAGTTGCAGGTATTGTATCAGGCCCGCAGCAAGCGCCGCATACCGAGCATGGGGAGGCGCCAAATGAAGCCCCAAAACAGCCGAAAATGCATCCACGTCAGCAGGACGTTGTCGCGCCAGTAATGGAAGTGCGAGACGCCGCCTTCGTCGGGACGAAAGTAGCGCACCGGCGCCGGCAGGTTGATGGGCGGGATGCCGCGCCAGCACAGCCGCACCACCGCTTCCACATCGAAGTCGAAACGCCGCATCCAAAGCTGCCGCCGCATGATCGCGATCAGTGCGTCGATTGGGTATACGCGAAAGCCGTACAGCGAGTCGTGGATCCCGGCCCACAAAGTCTCGAGGTTGGCCCACCAATTGGAGATGCGCCGCCCCTTGACCCGCAGTGCGGGCGCGCTGGCATCGAATACGGGGCAGCCCAGCACCATGGCATCGGGCCGGGCGATCGAGGCTTGCATGAATGTCCGAATGCACTCTGCGGGGTGCTGGCCGTCGGAGTCCATGGTCAGCACATGCGTGAAGCCGGCGCCTTTAGCCTGGCTCAGCCCAAACAGCACCGCCGCGCCCTTGCCACGATTCCGAGGCAGTACAAATACGCGTAAGCCGGGCTCCAACGCGGCCATGACGGTCAGGCCTCGTGCGGACTCATCGGTGCTGCCGTCGATCACCACCCAGACCGGCGCCCACTGACGAAGCGCGTCGCGCACGGTCGCAAACACTTTCGGTCCGGGGTTGTAGCTGGGAACGAGCAACAAGTGAGAACGGGACGGCTCGGGCGCACTGAGTTCATTGGGCATGGTGTGCGTCCGGCGCTCAGGCGCGCCTCAGCCAGCGTGACTGCAAGGCATGCTCGAGTTCGCGCCGGTAGTGCTGGTCGAGCTCAGCGGTAAAGGCGGTGACGTCCGAGGGCGGTTCGAAGCGCTTGCCGAGACGGATCCGGTAGACAATGGGCAGCGTGGGTCGCTTGAACAGCGGCCAGCCCTTGCTCAAGAAGGGCGAGTCGGTCTCGATCACCAGGGTTTGCACCGGAACCTTCGCGTGCTTCGCGATCAAGCCCACGCTGCCGACCAGAGGGTTAATCGGATCACGCGTGGTGCGCGTGCCTTCGGGAAACAGCAGCAAGATGCCGCCGTCGCGCAGGTGCGCCACCGACTCTTTGACCATTTGCCGGGATGAGTCGTTTGGCACGTATCGCGCGAGACGTGAACCGGAGCCGAGAAACACATTTCTCATGAGCGCCGATTTCATCACGCAGACGATGTTCGGATGGCGGGTGAGAATCAGCAGCGCGTCGATCAGGCAAGGATGATTCGGTGCCAAGATCAGCGGCGGTCCGCTCCTCAGGGAATCGATGGCGTGCAAATCCAAGCGGTAGGTACGGGTGACGGACAACGACCAGGCGTAGATACGAAAGCCCGACATGATGCCGCGCCGCCCGATCGCCGTACCCAAATGCCGCGGCAGAATAAAGTAAAGAGGAATCGCGAATATCGACCAGGTCAGGCAAATGAGCCCCAGCAGAGCGAGCGAGGTATAGAGGGCGAAATATTCATAGACGATTTTCAACGGGCGCAGCATCGGTTGCTCAATCGGGGACATCGACCATTTGCGAGGACCGGCTGATTATCCAGGAAAAGCCGATTCCTCCCGAAACGTAGCTCTTGCGCAGGACCAGGGGACTGTCGATGAAGGTGGCTCCCGCCAGCGTGTCGTAGCGCGCGTAGGCACCTACCCAAAACCTTGCAAAGCGCTTCGATAACGCTGAGATGAACTGGGTTCCGGCGTAACCGCCGGCGGCTTGATACGCCGGCCGCGCCGCGGTCACGAACTGCGGTGCGACCGAATAGAAGTAGGCATGATAGCGGCGGTCAGCGACCAACGGACCCGTCAGGAAGCCGAGATTCCAGCCGTTGAATCCCAGCGGATCCCTGATATCGAGCGCCAGGCGCGGAGTGAAGGTCCAGCCTATGATTTTGGGCGAGGCTTCCACCGTCACCGCAGCGCGAACCGGCATGCGCAAATCGAGCTTCACCTTGGCGTCATCGCTGCGCATCAGGTGCAGGTCGAACGACGGTCCCAACTCCACCGTCGGCTTGAGGTCCGGCATGCCATGGCGCACATGGTCGTTGCGCACCGGTGTCGTGGCGTCGAAGCTGATATTCAATTCGAATCGATCCTGATTGAACAAAGTGCCGCGGATGCCGTCGCGATTGGCTTTCAGGAATTTGCCGTTGTACAAGATATAAGGGAGCGGCAAGGGGTAGGCATGAGTGGTGTCGGACCCGCGATAGTCGTTGAACGCGATGGCGCCCACGCCCAATCCAAATTCGTACAGCGGCTCCTCCGTTGCCTGTGCGCGTTGCGTCCAAGCTGCCGCGAGCGCAGCGGCTGCCAGGGCAGCGGCTGCCGGCAGTGCCCTCATTGCCCTTTCACGCGCCCGTCTCGACACGAATATTGGCGCTGCGCGAGCGCCAGGCTCGAAACGAACGTGGGAGTTTGGCGAAGGCCAGCATGTAGTACATCGCCTTGAATAGGCGCAGCCGCCCCCAGATGGGCGTGCGGCCGAAAATGTCGCCGGCCAACAGCGACAGCAGGGCTTCCTCCATGCGCAGCACGTTGCGCGGGTCCAAGAACAACTCGCGCATGGTGGGGTGGCTCACTCGATAGATGAACCACGTGAACTGTTTCGGCCCGTGGCGTGAGACGCGATCGAACTCCTTGAGCGCCGCACGTGACCGCGCCGGCTGCGTGAGGCAGGTATCGATGGCGTCGGCGGCCGCCACTGCACTGTTCATGGCCAGCATAACTCCGGAGGAGAACACCGGGTCGACGAAGGTATAGGCGTCGCCGACCAGCAGGTAATTTGCGCCATGGCTATGGTCGCAGGTATAGCTGTAGTTGCCCGTGGCTTCTACCTCTGACACGAGAGTGGCGGTGCGCAGGCGCTCGGCGAGCGGCGGGCAAAGAGCGACTGTGGCGAGGAAGAATTCGCACACGGAAGTGCGTCGGCGCTTCATGTAGTAAGGCCACACCACGGCGCCGATGCTGGTGGTTCCATCCGCTAACGGGATGAACCAAAACCAGCCGTGATCGAACCAGTAAATGGTGACATTGCCTTCGCGCTTGCCGCACTCGCGCTGCGCGCCGATGAAATGCGCATACAATGCTGCGCTGTTGTGCTTCTTGTTGCGGTGCTTGACCTGCAGGCGGTTGCCGAGGAAGGTGTCGCGGCCCGACGCGTCGATGACGTAATCGGCTGTCCAGGTTTCATTGCGGCCGTCGTCATGTTCGGCATGCACCCGCACGCGCCGCGCCGTGCCGCTCGCTGATCCATCCGGAAAATCCACCCCCTGAACGCGGCATCCTTCGATCACCTGCGCACCCAGCTGCGCCGCCCGCCTGACGAGTATCTCGTCGAATTCGGAACGGCGGACCTGGTAGGCCAGAGGCATGGACTTGTCCCAAGCCCTGGCGAACGTGAATTCCTGGCGACGGCCGTCGCCAGGCGAGACGAACTCCGCACCCCACTTCTCCATGCCGATGGCGCGCACCGGTGCGGCGACGCCCAGGCGCTCCAGGATGGGCAAATTGGCCGGCAGCAGCGACTCGCCGATGTGAAAGCGGGGATGGTGAGCTTTCTCCAGCAACACGACCCGATAGCCTTTTTGCGCAAGCAGGCTGGCGGCGGTCGATCCGCCCGGGCCGCCGCCGATCACCAGTACATCGCAGCTCGCCTCGGGCATAAATCAGCTTTTCCCCAGTCTATCGTGCCGGCCGTCCAACGTCTGTAAGATAGCAGGTCATGCATATTTTGATTGTTGAAGATGACGAGGTGGCGCGCGACTACCTATCCAAGGCGCTATATGCGGTAGGGCACTCAGTGGACGTGGCGGGGAACGGCCTCGAGGGGCTGCGTCTCGCGTCTTCGATTGCCGTGGACTTGGCCATCGTTGATCGAATGTTGCCGAAGATGGACGGGCTGGCCCTGGTGCAGTCGCTGCGCGCCACCGGGCGCAAAATGCCGGTGCTCATTTTGAGCGCGCTCGGCGACGTCGATGACCGCATCACGGGGCTGCGCGCCGGCGGAGATGATTATCTGACCAAGCCGTACCACATGTCGGAGTTAATGGCGCGCATCGATGCACTCGCCCGGCGCGGCGAGAACGGCAATGCGGAAAATAATACCAAGCTGAAACTGGCGGATTTGGAACTCGATCGAATGACCCGCCGCGTCATGCGCAACGGCAAGAAAATCGAACTCACCGCCCGCGAATTTCAGCTGTTGGAATTCATGATGCGCCACAGCGGACAGGTAGTGACCCGCACCATGCTGCTCGAAGGTGTCTGGGATTATCACTTCGATCCGCAGACCAACGTCATCGATGTGCATATCAGCCGCTTGCGGCAGGCGATCGACAAGGATTTCGACAAGCCACTGCTGCATACCGTACGCGGTGCGGGGTACAGTTTGCGCGAAGACGAATAGCGGTGGCTGCGGGACCCGATCAACGCTTTCTCGGCGTTCTCGATACCTCGCCGTTCCGCATTGCCATCGTTTACTCCATCGTCTTCGCCTGCGGCGCGGCGGCGCTGCTCGGGGCGGTGGATTTCGCCGTTTCACGGGTGGTCGACAGCAGCACCGATAACTTGATCGAAGCCGAAGTGCAGGGCTTGCGCGAGCAAATGGTGGTGCTGTCGCGCAGCGATTTCATCGAGCTGATCGAGCAGCGTTCGCAAGACCAGGATGTGCGCGGCGCGGTGTACCTGATGGTTGATCCGCAGTTGCGCCCGGTGGCGGGCAATGTGCCGGCGTGGCCCAAGATCGCCGCCAGCCAGGGCAAATGGTTTCTTTTCAAGGTGTCGGTGCCGTTCGGCGACGAGACGCGCGAGCATGAAATGCGGGCGCAGCGGTTCCGTTTGCCGGGCGGCTACAACATGCTGGTGGGGCACGACGTGCAGGAGCGGCAAGACGTCAAGAGCCTGATGATGCGCGGCTTGATCGCCGCGGTGGTGTTGACCTTGCTGATGGGGCTGGGCGGCGGGTTTTGGATGGGCCGGCGCATTCTGGCGCAGGCGGGTGCCATTTCGGCGGTGGCGACTCAGATCATGCGCGGCGACTTGTCGCAACGCCTGCCGGTTCGCGACGCGGATGACGAAATCAACACCTTGGCGCGCGAGATCAACACCATGCTCGATAAAATCGAGCAGCTCACGCTGGGTATGCGCACCGTGCTCGACAGCGCTGCGCACGATTTGCGCACCCCCTTGAACCGGCTACAGGCCACTGCAGAGGGTGCGATGATGCAGCTGGGGGTGGGCTCCGCGGAGCGCCGCGTCCTGGAGCAGGTGTCCGCCGAAGTGGATCACATGCGCAGCACCTTGGACGCGCTGCTGCGCATTGCGCTGGCCGAGACCGGCACGGTGGCACGGGAACCGGTGGACCTGTCGGAATTGGTCGCGAGCATGGTCGAGTTGTACGCTCCAGTCAGCGAAGAGCGCGGCATCGGCTTGGAGAGCTCAGTTGCCGCCGGGGCCGCAGTTCTGGGCAGCCGCCAGCTGCTCGCTCAAGCGCTGGCGAATCTTTTGGACAATGCCATTAAATTCACGCCGGATGGCGGACATATCCGGGTGCTGTTGCGCGGCTCGAGCAGCGAGCCGGAGGTGATCGTCGAGGACAACGGCCCCGGCATTCCCGCCGACAAGCGCGAAGTAGTGCTGGGCCGCCGCGTGCGGCTGGACGAGGCGCGCAAGTTTCCCGGGTCGGGGCTGGGTCTGTCGCTGGTGGCGGCAGTCACCAAGCTGCACGGCGCGCGTCTGGTGCTGGATGATGCCGGGCCGGGCCTGCGCGTCTCGCTGAAGTTTTGAAGGAGCCGAAGCGTCAATTTATCGGCGGACAGCGCCGTATGCGAATTCTGATGAAATGCTGGTGCTGATGTAAGCCGCTGAATTATCTATGTAAAGCTCTTTGCCGGCGTTCTGGCATAGAACTTGCTCGATGCCTGTCGCGGCATGTGACCGCGCTAGGAATTGCCCATGGCCGATGCTGCCGCCGATGCTCCTGTCCCCCCGCCGAAAAAATCCGGCGGCGGAAATCTCATCAACGGGATCGGCATTTTCGTGCTGACTCTCATTGCCGTCGTGGTCGGCGGCTTCATCAACGCGAAGCTGCACCCGCTCCCCGATTTG
>JANXZQ010000493.1 GCA_025355445.1 Gammaproteobacteria bacterium
TTCACATAGGTCGTGGCCGCGCCGCCGGTGCCGCCGACGCCGGTGCAGCTGACCAAATTGTCGTAGCTCGCGCTCGCCGAGCCGCTGGTGTAGTAGCGCACCACGAGCTTGTCGGGAGCCGTCGTGGAAGTGTGCGTACCACTGACCGCCTGGCCCGGCGCCAACGTGGTACCGCTCGCCGCCACAGCCACGTTGGCATTCCACAGCACCTTGGCGTTCTGATAGGTGTTGGTGTCGAAATAGCCGGCGCTCTGCCCGATGTCGTTGAGAATCGACATCGCCATGCGCTGCTCGTCCTGCAGCTGTGAGAGGCCGGTCTGATTGGTGCTGGTGCGGCGCGTGTTCTGCAGAATGACGAACAGTCCGGCCAGCAGGAACAGACCGATGAGCAAGGCCACCAGAATTTCGACCAGGGTGAAGCCGTGCTGACGCGACACTGGGCGCATGCGGCGCAGAGATTGATGAATCATGGGATCACGTACACGGCGTAGTTGACTTGCACGTTGGAGCCATTGGTGCCGTTGGCGACCGCGGCGCTCGCCTGCTGGCTGGTCATGGAAACGGTATTTTCGAGATAACTGATCAAAATCTTGCAATCCACCGGCGTATCCGCCCGGTTGCAGGTGACCGTCGCAGTGGCGCTCGGCAGAAAGCCGGCCAGACTCTGCCCCCAATCATAAAGATCGGCGCCGGCGAGACTCGCGGCGACACAGGAAGCGGTGCACAGGCAGGATAGATTCGAGACGCTGGTGCCGGTGCATGCCGAGCCGCCCCCCGCATTGCCGATCGCGGTTTGCAAGGTAGCGTCGGTCGATGTGGTCGTGGCGGTGCCGCCGCTGGTGGCGACCGTGGCTGTCAGCGTGCCCGCGCCTGCAAGCGACCAATAGGCGCGGTTGGCTTGCATGGCCGCCGCCAGGCTGGACGCTTCGATGGCGGCCAGGGCGCGCGAGCGCGATGCGCCCGTGCTGGAGAGCGCGAGACCCTGCATCTTGGCGATGCCCAGCATGCCGACCGCAATGACGATGAGCGCCACCATGACTTCAACCAGCGAGAAGCCGCGCGAGGAAGGGAGGGGTCGTACTAGTGGAATTCTCATCAGCACGATACTCCCACCGCGGAGGCTCCCGAGGTCGCCGTGGCCATCATGCCGGACAGGCCCACTTGCAGGCAGCGCTTGAAGGAGCTGGTGCTGGTCGGGTCATTGAGCGTGAACTTCACTCCCGTACCGGAAAGCGCGCTCGCGAAGCCTTCGCGATTGAATTGTATCGACCCGGCAACGCTGCTGACCAGCGTGTCGTTGCTGTTGGCACTGCTGAACGGCAGCTGGCGCCGCAGCACCGCCGCGGTGCCCCCCGATGCCGCCGGGTTCGAGAGCACGATCCAACCGATCGAAACGCCGCCCGAAACGCCACCCCAAGTGGTGCCGCCCGCGCAAGTGGTGGCAGTGGCAGCCGCCGGGCACACGGTGACCGGAAGTCCTTCCTTGACGGCTTCATAGCGCGCGTATTGCAGGTCGCCAAGCAGCGAATTGATCTCGCCGGACACGCGGTTCGATACCGTCACGTACTTGTAAGACGGCACGCCGATGGCCATCAATATGGCTGCCATCGAAATCACCGCCAGCAGCTCGATCAGAGTGACGCCGGTTTGCTTGGGCCTGCTATTCATGGCTTGCAGCCTACGAAAGGAAGCTTGCTTGAACCTTGCGGCACCCGCGCCCGTGCAGCGGGACGTGACTCAAGTCGCATTTCAAGGCTTAAGGGAAGCGTACCTCAATGCGCGTACCGCGGGCGTCTGCGCCCGCAGCGATCGCGGCCGAGGCGCCGTAGAGTTTGGCGATTTCGTCGACAATGGCCAACCCTAAGCCGCTGCCGTGTCCGGGAGAATTGGGGAGCCGGTAGAAGCGCTGGCGCACCCGTTGACGTTCGCTCTCCGGGATACCGGGACCGGTATCCTCCACCGCAAGGAAGGCCTTGCCGTTGCGCACTCCGGTACTCGCAGTGATGCTGCCGCCGGCCGGCGTGTATTTCAATGCATTGTCGACCAGGTTGCTCACCAGATCATCGAGCAGGGAAGGATCGGCGTGGACGGTCGCCGACTGCGCTTCCACGCCCAAATCGATATTGGCCCGCAAGGCGCGATCGAAGAACTTGGCTGCGACTTCGCCCACGATGGCCTTCAAGTCCACCGGCTGGTTCTTTGCCGTGAGATTCGCCGCGGGGTCGGCCCGCGCCAGGGACAGCAATTGATTCGCGGAATGCGACAGCTGCCGGGTGCTCTCTTGCAGGGTGAGGAGACGGCTCCTGATTGGCTGCGCGGCGGGTTCGGCGATCAACACGTCCAATTGGGCCTGCATCCCCGTGATCGGAGTGCGCAATTGGTGGGCGGTGTTGGCGATGAATTGCTGCTGCGACTGCACGGATGTGCGCAGCATGGCGAACAAGCGATTCAAAGTGACGACCACCGGCGCTATTTCGCGAGGCACCGATGATTCGACTATGGGGCGCAGATCGAGCGGGGAACGATCGGCGATTTCGTTGCGCAGTTTCTTTACTGGACGCAGGCCCTGCTGAATGCCCACCCATACCAGCACCAGCGTCAGGTCCAGCTGCACGAAGTCCCAGAGCAGGGTGCTCATGAAGCCGAAGCGGGCCGCCGGCACGGTCGTGGGCCGCGCGTCCACGACCGAAATGAAGACGACGCCGGCCGGGGTATCGAATCGCGTCGTCAGGCTGCGCAGGCTGCGGTGATCGAGTTGCAGCATTGCGAACAGCTGGCTGTTGTCGCTGCTCATGGCGACGACCGGCAGTTCTGAGTCGCCGGCGAGCAGGCGGCCTTGGCCGTCGCGCAGCGCGTACTTGATCGTGTCGGTTGCAGGCAGGGCGGGTTTGCCTTCGGCGCGGGCGTCGATGACGGCCCGGCCGTCCTTGACGACTATGTGCGCCATCAGCGCATTGGCGGCTTCCTTGAGCCGCCGGTCGCTGCTGATGACTCCCGGCGCGACGCTATTGAAGTAATGCACCAGAGCGCCGCAGAGGGCCATCAGCATCAGCGGCACCGCCAGCCAGAAGATCAATTGACGGCTGATCGACGAGGTCACGCGGGCTTGGCCTCGTCAAGGCCGGGCTTGGCCTCTTCGAGACGGTAGCCTAAACCGCGCAGGCTGCGCACGATGGCGGCGTGGCCGAGTTTTGCCCTGAGCCTCGAAATATGCACCTCGACGGCGTTCGCCGTGAGGTCATGGTCGGGATTGGCGACGGCCTGCTGCAGGCGTTCCTTGGAGACGATCAGGCCCACCCGCCTCACCAGGCATTCGAGCACCAGCCACTCGCGCGCCGTGAGTTCCACTTCCGCATCATCGATTCGCAGCTGCTTGCCCACGAGATCGACGCTCATGCGATTGAGCTTGATGACGCCGCTTGACGCGCCGTTCGAACGGCGCATCAGAGCCCGGCAGCGCGCGGCCAATTCGGCCGCCTCAAACGGCTTGCTCAAGAAATCGTCGGCGCCGAGATCGAGCGCTTTGACCTTGTCGGTCAGTGTGCAGCGCGCGGTGAGAATCAGCGTGGGCAGGGTTTTGCCGGCGCTGCGCAGCCGTCGCACCAAGGTAAGTCCGTCCGCCCCGGGAAGGCCGACGTCGATAACGGCCATCGCGAATTCTTCGTTCACCAGCGCCGCCTGAGCCGCTTCGGCGCTGGCAACCCGGTGAACCGAATAGTTGGCCGCGGCCAGCCCGCGCTTGATTGCATCGGCGACGATGTCATCGTCTTCTACGATCAGGAGCCGCACGCGCCACTCTATATATTAGGGAGACACGCTAGTTTACGCCGAACCCCCGTCAGGGATCGCCCACCGCTTGACTGTCGGGGTCGCCGGACTGCGATCCTTCGCCGCCCCGCTCGGCGCCGAAGCCGCTGCGGCGGGGTGGCACCAGGAGGCGTAGTTTGGCCTCGTACGCCTTGGCGAAAGTCTCGATGAACAGGTGCGGAAATCCATCCGCCGGGCGCTGTGCCAACCCTGCGAACATTTCGGCATACAGTTCCCAGTACTTGGCCTTGCTTTGCGATCCGAACACGCCGCGCTTGGTGGCCCGGTCGAAGCGTTCCTCCAGTTCTTTTGGATCCACGCGGCCGAGAAACTCCTCGAAGGCGGCGCGAGTCGCGGCAAGCGATGCGGTGTTCTGGGCTTTGAGCTCGCGAAAGTTCTGCCGTATCGCCTCGACCGAGCCGGCACGGGTGGACAGCGTGGTCAGCAATCGCACCAGTGCCTCGTCGACGCCGCGTGAAAAGTTCAGCGGCGATTCCGGGCCATCGTTGGCGGGCGGCGATATTCGAAAGCGATTGCGAAATTCGTTGCGGCTCTGGTTCAGATCCATCAAGCCCAGCACCGATTCGCGCAGCAGCTGGCCGGCGAGCTGCAAGGCCGCGCCGCGGGCTTCGGCCGTCAGAGTCCGCGGATCAATGCCGGCGCCGCGGCAGAAAGAGGCGAGGCCGGTCTCGAAATCACCGTCGAACAGCGCCGTGGGATTTTGCGCGCGAGGCGGCACCGACACGCCGCCCTCTGACTTGGTGGCTTCAATCTTGAGCGGCCGGGTCAGCATGTGCCATGGCGTGCCGCCGACGTCGGACTCGAGCTCGGAGCTGCCGCGCGGCAGGGACTGGCCGTAGGCGTCGCGCGGGCGCACGCCGGACTGCGCGGCCAGAAGATCGCTGGGCTCCAACAGTTCGCTCAAGTCCAAATCCGCGCCCAAATCGTTGGCGGTGGATTTCTTGATGGCCGAGGAGGGCGACTGGCCGTCGTAGGCCACGATGGCGCCTTCCTCGGGCGGGAAATCGTTGCTCTTATCGATGCTGACCAAGAGCTCGTATTCGCCGAGGCGAACGTAATCGCCATCCTTCAGCTGGTAGTCGTGATACTTGCCCAGGGGCACCTGAGCGCCGTTGACGTAGGTGCCATTGGAGCTGGTGTCGACGAGGACGTAGTTTCCGGCGCGGAAGTCGATGCGGGCGTGTTTGCCCGAGAGGTAACGTTCCGGGTCGGGTAGAATCCACTCATTGTCAGTCGCACGTCCTAGAGTGCCGCCATGCACGCCGAACACCTTGGTTGATTGGTCCCCAAGGCGGATTGCATGTTCGCTGACAACGCGTAAGCGCAAGGCCATACTCATTCCCTCCCACGGGGCGACAGGATTGCGCTTAAGTGCCCGTATACTATGGTGAAAGATAGCAATGCCTGGAGCCTACTAAATGGCCGCGAGTCACATTTTTAAAGTTCTCTTCGTAAATCAGGGAAAGGTGTACGAGATCTATGCCCGCAAAGTGAGCCATGGCAGCCTGTTTGGCTTCATCGAGGTCGAGGAACTGGTGTTCGGGGAGCGTACCACCGTGGTCGTCGACCCGGCCGAGGAGAAGATCAAGGCCGAATTCAACGAGGTCAAGCGCACCTACCTGCCCATGCATTCGGTGCTGCGCATCGATGAGGTGAAGAAGCAGGGAGTCAGTAAAATTGTGGCTCTGGAAGGCTCCAATGTGTCGCAATTCCCCGTCCCCATCTATACGCCCGGTGGAGATTCGAACGCCCGTAAATAGCCGTATGTCTGTCATAACGTTTCATGTATAGCCTGTTCGGCGCGCCTGCGCTGTCGCAATTTCGCCTGGACCACCTGCTGCGCGTGCTGCAGGGCAAGGATGACCGCGTCACGGCGCTCGGCAGCCGCTGGCTGCACTTCGTCGATGAGTCCCGGCCCCTGACGGACCCTGAATCGGGTTTGTTGGATAAGCTGCTGACCTATGGGCCGCGCGCTTGCGCGCCGCCGGCGGGAGGGCAGCGGATTTTGGTGACGCCGCGGGTGGGCACGCAATCGCCCTGGTCCAGCAAGGCCACCGATATCCTGCAGGTCTGCGGGCTCAACGCCGTCAGGCGAGTCGAGCGCGGCACGGTCTACTTCGTTGACTCTGGCGGCCGGCTCGACCCTGCGCATCTGCGGCAGCTGGCCGAACCCTTGCACGATCGGATGACGGAGTCGGTGTGGGTCGAGTCCATCGACCCGCAAGGTCTGTTTCACGACGCCGCAGCACGGCCCTTGCGTATCGTGCCCTTGGGCGAAGATGGGCGCGCAGCCTTGGGCAGGGCGAATCGCGAGTGGGGCCTGGCACTGTCGAGCGGCGAGATCGAGTACCTGGTGGAGGCGTTCGGGCAGCTGCAGCGGGATCCCACCGATGTGGAACTCATGATGTTTGCGCAGGCCAACTCGGAGCATTGCCGGCACAAAATATTCAATGCCGAATTCATCATCGACGGCAAGCCGCAGCCCGAGTCGCTGTTCGCCATGATTCGCGCCACCTATGCCAGCAACTCCCGCGGCGTGCTCTCCGCCTATCGCGACAACGCCGCCGTCATCGAAGGCGGCAGCGCTACGCGATTTTTCCCCGATCCCCTGACGCATCGCTTCTCCGGCAGGCTCGAGCCCATCGATATCCTGCTGAAAGTCGAGACCCATAATCATCCCACGGCGATTTCCCCGTTTCCCGGAGCCGCCACCGGCGCCGGCGGCGAGATTCGCGACGAGGGCGCCACGGGAATCGGCGCCCGGCCTAAGGCTGGACTCACCGGCTATTCGGTATCGAATCTGAAAATCCCCGGCATGCTGCAGCCCTGGGAAGCCGACTTCGGCAAGCCGGAGCGCATCGCTTCGGCGCTCGACATCATGATTGCCGCGCCGCTGGGCGCGGCCGCATTCAACAATGAATTCGGCCGGCCGAACACCTGCGGATATTTCCGCACCTTCGAGCAGGCGGGCCTGGAATCCGGCCGCCGCGTGATCCGCGGCTACCACAAGCCCATCATGATTGCAGGCGGTCTCGGCAATGTGCGCCGGCCGGACGTGGAGAAAAAGGACGTGGTGATCGGCGCGCCGCTGATTGTGCTTGGTGGCCCGTCCATGTTGATCGGCTTGGGCGGCGGCGCGGCGTCCTCCGCCGGCAGCGGACAGAGTTCTTCCGATCTGGATTTCGCGTCCGTGCAGCGCGGCAACGCTGAGATGCAGCGCCGCGCGCAAGAGGTCATCGATCGCTGCTGGGCCATGGG
>JANXZQ010000488.1 GCA_025355445.1 Gammaproteobacteria bacterium
TTTCCTCTGTATCGCGAAGTCATCACGCCGCAGGTGACCCCGCTCGGCGCGATGTCTGCGGTGGTCGACGGTGCAGCCGATGTAGCGCCCATCGATTCCTACGCATTTTCCTTATTGCAGAAATATCGGCGCGATTTGACCTCGCAATTACGCAGCATCGGCCGCACGGCGCGCACCCCGATTCCGCCGCTGGTGGCGTCAAGACCCGGATTTGAGGCGCTGACGGCCACTTTCCTTGAAGCGCATCGAATCGCCACCATAGCTCCCATGATGCCGGATTTGCTGCTGGAGCGATTCGTGCGTCCGGACCCGGCGACGTATGACGCGTTGCGGCTGAAATTCGAGGCCGCGACCCGGTATTGGCGCGACCATCCGCTGGCGGCGGCGGTACATCCGGCCTTCGGCTAAACTCTCGTTGAGAGCCATGCAATCCCTGAAGCTGAAGTTTTTCCGGTTCGATGGGCCCACCTGGCTGGTGGCTGTGGCGCTGTATGGCGCCTGGGGATTGCTGGTCTGGTTCAACGCCGTACTCCCCTGGTGGGTGATCATGCCCGTCGGTGCCTATCTCATCGCCTGGCATTTCTCCCTGCAGCACGAAGCAATCCACTCCTTTCGCGGGGTTCCAGTTTGGCTACGATTTGCCGTGGTATTTCCGCCGCTGGGACTGTGGTTTCCTTACCCCCTCTATCGTAAGAGCCACAGTACCCATCATCGCGACATCAACCTGACCGTGCCGGGAGTGGACACCGAGTCTTACTATGTGCTGCAGGCCGATTGGGAGCGCATGGGACGCCTCAAGCGAGGCCTGCTGATGTTCAACCAGACCATGGCGGGGCGATTGTTGATCGGACCACTGCTACGCCTGTGGATTCTCGTGACGAAGGAAACGCGCCGCGTGCTGCAAGGCGACTACGGCCATCTGCCGCACTGGGCCGTGCATGGGGTCGCGGTCGGATTTCTTTTTTGGTTCATATCCGGCGTCTGCCATTTTCCTTGGTGGCAGTACTGCCTGCTGGTCGCTTACCCGGGCTTGAGCTTAGGGCTGCTGCGCGCCTTTACCGAGCATCGCGCGGCGGAGGATTCGCAGGAGCGGACCGCGTCCGTCGAATCGAATGTGCTGTTCGGCATGCTGTACCTGTACAACAACTTGCACGTCGCCCACCACTTGAAACCGGCCATGCCCTGGTATGAAATTCCGCGTTTCTATCGGGAAAACAAGGCATCGCTACTGGCAAGCAACGGAGAGTTCGTGTATTCCGGATACGGCATCCTCGCCCGGCGCTACTTGCTGGTGCCCGTGTTCAGCCCTGTTCATCCCACGTTGTAGAGCACCCCGTTGCCCGGCAAAACCCGCGCCATCGTCGCGACCTCGATCGGCAACATGCTCGAATGGTATGACTTCACCGTCTACGCGTTGTTTGCCGGCTATATCGCCGGAAACTTCTTCCCCGCAGATGATGCCAATACGCGATTGCTCAAGACCTTCCTGGTCTTTGGCCTGGGCTTCGTGGTCCGGCCACTGGGAGCCGTGCTCATCGGCAATTTCGGCGATCGGGCGGGACGCAAGGCGGCGCTCACCCTGACTATTTTGCTAATGGCAGCCGGCACCGGCATCATCGCCTTCGCACCCACGTATGCGTCCATCGGATTCGGTGCTCCCCTGCTGCTATTGCTCGGCCGCGTGCTGCAGGGATTTTCGGCGGGCGGTGAGGTGGGCGGCGCCACCGCCTACTTGCTGGAAAGCGCCGAGCCGCAGCAACGGGGCAGGGTCGCATCCTGGCTCGAGGCCAGCATGGGCATGGCTAATATGTTGGGCGCCCTCGCAGCGTTCTCGGTCACGGCGACGTTGAGCACCACCCAGGTTCAGGCCTGGGGCTGGCGGATCCCTTTTATCTTTGGCTTGCTCATTGCACCTGTGGGCCTGTACCTGCGCCGCTCCTTGGATGAGACCGAAGCGTTTCAAGCGGAGGCCCTGCGCCGAGCTCGGGATCACACGCAAGAGAAGGTGCCGCTGCTGGAGATATTCCGCAATCACCGCCGCGGCCTGTTCGTCGGCTTCTGTGTCGCCATCCTTTGGGCCGTCGCGGTCTATGTATTGATGATCTTTCTGCCCACGTATGTGCAGCATCCGGACACATTCAATTTCAGCGCCCGCCAAGCCTTCGGCGCCTCCCTGATCGGCAATATTCCCTTCGTCATCGGCTGCCTCTGGTTCGGCTCGCTGTCGGATCGCATCGGCCGGCGCCGCAGTTTGTTCATCAGCGCAGCCTTGCTGCTGCTCCTGGTGCTGCCGCTGTTCATGTGGCTGAAAGCTTCGCCGACGCTGCCCACGCTCATCGTCGTGCAATGCATCGTGTGCATCCTGGTGGCGAGTTTCGTCGGCGTCGCGCCGGCGGCGCTGTCCGAGATTTTCCCCACCGGCGTACGCTCGACGGGAACCTCGCTGGTATACAACGGAGCATTCACGGTATTCGGCGGCTTCGCGCCCATGATCCTGACCGGGCTCACCCAGCGGTCGGGAGGCTCGATCTACTCGCCGGCGTGGTACGTGATGTTGGCGGCCGGAGTTGCGCTGTTTGCGATTCCGCACCTGGGTGGTCGCGGATCGACCGCTTTGGTGGCGCCCGCGAATTATCCGATAGTCACGAACGAACCATAGCCGCGCAACATTTTGTCGTCGGTAAGCAATTGCATTGGCTCGACAGCAGCCTGAGCTACCAACATGCGGTCGAAAGGGTCCTTGTGCAATAGAGGGAGTTCGGCGACCTTCGCCGCGTGCTCGCCGGTGACAGGCAAGAGGCTGAAGCCCGCCGGCTCGATTGACGCCAAAATATCGCCGGCGCTTGCCGCAAGCTTACCTACCGCAGACTTGATACTGATCTCCCAAATCGATGCGGCACTAACGTAGACCTCGGCAGCGTTAATCTGTTTGCGGATCGCGGACGATAATTTTGACGGTTCGGCGAGGGCCCACAGCAGAAGATGGGTATCGAGCAGAACTCTCACGTTTAGCGACCCTCGAAGTCGGCAATTACGTCGTCGGGTAAGGGCGCATTGAAGTCATCGGGAACCTTGATCTTCCCCTTGAGCAGGCCCAGCCTTTTTCGGCGCGGCACACCAGCAAGCGGAGACAATCGGGCCATGGGTTTCCCAGCTTTCGCGATGATTACTTCTGCCCCCGCAGCCACCTCATCTACGATTCGCGAAAGATGGGTCTTCGCCTCATGAATATTGATGATGTTGACCATACCGACTCCTATAAACTAAACTTAGTTTAGTCTGATTCGAGTTCAGCCGCAATGTGCGTGCTGGGGCATCTGTTACGCAAGGGAGAGTTTCTTGACGGAACGTCCGAATTTCTTGATTTTGATGGCGGACCAGCTTACCGCGCGCGCGCTTCCCGCCTATGGAAACCGCATCGCGAAGACGCCGCACATCGATGCGCTCGCCGCATCCGGTGTAGTGTTCGACTCGTTCTACTGCAATAGTCCATTGTGCGCACCGTCGCGGTTTTCCTTCCTGTCCGGCCGCCAAGTGTCGGCCATCGGCGCCTATGACAATGCCGCGGAATTTCCCGCACAGGTGCCCACCTTCGCGCACTACCTGCGGCAGGGTGGCTACCAAACCGTCCTCAGCGGCAAGATGCATTTTTGCGGGGCGGATCAGCTGCACGGATTCGAAGAGCGCCTGACCACCGACATCTATCCGGCCGACTTCGGCTGGACGCCGGATTGGA
>JANXZQ010000073.1 GCA_025355445.1 Gammaproteobacteria bacterium
GATTGTCGCGCGTTGTCAGGTTGATTGACGCGCCACAGCGCCGTTTTGATCGCGAGTCTGGCCGGTCGCCGCTCCCAAAATGCTGCTGAGATTGACGTACCCCGCGACCACGGAGACATTGCGCGATGCGCTCCATGCCACGAACGCATCCCAAGCGGCGTGTTCATCATCAATCGCCAAATTGTGCGGCTTCTGCCGGTATTCAGCCCCGATGGCCACGGTTCGCGAGATGATAGGCAATCGTGGTTTCAAATTCCACGGAACGACCGCGCTTGAGGTTACCGCCGAACCCGAGCAGCCCGAATTCGTTGGCATTCGTAAAGCGCAGCGTCGCATTGACCAGCAGGCTTTGCGCCAGATAGATCTTGGTGGCACTCACATACCAATCGGTGCCCGAATCGGACGCGGCGCCCAATTGGCGCGGTCTGACAAGGCCGGGGGCATCGCTAATGCCAGAATTCTTTTTGTATTCGACTCCAACAGCAGTTTGCGTGGCCCATGAATCTTGGTCATAAACAGCGTCGCCGGTTAGCCTTACCTTCAATGCGTATATCCGCTGCTCTACGGTAAGACCGTGAAGCGCGGTTCCCGTGGCCTCGAATTTGTCCCGCTGACGGATGCCTCGAATCGGTCCAGACCGCCCACTGCAATCCCGTAACTGCCCAACCTAAAATCGCGCAGCGGCACCGCGGTATAATGAGCATTCGCGCCCCAACTGTCCGCGCTGCCGTAACCTGTGATCAAAGCCCAGGGCACGAGCCCCCCGCCGCCGGCACCGTCGATATCAGTAAATCCCGCGGTCAACGGCAGCTTGCCCCCATCCGGCGACAAGGGATTCTCAAATGGGGCAAGTTGCCCGTTCGCCGCCCGGGCGCAGAACAACGCGACCGCCGAAACCACAAAAAAGGAACCCCGGACCCGGCAAGTCTTATTCCTTTGCATAGTAGGCATTAGCGACAGGGCACCGCTCCCGTATTGCTACCGTTTGACGCGAGCACTGATTTTGCCAGATCTGCGGACATCCGGGGCATCGATCGATCCACGGATGATAAAAAGGGCTTCCCGGCCGGCGCGCCAAAGCCATCGTCACGCCAGACTTCGCGATCCTGCCGCATGGACACCGAGTCGTACCACGCTCCCTCGGGCGAGTCCTACAGCAGAGTTTTCCCTAGAACTTACTCTGCAACTGCAAGCCAACGACTCTCAGGCTGTTGGAATCAAATGCCTGCCAAAGACCGCCCGTTTGAAAGGGTGTCGGGTAGATCTGCCGAGGGAAGCTCACCGCGCCGATATTGCGTCCGAATGCATACACCGACCAATTGTTCGATGAGGCCAAGCCGAGACGGGCATTCCAGACTGTGTTGGCTGGAACGACGAACTCTGGCCCGGCAGCCAAGTACATCGATTGAGCAGAACGGTAGGTTGCATCCGCACCGAACACGAAGCTAAAAGCCCCGGTTAAGGGAATAATTTGCTCGCCCGAGAACGTAAGCTTGGTCTTCGAGGAGTAGTTCAGTTGTTTGCTGCTCAAGTCCGAACCGTCCGAGCCCAGGTAGCCCGCAGGATAAGTCGCGGGGTTCAAGATGCCCGATATGTTCAGCGTCAGGCCTTGCATCGGTCGACCGAAGATGTCGAGTTCGATTCCCTTGCTATTGACGACAGGAACGCTCGAGGGCGCGCAAGAAATCCCTACGTTGCTCGGAAAGCATGCTTGTCCCTGATAATCCTTGACCCGTTCGTAGAAGATGTCCGCATCGATGGCAAGAAGATCATCGAACACTGACTGCTTGACGCCGATTTCGGCCGTAGCGGGCAATTCCGCATTAACTACATACAACCCTCGGGGGTCGCCCAAATTGTCGGCTATCTCGGGAGCCTTATAGCCCGTCGAAATAGTCGCATATCCCATCGTATGGGCGGCAAAATTTTCTTGTAACCCGACACGAAAGGTTGGTTTGGTGGCTGAAGTTGTGATGCTGTATAGCGTCTGAGTTCCGGTAACAGACGGATCGTACCGGTCCTCGCTAACGGTGCTATGCGTGATGCGCGCTCCAGCAATGAGCCGCGTGCTGTCGGTCAAGTAATAGGTGAAGTTGCCGAAAGCGGCATAGTCCGCCGTGTGCACTTTGACTTGCGCGTACGTGTCATTAGTGACCGGACCGCCGCCGAACTGCGTGAAGTCGATGGTAATAAAGCCCGGAGAGTCGTCCTGCAGTCTGTTGTGCTGATAAAAGATTCCAGCCAGCCATTCGAAGTGATTATTCTGCGGTGAAGCCAGCCGAAGTTCTTCACTGATCAGGCTGCGCTTTACATACCCCAGCTGATTCGGGAGACCCGTCAAGATCGCATATATAGGCAAACAATTATAGGGCGGCCCAAAACCGCAGTGCGTACCGCTCGCGAAATTTGCCGTTTCTATGGACAGGGGCAATTCGGTGATGTCGTCGCGACCGCCCCGGTCGCCCAAGCGGTATGAGGAGATCGAAGTCAACGTGTTGCCGCCAACTTGCCAATCAAACTGGGCGGAAAGTCCGCGGTCCAACTGTACCTGGCGGTCATCGTATTGAGAGCAATAATCGAAGTTACGCCGGCCGGGTGTAACGCCGCACTGCGCCGACGATATCGCGAGTGCCGAGCCCGTTGGTGCCCCGCGGTAGGTCAGTTCAGGCGCACCCGACTGCGTATCTTTGTTGTAGTCCGCGATCAAATTGACCGTGAAATCGCTGCTGACATTCCACAGATAGCGAACCCGCATTCCAAGGTCGACGTCCTCGCTCGACTGTCCGGAATAAACATTGTGAAAGATGTCTGCGTTGTCGTCACTATGAAACGAAAAGCGGATCGCCGACGTATCTGTCAGCGGCAGATTCGTCATCGCGCGAAGCGACCGGCGCGAATACTGCGACTTCAAGTCACCGGATCCATATTCCGCCTGAACGGATGTCGACATCTTGCTCGGATCGGGAGGATTGGTCGTAAGGCTGATGACGCCGGACGAAACCGACGCGCCGAACAATGTTCCTTGCGGGCCTTTGAGAATTTCGACCCGATTGAGGTCGAAAATATCGGTGACGTTGGTGTTGCCCAACACCACCCCGTCGAGCACCACGCTGACAGAGCCTGTTGCCGTGTCGCCGCCCAGAGCTTCTGTGCCGATGCCGCGGATGAATCCGCCGCCGCCCGGCGATGTTGCCGGAGCAGTGAATTCCAACGCAGCGCTCATGCGCGAAAGATCCGTGATCGTCTGTACGCCTTGGCGCGTCAATTCCTCGATGGGAACTATGGTGACCGACACCGGCACGTCTTGAATGCTTTCGGAACGCTTTTCTGCCGTGATGACGATCTCTTCAAGCGTCCCCTTGGAAGTTGCATCGGAGGCGTCTGCCGCATGCGCGTGCGAGCCGACGGCCAAGATTGCCAAGCCAAGACCCGCTGCACCATTGGTCAAGTGTTTAATCGTCATGCACCCCCCTGCCGAAAAGTTAAAGCCAACAAAATGAAGTACTGCGCCGTGTGACTGAGCTTCACCGAAGCACTCATTCAAAATCCGTCGATTGATTAGCTACCCCCAGTCACCCTCGTTGCCGCGTCGCTTTCCCAAAATTAGTATGGTTTTAACTTCCATTATTCAGGGGAGCTGCAGGGGCATCGGGCGAAACGCTGACGCACCCGATGTGCCCTCGATAGCGCTTACTGCGGATCGAGAA
>JANXZQ010000080.1 GCA_025355445.1 Gammaproteobacteria bacterium
GAGCTTCTAGCCTATGCGTCGTCAGATGGTCGCGGGTAATTGGAAAATGCACGGCTCCCGGGCCGCCAATCAGACATTGCTCGGCGAATTGGAAATGAGCCTCAAGCCGGAATGGCCGATCGACATCGTGGTCTTTCCGCCGTACGTTTACCTGTCCGATGCGGTGCGCATGCTGGAGGGCGGGCGCATAAGCGTCGGCGCGCAGGATGTCTGCGCAGAGTCGGGCGGTGCGTTTACCGGACAGGTGTGCGCCTCCATGCTCA
Organism: Gammaproteobacteria bacterium; assembly: GCA_025355445.1. Taxonomy (GTDB): domain Bacteria; phylum Pseudomonadota; class Gammaproteobacteria; order Steroidobacterales; family Steroidobacteraceae; genus Bog-1198. The sequence continues at coordinate 264 of JANXZQ010000080.1, forward strand.
AGGATGTGGGCTGCACTCATGTGATCGTCGGACATTCCGAGCGGCGCCGCTGGTATCACGAGGATGATGCGCTGGTGGCGCGCAAATTCGCGGTGGTGTTGGCGGCGGGCCTGACGCCCGTGCTGTGCGTCGGGGAGACGTTGGACGAGCGCGAAGCGAAGCAGACCGAGGCGGTCATTTCTCGCCAGCTCGATGCCGTCATCACCATGCACGGGGTCGGCGGCTTTGCACGGGGCGTGCTCGCCTATGAGCCGGTGTGGGCCATCGGCACCGGCCGTACCGCCTCTCCGGAGCAGGCGCAAGAGGTGCATGCCTTCCTGCGCAATCGCATTCATGCGCAAGATGCTAAGATAGCGCGCCATTTACGGATCCTTTACGGCGGCAGCGTCAAGGCCGGCAATTCCGCGGAGTTGTTCTCGATGCCCGACGTGGATGGTGGATTGGTAGGCGGTGCCTCCTTGAGCGCCGATGAGTTTCAGCAGATTTGCGCGGCTGCGTCCCTAAGTGGCTCCGCTCACCATTGAGAGATTTCTTATGTTGCGTGGAATTATTTTAGGTGTGCACGTGTTGCTTGCGCTGATGATTGTAGGACTCGTGCTCCTGCAGCGCGGCAAGGGCGCGGAAGCCGGAGCCGGATTCGGATCCGGTGCGTCGGGCACCGTGTTCGGCGCCCGCGGCACCAGCACGCTGTTCTCGAAATTGACGGCCGTGTTCGCGGCGATGTTTTTTGCCACCAGTTTGACGCTGGCATATTTGGGCGCGCGCCCGAGCGCCGAACCGGCCAGTGTGTTGGAGCGTGCGACGCAAGCAGCAACCACCACGCCGGCTTCTACGGCACCGGCACCTACGGCGCCGACAGCGCCTGCACCGGCCGTACCGAATCCGACACCCCCGAAATAACTGGGGGTAGTTGAAGTTTATTGGCAGTCTTCAGTGACAATGTGTTCTCCTTGCCGACGTGGCGAAATTGGTAGACGCGCTAGTTTGAGGGGCTAGTGGGGCAACCTGTGCCGGTTCGACTCCGGCCGTCGGCACCATTACTTTGTAAGTTCGAATCGCAATCCTCACGCGACGCAGCATGGCCGTGCCTGATACAATTATGGTTAATTGACGTGCTCGGACGCTGATGATGCTGCGACAGTATTTACCGATTTTGATTTTTATGGGATTAGCCACCGTTCTGGGGCTCGCTTTATTCACCATCGGCTGGATCATGGGCCCGCGCAGGCCGGATGCGGAGAAACTATCCCCTTACGAATGCGGTTTCGAGGCGTTCGAAGATTCGCGGATGCGATTCGATGTCCGCTACTACCTTGTCGCCATCATCTTCATCGTATTCGATCTCGAGATTGCGTTTTTTTTCCCTTGGGCAGTCTCCCTCAAGCTGACCGGCACCTTCGGCCTGTTGGCCATGCTGATCTTTGCCTTGGTGCTGGTCGTCGCCCTGGTGTACGACTACAAGAAAGGGGCGCTTGAATGGGATTAGAGGCCGTGTCCGCCGACACCGGCACGGTGCGCGGCTTCGAAGTGACCACCGTCGACAAGCTAATCAATTGGGCCCGCACGGGATCGCTGTGGCCGATGACCTTTGGCTTGGCCTGCTGTGCGGTTGAAATGATGCATGCCGGCGCGGCGCGCTACGATCTGGACCGCTTCGGCGTGGTGTTCCGGCCGAGCCCCCGGCAATCCGACGTCATGATCGTTGCCGGAACTTTGGTCAACAAAATGGCTCCGGCACTGCGCAAGGTTTACGACCAAATGGCGGAGCCGCGCTGGGTGATATCGATGGGCTCATGCGCCAACGGTGGCGGCTACTATCACTATTCGTACGCTGTGGTGCGCGGCTGCGATCGTATCGTGCCGGTGGATGTGTACGTTCCGGGTTGCCCGCCCACGGCCGAGGCGCTCCTCTACGGCATCATTCAGCTGCAAAACAAGATCCGGCGCAATAAGGCGATCATGCGATGAGCGCGGACCCAGCCGCGGCGGCGGCCGTCGCGCCGACCCGCCTCCAGAACCTGGCGGGGGCCGTGGCGCTGGCCTTGCCCGACTTCCAGCATCCGGTGGCGAACACGTGCGGCGAACTGACGTACGAGGTGGCCGCGGATCGCTTGCTGGAGGTGGCGACGGTGTTGCGCGACGCAGCGCATCTGAAGTTCGAGTTGTGCATGGATGTGTGCGGCGTGGATTACCTCGAGCACGGCCGCGCCGAATGGAAGACCCAGGATGCCACGTCCTCGGGCTTCAGCCGAGGCGTCGCACGCGCTCAACCCAGCGAAGACGTGGTTGCCGCGGGCCGGCGCTTTGCCGTGGTGTACCACTTGCTGTCCGTATCTTTGAATCAGCGGCTGCGATTGCGCGTGTACTGCGCCGACGATACCGAGCCCATGGTCGACTCGGTGATCGGCATATGGGCCGGGACCAATTGGTTCGAGCGCGAAGCCTTCGACATGTTCGGCATCTTATTCAAAGGGCATCCGGATCTGCGGCGCTTGCTCACCGACTACGGATTCATCGGGCATCCCTTCCGCAAGGATTTTCCGCTCTCCGGCAATGTCGAGGTTCGCTACGATCCGGAGAAGGGCCGGGTGGTGTATCAGCCCGTGACCATCGATGCGCGTGTGCTGGTGCCGAAAGTGATCCGACACGACAATCGCTACGATCCGCAGCTCACCAACGCCCCGGTCGGCGCCGAGGGGAAATCCCTTGGCTGAGATTCGCAACTACACCATGAACTTCGGTCCGCAGCACCCGGCCGCTCACGGCGTGCTGCGGCTGGTGCTGGAGATGGATGGCGAGGTGATTCAGAAGGCCGATCCGCACATCGGGCTCTTGCATCGGGGCACGGAGAAGCTTGCCGAGAGCAAGCCCTTCAATCAGTCAATCGGCTACATGGACCGCTTGGACTATGTGTCCATGATGTGCAACGAGCACGCCTATGTCATGGCGATCGAGAAGCTGCTGGGCATAGAGCCGCCGCTGCGCGCTCAGTATATCCGCGTGATGTTCGATGAAATCACGCGAATCTTGAATCATCTGATGTGGCTGGGGGCGCACGGCCTGGACATCGGCGCCATGACGGTGTTCCTGTACTGCTTCCGCGAGCGCGAAGATTTGATGGATTGCTACGAGGCGGTGTCGGGCACGCGCATGCATGCCACCTATTACCGTCCCGGGGGTGTCTACCGGGACGTGCCGGATGCCATGCCGAAGTACCAACAGTCGGAGTGGCGCAGCAAGAAGGATGTCGACCGTCTCAATGAGCGGCGTTCCGGCGGCCTGCTGGATTTTATTGCGGACTTCATCAAACGCTTTCCGGCCTGCGTCGATGAGTACGAAACCCTGCTCACCGACAACCGCATCTGGAAGCAGCGCACCGTGAACATCGGCGTGGTCACGCCTGAGCGCGCCATGCAGCTGGGATTCTCCGGCCCCATGCTGCGCGGTTCGGGAATCGAATGGGACTTGCGCAAGAAGCAGCCTTACGACGTTTACCATCTCATGGATTTCGACATTCCGGTGGGGGTCAACGGTGACTGCTACGATCGTTACCTGGTGCGCGTCGAGGAATTGCGCCAATCGACCCGCATCGTTGATCAGTGCGTCACCTGGCTGAAGGCCAATCCGGGTTCGGTGATGATCGATGACCGCAAGGTGCGGCCACCGCGGCGCGAAGAGATGAAGGGCGACATGGAATCGTTGATCCATCACTTCAAACTCATGACTGAGGGCTACTGCGTGCCGGCGGGCGAGGTGTACGCCGCGGTCGAGGCGCCGAAGGGCGAACTCGGCGTGTACTTGGTGTCGGACGGTGCGAACAAACCGTATCGCCTGAAAGTCCGGGCGCCGGGCTTCGCGCATCTCGCCGCGCTCGACGAGATGGTCCGGGGACATATGCTGGCGGACGTCGTGGCGGTGATCGGCACTCAAGACATCGTTTTCGGCGAGGTTGATCGATGAGCGTGCAATTGTCGGCGCACGTGCGCGAGGAAATCGACCGCTGGGCCGCGAAGTTTCCCGCCGACCGCAAGCGTTCGGCGGTGATTTCCGCCCTGCATGCGGCACAACATGAGAACAACGGCTTCTTGAGCACCGATCTCATGGATGCGGTCGCCGCCTACTTGGGGCTCGCCCCGATTCAGGTGTATGAAGTGGCGACGTTCTACTCGATGTTCGAGACCAAGCCGGTGGGCCGTCACCATGTCTCTGTGTGCACGAATATCTCGTGCATGCTGCGCGGCTCGCAGGAAGTCGTCGATCACGTGGAGCAGAAGCTGGGGATCAAGACCGGCGAGAGCACGCCGGACGGACGCATTTACTTGAAGCGCGAAGAAGAATGCCTGGGAGCGTGCACGGGCGCGCCCATGATGATGGCCGATCATGTGTTTCACGAGAATCTGACGCCCGAGAGTATCGATAAAATCCTGGATGAATTGACATGAGCGGAGCTTAGAGACGGATGGCTTACGAGCAGAACCTGGTGTTGTTCGAAGCGCTGAAGCACGAGCGTCCGTGGACGCTCGATAGCTATCGCAAATTCGGCGGCTATGAGGCGTGGGAGAAAATCCTGAGCGAACAGACCCCGCGCGAGAAAATCATCGAGGAGGTCAAAGCCTCAGGCCTGCGCGGCCGCGGCGGGGCGGCGTTTCCCACCGGCGTGAAATGGAGTTTCATGCCGCGTACGTCGCCGGCACAGAAGTACGCCGTGTGCAATTCGGACGAGTCCGAACCGGGCACCTGTCACGACCGCGATATTCTGAGATATAACCCGCATTCGGTCATCGAGGGCATGGCCATCGGCGGTTACGCCATGACGGCAAGCGTGGGCTATAACTACATTCGCGGCGAATTCCTAGGCGAGCCCATTCCACGCTTCCAAGCGGCCCTGGCCGAGGCCTACGCGGCGGGGCTGCTCGGCAAGAATATATTGGGCTCGGGCGTGGATTTCGATCTGCACATGTTTATCGGCGCGGGTGCCTATATTTGCGGCGAGGAAACTGCGCTGCTCGAATCCCTCGAAGGCAAGCCCGGCAAGCCGCGCTTCAAGCCGCCGTTTCCAGCGAACTTCGGTCTGTTCGGCAAGCCCACCACGATCAACAACACCCAGAGCTTCGCGTCGGTACCCAGCATCCTGCGCAAGGGGGCGGCATGGTTTGCAGGATTGGGGCCGGTCAATTCCGGCGGCACGGTGATCTTTTCGGTCTCCGGCCACGTGACCAAGCCGGCCAATTTGGAACTGCCCATGGGGATTCCGTTCAAGGAACTCATGGAGCTGTGCGGCGGCGTCTGGAAGGGACGTAAGCTCAAAGCCGTGATCCCCGGCGGCTCTTCTTGCATGGTGCTGCCCGCCGAGGTGATGTGGGGGGTCAATATGGACTACGACTCCTTGAAGAAGGCCGGCTCATCCTTCGGTACGGGCGCGGTCATTGTCATGGACGAAACCACCTGCATGGTGCGTGCGCTCGAACGTCTGGCGCGCTTCTATATGTCGGAGTCTTGCGGCCAGTGCACACCGTGCCGCGAGGGGACTGGTTGGCTGGATCGCATGCTGAAGCGAATCATCGCCGGTCAAGGCAGAAGCGAGGATCTCGGCCTGCTGCTGGATGTGGCCAATCGCATCGAAGGCCATACCATCTGCGCGCTCGGCGATGCGGCCGCCTGGCCCGTGCAGAGTTTCCTCAAACATTTCCGCCATGAGTTTCAGTACATGATCGAACACAAGGGCCGCTCCGTCGTCGATGGCGCGGGCGGCGCCGTGGCCGCGCGCGATTCAGCCGCGGCGGCATAGGACCGAGATGAGCGACGACACGGTCAATATCGAAGTCAACGGGGTGCCGCTCAAGGCCCGCAAGGGTCAGATGATCATGCAGGCTACCGATCCGGCCAACATCTACATCCCCCGCTTTTGCTACCACGACAAGCTCACCGTCGCCGCCAATTGCCGCATGTGTCTGGTGGAGGTGGAAAAGGCGCCAAAGCCCATGCCGGCCTGCGCCACGCCGGTGGCCGAAGGCATGAAGGTGTTCACCAAATCGCCCAAGGCCGTGGCGGCGCAGCGGGCGACCATGGAATTCCTGCTCATCAATCATCCGCTCGATTGCCCGATCTGCGATCAGGGCGGCGAATGCGAGCTGCAAGATTTGGCCTTGGGCTACGGGCGCGACATTTCGCGTTTCAGCGAGCGTAAGCGAGTGGTCAAGGACAAGAATCTCGGCCCCCTGGTATCCACCGACATGACGCGCTGCATTCATTGCACGCGCTGCATCCGCTTCGGCCAGGAAATTCAAGGCTATCCGCAAATGGGCACCACGGGGCGCGGCGAGAACATGGAAGTGGGCACGTATATCGAGCAAAGCGTCGATCACGAGTTATCGGCCAACATCATCGATCTGTGTCCGGTCGGCGCGCTCAACAACAAGCCTTTCCGCTATCACGCCCGCGCTTGGGAAATGACGCAAGCGGCCCTGGTCTCGCCGCATGACGGCTTCGGCACCAATCTGTATGCGCACGTGCTGCGCGGCAAAGTAATGCGCGTGGTGCCGCGCGAGAATGAAGCGATCAACGAAACTTGGATTGCCGATCGCGATCGCTTCGGCTTTGAGGGAATGTACTCGGCGGACCGTGTGACCGAGCCCATGGTGCGTATCAGCGGCGTGTTGCAGGTCGTCGATTGGGAAGTGGCGCTGACCGCCGCGGCCGAGGGTTTGCAGAAGGTGAGGGCCGCTCACGGCGGGGCCGCAACGGGATTTCTGGCATCGCCGATGGCGACGGTGGAAGAACTGTACGTGCTCGCGCAGATCGCGCGCGGCGTCGGCAGCGCCAATATCGATCATCGGCTGCGGCAGCTGGATTTTCGCGCCCAGGAAAATGAGGGTGCCTTCCCCAATTTGGGGATAGCCTTGAATTTCCTGGCCGAAGCGGATGCAGCGCGTGCAATGAATGCAGCGCGTCATGTCGGTGGAAATCAAGGGCCCGATGTTCTTGTCTTTGACGACACGCTTGCGCTCACTAAAACGAGAAATGTCGCGCCCGTAGCCTAAGGCCAGATCTTGCAATTCGCACTCTCCGCCCTGATCGCAGATTGGGCAATCGAGCGGATGGTTGATGAGTAGAAATTCCATAGTCGCGCGCTGCGCGGCAACCGCCTTGGGCGATTTCGTGAAGACCTTCATGCCTTCCGCCACCGGTGTGGCGCAGGCCGGCAAGGGCTTGGGTGCCTTCTCAACTTCCACCAAACACATGCGGCAATTGGCCGCGATCGTCAATTTTTCGTGATAGCAAAACCGTGGGATATAAATATCGGCCGGATCCGTCACCTGCATGATCATCTGCCCCTTGCGGGCTTTGAGCGCGACGCCATTGACTTCAATATTGACCGTGTCGTCTGCCATGACTTTAAGCCGCAACGGCCGGGCGACCGTCCAGGTGCGTTACGCCTTGCGTGATGGAGCGGCCCTTGTGCTCGATCATGTATTGAAATTCAGGCCTGAAGTGTTTCAGGAAACTCTGCACGGGCCAGGCGGCTGCATCGCCCAAGGCGCAAATGGTGTGACCCTCGATTCGGTTGGCGACATCGAGCAGCAAGCCCAAATCCTCGCTGCGCCCATCGCCCGCGATAATGCGCTTCAGCATGCGATCGAGCCAACCAGTACCCTCGCGGCAGGGCGTGCACTGGCCGCACGACTCGGACATATAGAAGCGCGCCAATCGTTCGAGCGCTCGTACCATGCAGGTGGTTTCGTCCATGACGATGACGGCACCGGTGCCGATGGAGGAGCCGGCCTTTTTCACCGAGTCATAGTCCATATTGGTAGCCCACATCACATCGCCCGGGACCACCGGACAGGATGAGCCGCCGGGGATGACCGCTTTTAACTTGCGGCCCTTCCACACGCCGCCCGCCAGCGCCATCAGCTCGGAGAAGGGAATTCCCATCGGCAACTCGAAATTACCGGGCTTCTCGACGTGTCCGGAGACGGAAAAAATAATCGTACCGCCGGAATTGACCGGGCCCAGGCCTGCGAACCAAGCGGCGCCCTTGCGCATGATGGTGGGCACCGAAGCAAAGCTTTGCGTATTGTTGATGGTGGTCGGCTTGCCGAACAGCCCAAAATTGGCGGGGAACGGCGGCTTGAAGCGCGGCTTGCCCGGCTTGCCCTCGAGCGATTCGAGCAGCGCGGTTTCCTCGCCGCAAATGTACGCGCCGGCACCGATGAAGGTGTGCAGATCGAAGTCAACACCGGAACCCAAAATATTCTTGCCCAGAAGGCCCGCGGCATACGCTTCGGCCAGCGCCGCTTCGAATCGCGGAATGGGTTCGGCCAAAAATTCTCCGCGGATGTAGTTGTAGCCCACCGTCGCCGTCATCGCGTAGCCGCCGATAGCCATGCCCTCGATGACCGCGTGCGGGTTGTAGCGCAGGATCTCCCGATCATGGCAGGTGCCGGGCTCCGATTCGTCGGAGTTGCACACCGCGTATTTTTGCAGCGGCGAGGTGCGTGGCATGAAGCTCCACTTCACGCCCGTCGGAAACGCCGCTCCGCCTCGGCCACGCAGCCCGGAGGCCTTCACCTCATCGATGATCTTTTCGCGCGGGGTCTGCTCGTGCAGGATTTTCTCCCACGCCTGATAGCCTCCGAATTGCCGGTAACCATCGAGCGTCCACGACCGCTCATATTTCAGAGCCTCGAATAGCACCAGATTCTGTTCATACGGCATCAGCGGCCCCTGCTCACTTCAATGCGTCCAACACGTTGTCGATGATCTGCGGCGTCAGGTTCTCATGGAACACGTGATCCACCATCATCATCGGCGCCCCGCAGCATGCTGCCAGGCACTCCTCCTCGCGTTTCAAAAAAATCCGGCCATCCGGCGTGCTCTCGCCGGTCTTGATACCGAGCTTCTTCTCCACGTAGTCCACCACTTCTTGAGAACCGCGCAACATGCAAGAAATGTTGGTGCACACGGAAATGTGGTGACGCCCGACCGGCTTGGTCTCGAACATCGAGTAAAAGGAGGCCACTTCATACACCAGGATGTTCGGCAGTTCTAGATAGGCGGCGACTGCGTCCATCAACTCCGTGGTCAAGTAGCCGTTGTTCTCATGCTGCACAGCGTGCAAGGCCGACAGAACAGCGGAGCGCTTGCGCTCGGGCGGAAACTTAGCCACCCATCGGTCAATTTCCGACACGACGTGAGACGATAGTTTCGCGCTCATCGGTCTATCTCGCCGAACACGATATCCTGGGTGCCGATGATGGCGACCACATCCGCCAGCATATGGCCGCGAACCATCTCATCGAGCGAGGCCAGATGCGGAAACCCCGGAGCCCGCACCTTGAGCCGATAGGGCTTGTTCGCGCCATCCGATACCAAGTACACGCCCAGCTCCCCCTTGGGGGCCTCCACCGCCGCATATACCTCGCCTTGCGGTACGCAGTAGCCCTCGGTCATGAGTTTGAAGTGATGAATGAGCGACTCCATGTCGCCTTTCATCTCCTCGCGCCGCGGCGGCCGCACTTTGCGATCATCGATCATCACGGAGCCAGGATTGGCCTTGAGCCAGGCTACGCACTGCTCAATGATGCGGTTCGATTGGCGCATCTCTTCGACGCGCACCAAGTAGCGGTCGTAGCAATCGCCATTGACCCCTACTGGTATGTCGAAGTCCATTTTGTCGTACACATCGTAGGGTTGCTTCCTGCGCAAATCCCACTCGACGCCCGATCCGCGCAGCATGGGACCTGAAAATCCCAGCTGCATGGCGCGCTCGGGGCTGACCACGCCGATATTGACCGTGCGCTGTTTCCAAATTCGATTGTCGGTGAGCAGCGATTCGTATTGATCGACGCAGGCCGGGAAGCGCTGGGTAAAGTCAGAGATGAAATCCAGCAGCCCGCCACAACGCCGGCTGTTCAAACGGTCCACGTCTTTTTTGCTGCGCCACTGCGAATACTGGTACTGCGGCATGAAGTCGGGCAGGTCGCGATACACGCCTCCGGGACGATAGTAGGTCGCGTGCATGCGCGTGCCGGAGACCGCCTCGTAGCAGTCCATCAGATCTTCGCGCTCGCGGAAGCAATAAAGAAATACCGTCATCGCACCAATATCAAGACCGTGAGCGCCGAGCCACATCAAATGATTCAAGATGCGCGTGATCTCATCGAACATTACCCGGATGTATTGCGCACGCAGCGGCGGCGTGAGACCCAACAGCTTTTCGATGGCCATGACATAGGCATGTTCGTTGCACATCATCGACACGTAATCCAATCGATCCATATAGCCGATCGACTGATTGAAGGGCTTGCTCTCCGCGAGCTTCTCGGTGGCTCGATGCAGTAGGCCGATGTGCGGATCGGCCTTTTGAATCACTTCGCCATCGAGCTCCAATACCAAGCGCAGCACGCCGTGCGCCGCCGGATGCTGGGGCCCGAAATTCATGG
>JANXZQ010000091.1 GCA_025355445.1 Gammaproteobacteria bacterium
CCATTTCCACGCGAGGTGATGCAGCCGTCCGGGACTACTCAGACAAGCTGGACCACTGGTCACCCTCGCGGTTTTTGCTGAGTCGCGAGGACATCGCGGCCTGCTACGCCCAACTGCCCCAACAGGCTGTGGACGACATCCGTTTTGCCCAAGCTCAGGTGCGGAATTTCGCGACGCTGCAACGCGCCACGATGCTGGATCTCGAGGTGGAAACCCTTCCCGGCGTGGTCCTGGGCCACAAGAACATCCCCGTGAACTCGGTTGGCTGTTACGTTCCCGGCGGCAAGTATCCGCTGGTCGCGAGCGCGCACATGAGCGTCGTCACGGCGAAGGTCGCGGGGGTGCCGCGGGTGATTGCGACCGCTCCCCCGTTTCAGGGGAAGCCGTCCCCGCCCATCGTGGTCGCCATGGATATGGCCGGCGCGGATGAGATCTACGTGCTCGGTGGTGTGCAAGCGGTCGGCGCCATGGCTCTCGGCACCGAGACCATCGAGGCCGTGGATATGATCGTGGGACCCGGCAATGCTTACGTGGCAGAGGCCAAGAGACAGCTTTACGGGCGGGTGGGTATTGATCTGTTTGCCGGCCCGACCGAAACGTTGGTCATAGCCGACGAGAGCACCGATGCCGAATTGTGCGCGGCTGATCTATTGGGCCAGGCCGAGCATGGCGAGAATTCTCCGGCAATCCTGCTCACCAATTCGGAGAGCCTCGCGCGGGCGACGATGCTCGAGGTCGAGCGTCAACTGACCGTCCTGCCGACGGCCCCCGTCGCGGGCCGGTCGTGGCGGGACTACGGCCAGGTCATCGTTTGCGATACGTATGAGGAAATGGTGGAGGTTGCCGATGGGATTGCCTCTGAACACGTCCAGGTGATGACCCAGGATCCCGACTTCTTCCTGTCACGCATGACGAACTATGGCGCGCTTTTCCTGGGCGATAAAACCAACGTCTCCTACGGTGACAAGGTCATCGGCACCAATCACACGCTTCCCACCCGTCGCTCGGCCCGCTACACTGGCGGTTTGTGGGTCGGCAAGTTTCTGAAGACCTGCACTTACCAGCGGATACTCACAGCGGAGGCGTCGACGCTGGTAGGCAACTATTGTTCCCGTTTGTGTGCGCTTGAAGGCTTCATGGGCCACAAAGAGCAGGCGGATATCCGTGTCCGGCGCCACGGCGCCGTGACGTCCGGTCCCTCTGACTGATAGCCGATGCGACCGTCGCTCCTATTGTTGCCCGGCATGATGCTCGACCAGCGGGCTTTCACCGCGCAAATGGCTTTCTTGTCGCCAACGGTGGACGTTGCCGTCGGCGACCTCAGCAAGGGTGATTGCGTGGAGGAGATCGCCCGCCACGTGCTGGACGAGGCCCCCGCGCGTTTTGCTCTGGCGGGTCTGTCGATGGGCGGAATCATTGGTTTCGAGATCTGGCGCCAGGCTCCCGACCGGATCACTCATCTGGCACTACTGGACACAACTCCGCATGCCGATCGTCCGGATCGCTCTCAGCAGCGGTTGGATCAAATGGCCGCGGTGGATCAGGGGCAACTTCGCGACGTCATCACCACGGCCCTGACACCGCAGTACCTGGCGGTCAAGAACCGTGTCGATACCGTTCTCCTTCAAGAGATTCTCGAGATGGGGCTGAGCTTGGGGCCCCAGGTCTTTCGGAGCCAATCTATGGCCCTCATGAGCCGCCCGGACAGTCTCCCGATCTTGTCGGCCATCGATTGCCCGGTACTCGTCTTGTGCGGGCGTGACGACACGCTCTGCACCGTCGCCATACATCAATTGATGGCCGAGTCGATCCCCTACGCCGACCTCGTGGTCCTGGCCGAATGCGGGCATCTGTCAACTCTGGAGGAACCGCTGGCCGTCGGCCGGGCGTTGGAACGTTTACTCGGCAGGAACGGTGCGCGGCCATGAGGCTCACGTCCGCGCCGTCCACCTTTCGCGAGCGTCTGCGGCGCCACGAGCGCTTGCTTGGAACGTTCTTGAAGACGCCCCACCCCACCATCGTCGAGGTGCTGGGATTGAGCGCAGTCGATTGCCTCTGCATCGACGCGGAGCACGCGCCGTTCGATCGAGGTGCGTTGGACCTGGCGATTCTAGCCGCGAGAGCTGGCAACCTCCCCTCGTTGGTGCGGGTGTCGCGGGCCGACCCTGCCGAGATCCTGAATGCGCTCGATTTGGGAGCCACGGGAGTCGTGCTCCCACACATCGCAACGGCCGCAGCGGCGACTGCTGCTGCGATGAACTGCCGCTATGGACCCGGCGGCCGCGGCTATGCCGGATCCACCCGCGCGGCGGCCTACACCACACGTTCACTGGCAGACAACATCGGTTGCGCCAATGCCGAAGCCACGGTGGTGGCACAAATCGAGGATGCCGAGGCACTGTCGGAGATCGACGCGATCGCCGCCGTCGACGGCATCGACGCCTTGTTCATCGGACGCATGGATTTAACCGTCTCACTCGGCGCGAACTCTCCGAACGATCCTGTGGTTGTGTCTGCGGTGACTGCGATCTGCACTGCAGCGCGGCGCGCGGGTCGAGCGGTAGGGATGTTTACCTCTACGGTGCAGGAGGCGCACCGCTGGTTTGATGCGGGCGCGTCCCTGTTCCTGCTTGGTTCGGATCAACAATTCATCTTGGATGGAGCGAAAAACCTGCGCGCGGGATTCGACGGCCCGGCGCCGGGGTAGGCGCGGACGGGGTCACGCCATCGGTCGCTCGTGCGCGCCCGTGTGGAGCAAGATCTGTTTCCAGATGGCGATTTCATCGAACACGGTGAACTCGCGGTTCAGGCCCCAAGGTCCCCATTCAGCATGGGTGATCCCCATGATATGCACCGGCGCCCCCGTCGGCGCACCGTATGCGCCGAAGCCATCGTGAGATCCGGTCAGAGACCACCGGACCGCGGCTCGATCGGGTTGACGCGCGTCGATACGCCCGATGACGTGATGCACCGCGAAAAGCGCTGACGGGAACGACGAGCGAAGCGTCACCCACGCCGCGTCGGCGCTGGCGCGGCCCCACCCGGACCGAAGCCCCGGGTGCTCGGTTTTGACCGCCCGATCGTAGTCTTGGGCAATCGCCGCGAAGTCCATGCTCATGATACGAGTGAGCAGATCGGCAAGACGGCTTCCGCACGAAATGTCGTTGCCCCTCGACCGATAGTTCCCGGTCACATCGCTCTCCGGCGAGAAAGGTCGCTTGGCTGACGCCTTGCCGCCTTCCTTCTCGATGAGTGCCCTGGCAAGCGTCATGGGATCCAGCCCCAGTTGCAGCGCCATGGCCGAGGTATCGCGGGTCAGCCACTCGTCATAGATGACGTTATCCTTCGCTGCACAGTCCGCGATGGCACGGGCGGCGACGCGCCGTCCGGTTGGCGCACCGAAAAAACCGAATCCACTGTGGGTACCAACGCTCAGTATTCTGTGCGAGGAGAGAAAGCCTACCTCGTCATCGCCGCTCCAAATCACATCTTCGCCGAATAGCTGGCGGTCCGGGAATTCTGCGATGGTCGCGAGAGTGCCGTTGATCACCGCCTCATTGCCGCGAATGACGCCCATCGGCGTGCGCATGATGACGTCATCAGCGTAATATCGCCGGAGGGTCGACAGTCCGCGACCTTCCCAGATCTCTTCGGTGATCTTCAAGATGTAGTCCGGAAGATCGGTAAATTGCGGATCGAAACCCTTCATCGTCGTAACCTCAGGTCAGAACAGTCCACTCACCACAAACGAGGCGCAACCCTCTCGCCACGATCGAACGACTCCCATCCCTCGCCGGCAAACACATCCCGGCCCAATTGCATCAACACCGACGCAAAGTCGACGAACACGGGGTTGAATCTGATGCGACCATCCTCGACTTTCCAGAAGTCCATGTAGGGCATGCGGATTCGCTTGTTCGTCGGAGCGATACCCATGAACACGCCGTGGTGGGTCGCTTCGAGCGAGCCGAAACAGGCCGCCCATTCTCCATCGGCTATGAATTTCTCGGTGATATACACCACGTCATTGAAGGCGGCGCGGAATGGGAATTGCCAGTTGTCGCGAAACTGCTCTAGCCCCGCCTTGTGCCCGCAGCCGAAATTCCCCCGCCACACGAAATCTTCGTGGAAGTGCTCATAGGTGCTGTTCGACTTGCGGCCGAGCGCCGCCTCCATCGAATGCACGATCGCGAGTGTCGCGGCCGACTGGGCGGCGTGGCCATCAGGATTGGTCATGGTGAAATTCGATCCCCTGTGCTGTGAAGAAATAAGTGACAGGCCCCGGGCGGTACCGAAACGTGGACAATCTCGGAGATGGCAGCCCGGCAATCCTTGGCCGCCTTGACGTTGACGAATGAATCGCCAAGTCGGAAGGTGATCATGGAGTGATCGCCGAGCAGCTCGACAGAATAAACTGGCGCGGTCATGTCAGCTGCCGCCTGGGCAACGGTCGCATCTTCAGCGCGGAATCCCAAGATGACGTCGGCCGCACCCGGGAACTGAATGCCGCTGACTCGGATGCCGGGCGCCTCGAAGGTGCCCCGCTCGATACGCCCGTGAATCAGGTTCATTGCCGGCGACCCGATGAAGCCGGCGACGAAGACGTTCGCGGGAGTGTCGTAGATGATCCGCGGAGCTGCCACTTGTTGTATGACCCCGCGGTTCATCACTACCACGCGATCTGCCAGTGTCATCGCTTCGGTTTGGTCATGGGTGACATAGATGGTCGTGGTTCGGTGAGCATGATGAAGGTGTTTCAGCTGGATACGCGTCGACAGCCGCAGTTTGGCGTCCAAATTCGACAACGGCTCGTCCATCAGACAGACAGACGGCGTACGCACGATCGCCCGACCGAGAGCCACGCGCTGTCGCTGACCCCCGGAAAGTTGCACGGGCCTGCGATCCGCGAATTCCGTGAGTTCGACCATCTCCAGCGCCCGCTGCACGCGCTCATGATGCTCACCGGCCGGAATCCGGCGCATTCGCAATGGAAAGCGGATGTTCTCGTAGACGGTCAGATTCGGATACAACCCGTAATTCTGGAATACCATTGATATGTCCCGGTCCTTCGGACCCAGGTGATTGACGAGTCGGCCGCCCAGCCATATCTCGCCCGCCGTCATTTCTTCGAGGCCCGCGATCATCCGCATGGTCGTGGTCTTGCCGCAGCCGGATGGGCCCAACAACACCATGAACTCCCCGTCCTGCACTTCCAGGTTGACCGCCTTCACGACGTCGATCCTGCCGAACCGCTTCGAGACATTGACGAGACGCGCTTCAGCCATATCAGTAGCTAACCTTTGACCGCGCCGGCGAGGCCATTCACGATTCGCTTTTGAAAGAACGGGACCAATACCATGAGCGGCAGAGTGACGGAGACGACGGCCGCCACCGCATACATGGGTTTTCCGGCTTCCTGTGTGGTGCCGAGAAACGCGACGATTCGCGGCACCATGGTTTGATTTTGGTCGGAAAGGAGAACACTGCAGACCACAAAATCGTTGTACGCCATCAGGAAGCTGAAGATGCCGGTGGTCACGATGCCAGGCCACATGACGGGCATGATGGCGAGTCGGAAGGCTTGGAGACGCGTACACCCGTCGACCATCGCACTTTCGTCCAAATCGCGCGGAATAGTCAGGAAAAATGCATGCAGCAGCCAGAGCGTGAACGGTTGATTGAGTGCCACCAACACGAGCGCGGCAATTGGCAGATGACCCCAGAGGTTCCAGCGGAAAAATACCGGTAGATAACCCGAGATCAACGCGATCCCCGGAATGGCCCGGAAGACCAACGCGGCAATCAGAATCCAATAGGCGTAACGTCGACCCGAGCGAGCCAGCGAATACGCGCCCAAGGCTCCGCACGTAAGCGAGATCGAGACCACCGCTGCGGTCAACAGCACGGTGTGCAGCGCGGGACGCCAGAACTCTTCGCCTATCCAGACGTTCCTGTAGGCCGCGGCCGTAAACGCATGGCTGGTTTGCGCCAGCGTGACTCTGCCGTTGACGGCATCCAACCAACCACTGTAAGAGAAGAAGTCTCCTTCAACCTTGAAGCTGCCCCACAAAGTCCAAAAGAACGGGAAGGCCGCCAGCATAAGCCACACGGCCATGAACACCGCAGCGCACGCAAATAAGCCAATCGGCGTCCGTCGGCTGTCGCTCACGTTCCTCATCTCAAGCATTGAATTTGAAACTCCTCCAGTTGGTTACCATTGAGGGAACGAGCAGGATGGCGATGCACGCGATCGTCATTATGGAAGAGGCGGCGGCTGAGCCAAACAGCGGCGCGTCGCCGCTGCGCAGATCTTGAAAGATCAACAGGGAGACGGATGATGCATTGGCCGCGGCATTGAAGCCGATGATGCCTTCGAAAACCCGAAAATTGTCCATGACGCCAATCACGGTTAAGAACGTCACCAACGGCCGCAAGTGTGGCAGCACGACATGGCGGAGTCGCTGCCACCGACTCGCGCCGTCGATCATTGCCGACTCCAAGGTTTCTTTTGGCACCGACTGTAAACCGGCAAAGAGAATGACGAAGGCATAGGGAGCCGACTGCCAGATACCGTACACCAGCAGCGTCATCCACGTGAACACGGGACTGGTCTTCAGCGAAAGATTCGGTCGATCCAGGCAATAGGCCACGAGCGAGCCGATGACACCCCGAGAATCGATCATCCAGAACAAGACCAGCGCGCCAAGCACCGAGGGCACGATCATAGGCAGTAACGTCAGGTAGGTGATGGTGCCGCGCAGATAAGATGGGAGCGTGTTGGCGGCCGTCGCAATCGCGAACCCCAACAAAATGGCCAGGGGAGTCACGGCAAAGGTGTACACCAACGTAAACGCCAGCGCGCGGTACATCGGCAATTCAAGCACTTGACGCGCGGCGGATGAGACGCCGGGTGACTGACTCCAGATCCGTGCGATATCGGCGGATGCAAGGTGCGACGAGTTGAAGTAGGTGCCCAGCGCGTTGAATCGACCTTCGGGAGCACGCCCATGGCTTTGGTCGAGTGCTTTCGTGTCGATCCGGCTCTCCACCCTGCAGCCGAACGGGTCGCACGCCTCGACGGCAATGACAGACTTGCGTGGCTCCATGAACAGCGATTGGTAGGCGATCGAAATCAGGGGCAACGCAATGAACAGGAGCATTGCCGCCAGCGAAGGCGTAATGAACAACAGAAACGTCTTATGCGGCATGAGGGGTCGTCACAGGTATCCCGCCTCCCTGGCCGCCGTACTATAACTCGTGACCGTGTCCTGCAGCGTCTTGCTGGCAGTTTTCCGTCCCTGCATGAATGCTGCCAGATTGGCACCCAACGCATCGTGCAGGTAACCCATATAAGGTGCCATCGGATAGGACTTGGCGCCACGACGCACGCTGTCGAGGATCCCGCTTGCGGAGACGCTGGTATTCGAGTCGCTCGCCAGCCACACGGCCGCATCGGCGTTCGCATTGGCGACGACCGGAGAAATCGCGTGCAGCATCGTGACGAACGAGGCGACCGCATCTTTTTCGTCGATGTTCTTGGCGATGGCGAAGGCATCCCACCATAAGGTGGTGGCGGGTGTGGCACCACCCCCGACCGTGGGGGCCGACACGAATCTCGTGGTTTTGACGCCGGCCGCGGCAGGGCTGGACAGCCTTCGCTCGAAGGCATTGGCTCGGGATCCCCATAGATTGGCCATCGCGACCTCGTTTGCCTCCCACATCCGTGCGATGATATCCGTGGTGTAAGTCAGGAAGTCGGGCCTCATGAAGGCCGTCAGCGCTTTCATCATGTCCAGCGCCTTGATACCCGCGTCGTTGTCGATGGCCGCCCGCGCAGAGCTGCCGTCGAACAGCTCGCCACCGTAGCCTAGATACATGTTCACGAATTCTTCCGCGAGGTCCCACTCCGGACGATCGGTGGCCGCCAGCGGATATCGCATGATCCGCTTCTCACGAATGACCCGCGCAGTCTCGAGAACCTCCTCATAGCTCCGTGGCACCGGCATGTTGGCCTGGGCGAGGACGTCTGCACGATAATAAAGCAGCTGCGCGTTTACCATGAACGCGATGGCCATGATCTTGCCGTCCAGCGTCACAAACTGATTCTTTTTCAGGCCCTGACCGTACTTGGCCACGAGATCGTTGAGCGGCCGAATGAGAGAGTCGTTGAGCAATGCGGGCATCGTATCGTTCGAGACCAGGACGACGCTGTACCTCGCCGGATTCGCTTTGAGCGCCGGGACCTGCAGTTTCCCGTGGTCCGTCGTCTGGTTTTTGGAAACGGTGGTCATCGCGCTCGCGCACTCCATCGCCGCTGCGGCCACGATGCGCAAAGAGTCGAAGTCATTCGACAGGATCCGTACCTCACCGGCCTGCCGACCACAGTCCGTGGCCGCAAGCACCGACGACACGGCGAGGAGCGTGCCGAAGAACAGGGCAGCGACGGAACCTGACGTCATTTCTCGCTGGCATCCATAGATTTCTTAAGAACGTTCAAGCTGTTCGATGACGACCGCAGAGGTGCATCGTGGATAATTAACAGACGGTGCAGTCGAATGCAAATATTTGGTCGCCTTCGATTGCAGGCGAGCGGACCAAATCATCGGCACACGCGTGATATACACTTGCATTCGAATGCTATATATTTTTGACAGTGTCTGCGCCGGCGTACTCGACTATGGCCGACGCTACAACACGGACCGTGGGTATCACAACCGTATCGGGGTAGAGCCATGCAGGATTTTCAGACAATGAAGGCGGTCGTCAGGCGATTCCACGAGACCCTGTCCAAATCGACTGCGGATACCGTGGCGCGGGATTTGGCTCGCCACACGACGACGACATGGCATTGGCGGGGCATGCATCCCTTTCATGAGCAGCATGGTGCCGAGGCGGTGGCGGGCGCGTTTTGGGTACCGTTCCTGAATGCCATGAGCAGAGTCCAGATGCGCCCGGATATCTTTATGGCCGGCGCGAACGAGATCGACGGCTATCGCTCGGTTTGGGTAGTCACCATGGGCCATTTTTTGACTCTGTTCGATCGCCCTTTCTTGAGCATCCGGCCGAACGGCCGCATCGTCATGTTCAGATTCGTGGAGTTCGATCGGGTTGAAAACGGACGCATCGTCGAAACGGCTTTTTTTTGCGATCTTCCGCATCTCATGATCCAGGCGGGTCAGGATCCCTTCGCCCCCGCAACCGGAGCACACCTGGTTCAACCTGGACCTGCAACACACGATGGTCTGCTGTATGACGTCCAAAATCCGGATACGGGCCGGACTACCCTTTCCAACATCAACGCCATGCTAAGCGACATGCGTGAACGCGCGGAAACCATGCCGATCGAGCAACGCCTGGCGCGCACCTGGCACGATGACATGCTGTGGTGGGGCCCGGCAGGCATCGGGGCTACCTTCACCATCGAGCGTTACGTACGACAGCATGCCGGCCCTTTTCGCGCAGCCTTGAGCCAGGGATACCGGTTCAACGGGCACATTTGCCGCATGGCGGAGGGTAATTTTGGAGGCTTTTTCGGATGGGCCAATTTGACCGTCACGAACGCCGGCGGTTATCTAGGTATGACGGCCAGCCCGCAGCCCGCCGACATGCGTGTCGTCGACATCTACCGGGCGCACGACGGCAAGCTGGCCGAGAACTGGATCTTTATCGATATCCTGCACTATCTGAACATGCAGGGGCTGGACGTCCTGACCCGCATGCAGTCATTGCACGAGTGGAACTAAATCAACCGATCGAAGCACGTCGAGGAGACAACCATGACGGTGACAGGAGCCAGGCCGGAACAGGGGCAACTTACACAAATCAACGATCTTTCCAAATCGGCTGAAACGCAGCGCACGATCGAAGGGATGATCGACGGCCTCAACGATTATGCCTATGAAGGACTCAGCCAGTTCTTTCACGAGGACTTTCAGTGGATGGGAAATGCGGGATGCGGGACGAAAAATGGTCTTCGCGAGTTTCTGGAAAACTGGGTGGTTCCCTTCCGGGCGGCATTTACCGACAAGGTATGCAAGGACGAGGCACGTATCGTGCAAGGCGAGTGGATGGCGGCTTTCGGCGCGCAAGTAGGAACACACTCCGGAGAATTCATGGGCATTCAACCCACCGGAAAACGTGTGGAAGTTCGCTACATGGACTTTTGGAAAGTCAAAGATGGCAAGATCGTCGACAATTGGGTTATGGTGGATTTCCCGCATGTGATGCGGCAGCTCGGTGTGG
Organism: Gammaproteobacteria bacterium; assembly: GCA_025355445.1. GTDB lineage: Bacteria > Pseudomonadota > Gammaproteobacteria > Steroidobacterales > Steroidobacteraceae > Bog-1198. The sequence continues at coordinate 10,243 of JANXZQ010000091.1, forward strand.
ATCCGTTCAACGGGAATGGCTGGGAGAAATTCGACTCGGGTCGCCGCGTTCGACCCGAGCCGCCGGGCGACGACGTCGGGTAGTGGCGTTCACGGATGCAAAGCCTTCTGCCCGTCATACGCGGCCCAACTTTCGCTGATGATGTACTCGTGAATGTCCTCGACGTCTCGCGGGGTGAGCACGTCATCGAAGCGCTCCATTCCCACCGCTCCCAAGAGTCCATGAAGCACGATCTCGTCGAATGCCCCGTGCAGACTCGCATCGAGGCGACGTAGATCGGGCGTGGAACTCGGACCCCACACGTGGCATCGGGAACACTCCTGCTCGAAGCGGACGGCGCCGGCGGCGATGCGAGCAGGATCCCCCGGTGGCGCCGGCGGTTTGGGAAAGGACGTCGGCTCGATCACTGCCGGCTTCGGCACATCGCCGCCGCCTAACTTGAATGCGATGATTCGATTGACGTTCTGATACCGCCTCGCCGCGCTCTGCGGCGGCATCGGGGCACCCATGATTGCCGCCCCACCGTAGCCCACTTGCACCGCCACAAATTGCTCTCCATTGACCGCATAGGTCATAGGTGCCGCGACGATGTGGCTGCCCGTATCCAGGATTTTGAGCTTTTCACCCGTATCAGCCCGATATACGAACAGCTCGCCCGAACCGCGGCCCTGAAAGACCAGATTCCCGGCGGTGGACATGATGCCCCCATCGAAACCCCGGAAACCACTGGACGTGACCACTTCCCACGCAGTCTTGCCCGTCAGCGGATTCCAAGCTCGAAGGATCTCCCGGGCGAGCTTCGTCGTCCCTCGGAGCTTGCTCAACGGAGAAACGTCCGGCATCGGGCCGTGCGGTTGATTCGCCGCGGCAGCGTCGTAACCATCGTCGACAGTCACCGCGCCGGCGCTGAATGAACTGTCGATGTAGTGGATCGAGCCGCCGTTGTGCGCAAGATCCACCCACACATTGGCAACGTCGATGACGGGTATGTAGACGAGCAACGTTTGCCTGTCATAGGACATCGGATTCCACGTGTGGGCCCCGGCCGCGGACGGATAGACCGCTTTCGGGCCGCTGTACCAGTCCGCTTGCCCGGTCAGTATCGGCCGGCCCGTGGTGCGATCGATCCGCGAAGCCCAATTGACGTAGGTAAAGGCATCCGCGGATAGAAGTTCGCCGGTCTTTCGGTCGATGACGTAAAAAAACCCGTTCTTCGAGGCCTGCATCAGCACATTGCGCGGCTTTCCGCCGACCGAAAGCGTCGTCAGCACCAATTTCTGAGTGGCATCGAAGTCCCACCGATCATGCGGCGTCTCTTGGTAGTGCCAGGCAAGCCGACCGCTCGACGCGTGTATGGCCACGATCGAATCCGTATACAAGCAATCCAAATTGCCGGCACCCAACACCCGCAGGTCATACGGAGCGGGATTGCCGGTTCCCGCATAGACGAGATCGAGGTCCGCATCGTACGCGAGCCCATCCCATGCGGTTCCCCCTCCATTGAATTTCGGTGATCGCCCCGAATCCCAGGTTGCCGCTGCTGCCGCCACGTCCGCATTCTCGGATGGCTTTCCTCGCGCCGGCGGTACCGTGTAAAACCTCCAGCGGAAGGCCCCGGAGACCGCGTCATACGCCGAGAGATACCCTCGTACCCCAAAATGTCCCATGTCCGACCCGCCGATTCCAATGACGACGACGCCGCCGGCAATCACCGGCGCGCCGGTGCTCGAATAGGGTAGCTTGTGGTTCACCACCGTGTCCGCCTCCCACAACTGCTGTCCCGTCGATGCGTTCAATGCGTGCAGATAGCCATCCACCGAGGCCACGTACACGACTCCCTTCCAGACCGAAACGCCTCGGTTGACCAGATCGCAGCACGGATTTCTGGCATAAGTCGGATGCACGTTGGGTACGAAGCGCCATAGCTCACGTCCGCTTGCGGCATCTACGGCGTAGACGTATCCCCAGGTGCCGGACGTGTACATCACGCCATCCACCACGATCGGCGTCGCCTCCTGTCCACGATTAGTCGCAAGGTCGTAGCTCCAGGCAAACCCCAGTTTGCTCACCGCCTTGACATCGATCTGCGACAGCGGTGAGTAATACGTACCGCCACCGTCGCGCCCTCCCGTATACCAATTCTGCGGCTCCGAGTCGGCGGCTTTCAGTCGTTCTGGATTCACATCCCCCGCCCCCAGGGAGGACGCGACAGAGGGCTGCCAGGCACTCGCTATCCATCCGGTGACGATGCAGACCAGGGTGCAGGACAGCAGCGGAATTCCAAGTGGGCCTTTCATCTGACGCTCTCGATTTGACGACTCATCGGCAGGGTGTCGAATGTAATGTACTTCGAATGCATCTAGTTCATCAACCCCCGCGACATCTGCTAAAAGTATGGCATCCGACAACTCGGGACGCCCAACCCAGCCGTTTAGAGGAGACTCTCATGAGTGGTGCTCGCCCAGTGCAGGGCTATATGACAAAAGACAACGACCTGTCGAAAACCGACGAGACGCGCCACACCGTCGAACGCATGGTGGACGGCCTGAACGATCATCTGATCGAAGGGATCGGCGCTTTCTTCGCCGACACGTTTCGCTGGATGGGAAACGCCGGATGCGGCACCAAAAATGGTTTGCAAGAGTTTCAGGACAACTGGCAACGTCCATTCCAAGCCGCGTTTTCGGACAAGGTCTGTACCGATGAAGCGCGGATCGTACAAGGTGAATGGATGGCGGCGTTCGGCGCACAGCTCGCGACGCACTCCGGCGAATTCATGGGCATTCGGCCCACCGGCAAACGGGTCGAGATACGGTACATGGATTTCTGGAAGGTCAAGGACGGTAAGATCGTCGACAATTGGGTGATGGTCGACTTTCCGCATGTCATGCGGCAACTCGGCGTCGACCCTTTCAAGGGTCATGGCTGGGAGGCCTATGACCAAGGTCGTGCCGCCCCTCCGCAGCCTGCGCATAGTAAGTAGCAGCGGTCTGATTCGCCCCGGATCAGTCGGTCCTGAGCAGGCTTCGACCCCGGTCATCGTCCGCATAGACATGAAGGCGGTCGACATCGAACCGTACCCTCACCACGTCTCGCGGACGATAGACACGCCCCGGGGGAGCAAGCGCCAGAATGCGATTGTCACCCAGCATCACGGTGACTTGGGTCTGTGGACCCAATGGCTCCGACAACAGCACCACCGCATCTGCCTCGTTCGCCCCGACAGGAGAGTCGCCGGCCTCCATCAAATGCACGTGTTCAGGGCGAAACCCGACGAGCAGTGCCGCGCCACCCGCCGCGCTGAGCAGGCCGCGATGAGCCGCCGGAATTCGAAGCAGCAGTGCGTCTGCCTGCAGCCGGAGCGGTTCGCCTTGAACCAGAGTACAACGCAATAAGTTGATCGCGGGGCTTCCGATAAACTGTGCGACGAAGCGATCGGCCGGACGCTCGTAAACATCGAGTGGCGGGCCGATCTGATGCACCGCTCCTTTGTTCATGACGACAACCCGCGTGCTCAAGGTCATCGCCTCCGTTTGGTCGTGCGTCACATAGACCACGGTCGCCCGCAGACGTTCGTGCAGCTGCTTGAGTTCGGCCCGCATCTGGACCCGCAGTTGTGCGTCGAGATTGCTCAGCGGCTCATCGAACAAGAAAATGTCGGGCTGACGCACCATCGCGCGTCCGAGCGCCACGCGCTGTCGCTGACCCCCGGATAGTTCTTTCGGCCGCCGGCCAAGAACCGCTTCGATGCCGAGCGTCCGTGCCACCTCGCCGACGCGTCGGGTGATTTCGCCCATATCTACTTTCGATATTTTGAGACCGAAGCCCAGGTTTTGAGCCACCGTCATATGCGGGTACAAGGCATAACTTTGGAACACCATCGCTATGTTTCGCGCACGCGGCGGCAGGTGGGTAACCGCGCGATCGCCGATGACGATCTCACCACTCGTCACGTCCTCAAGTCCGGCAATCATGTTCAAGGTGGTAGACTTGCCGCAGCCGGACGGCCCCACCAATACCAGAAACTCGCCGTCTTTTACTTCCAGGTTCAGGCGGTCAACGACGACCGCGCCATTGAATACTTTTCGGACGTCTTGCAGCAGAAGATTTGCCATGAAGTCGCTCTCCAGCGGAGGATCAAACCGAATCGATGACGCGTAGGGTATTCACCCTTTCACGGCGCCCGAAAAAAGCCCGCGAATGATGAATTTTTGGCAAAGGATGACGAGCAGGATCAATGGCAACGCCACCGTTACTGCCGCCGCGGCGAACAGCGGCCACTGCCTGACATCACTCGAGCCGGCGTAAGTGGCGATCATCACGGGCATGGTGGCTGAATCCGGCCCACCCAAGATGACCGGTAACAGGAACTCGTTGTAGGCGAACAGCGCAGAGAAAATTGCCGTGGTGGCGAGGCCTGGCCCGAGAATCGGCAGCACCACATGCCGAAATGCCTGCAGTCGGGTGCAGCCGTCGATCATGGCCGCCTGCTCGAGTTGCTGTGGCACCTCCCTGAAAAAGCTCTCGAATATCCACAACGTAAAGGGCTGGTTGACGGCAACCATCACCACTATCAACAGCAGCTTGGTATCGAACAGGCCGGTTCGTTGCGCGCCTTCGTAAAAGGGCAGGAGAATGGCGACTCGCGGCAGTGCATACAGGACCAAGGAAGCGCTCAAGATAATCATGCTACCGACGCCGCTGAAACGCGCCAGTGCATACGCACCGAAACAGCCAATCACCACCGAAATGACGGTGACCCACGCTGTGACCACCAGGCTGTTGAGCAGGTAGTCGCCGAAAAGACCGTCGCGAAGAAGCTGCAGATAAGGGCCGGGTGTCGGCTTGAATAACAGCACGGGAGGCATCGAAAACGCCTCCGCAGGCGTTTTCAAGGAGGTCATGAGCGCCCATAGAAACGGCAGCGTCCCGATGAGCGCAAACAGCAGAAGTACGGCGTGCACTGCTGTTCTCGTACCTATTCGATTCTTCATTCTATTTCCCATCGCCCCGGCGACGCACGTGCAAGATCAACAACGGAGCAATGAAAAAGCACGTGACAAAGACGGTTAGAACGCTGAGAGCACTGCCTTTGCCGATCTGCTGCAAGACGAACGCGATCCGATACGTAAAGTACGACAATGTTTCAGTGGCGCTACCCGGCCCTCCCTTGGTGATCACCCACACACTGTCGAACACACGCAGACCGTCGATGATATTGAACACCGTGGCAAGCCCAAGGAATGGCGCGAGGTGCGGAATGACGATGTATCGCAAGCGTTGCAGGTAGGTAGCACCATCGACCAGCGCGGCGCGAATTTGGTCATCGGGCAGTGTCTGCAGTCCGGCCGACAACACCATGACGTTGAAGCCGAAGGTCCACCATACGCCCCACAGCACGATCACCGCTCGCGCCGGCCACGCCGAACTGAACCAGGCGATGTGAATTCCAACCTTGCCGAGCAGGAACGGCAGAAGGCCCCAGTAATCTTTGAAGAACCACGAAAACACGAGAGTTCCGACGACCGGAGTCAGGATGAACGGCATGGCATAGGCGGACATGAGCAAGGATTTGAAGCGCCCGCCAACTTGTTCAAGCATCAAGGAGAGCACGACACCGATGAAAGTATGCAGCGGCAGCGATACCGCCACGAAAAACAGAGTAAATCCCAAGGCGTTCCAGAACTGCGTGTCGGACAGCAGCTCGGCGTAATTGCGCAGTCCTATGAAAGTCTCACTGAGACCGAAGTTGACCTGCTGAACGCTGAGAAAGCCGGTGTACAGCAGAGGAGCGATCAGAAATAGGCCCATGAGCATGACGCTCGGCAGCACGAACCACGTGAATTCGCTGCGAGTCATCGGTACCCCGATTCCTTCAACGAGCGCGAATAAGCCGCCGCCGCCCGGTTTAGCGCCTCCTTGGCGCTCATGTTACCCAACAGTGCCTCCAGGCCATAACGCTCCACGGGATCTTTGGCCAGGTAGGCATAGGGCCTGCGCTCGAGGGAAATGGCGCCCGCCTCGATCGTCGCCACCCCGGGCGCCCAGTAGGGACTGTCCTTGGCCTTTGCCACGTTCATCCGGGTCACCAGCGTGATATCCGCCGCTTTCGCTTGATTGGCCGTATCAGTGCCCTCCATGGCGATTCGGAAGAGCAGCTCACGATTCACGCTCGCATTCGCCGGAATGACCCAGCTGTCCTCTGCCCAATATCCGGCAGGAGGACACGAACGGCAGGCCGCAGGCGCCGGCGCGAAACCGAACTGGCCCGGAAATCTCGAGACTGACGCGTCATCCATCTGCGAGGCAAAATTCATCCACATAACACCCATCAGGAATTGGCCCTGCTGCAAGCCGATCAGCGCATCCTCCGGCGTAAAATTGACGACGCCCGGATCGAGACATTCTCGGTATAGGCCGACCATCGTTTCGAGTGCCGCAACTCCCGTGGCATCATTGAACGAGGGCGTGGCGTCCTTACCGAACCAATGCCCCCCCATGGAGTGCAACAGGCCGGAAAACTCGTAGATAAAGTGATCCGACATCTTGGAGTACATCATGACGAGCGGGTACTTGGCGCCCTCTTTCTCTTTCAACAGGTGGCATGTCTGTGCCATTTCCGCATAGGTGGTAGGCGGCTTGAGTCCGGCTCTGGCCAACGCGTCCTTGCGATAAAACAGGATTTCTGGATTTTGGATTGCGGGGATGGAGTAAATGTGTCCATCGACTTTCATCGACTCCCACACGGCCGGCGAAATTGCGTTCAGATCGTATTGAACCCAGTACTTCTGAACGAGATCATCCAAGGGTGCCAGCCAACCCTTCCCTGCCCATTCCACCACCAATTGATCGTAGGCGTGGATGATGTGGTAAGGAGATGTTGATCGGGACGACATGCTGATGGTCGCTTGACTCACGAGTTCGTCGTACGGCAGCATTTGGTGACGAACGGTGAGATTTTTGACATGACCGCATGCCCGCATCTGGTCACCGAAGAACGGCATCCCCGGGCTCTCATACGAAATGACATTCACACGCGTGGGCTTATCCGGGGCGTCGACCGTACAGGCGGTCGGGTCGCCCTGCTTCATCTCACAGGCACTCACCAGGAGCATTCCGATGGCGACTGCGCACAGGATCCTTGCACGTGTCACGAGCCACAGTGGGGCGCGCCGAACGAATGCGTCAACCGGCATCAACTTGCGTACCCATTTTTTTGGCTGCGAATGCAAATAGTGTTACACAGATATATTGCAGGCTAAAGCGATTTATGCAGAGCCCGATTTCTGTTGCTGAACCACCGCAATCAAGGAGTGCTTGCATTCGCAGTACACCTTGGTATTATTTGCGAAGACGCTCCGAGCAGGATCGATGTTGAGGGCGCGTTTGCAATTACACCAAGTTCTATTACTGTCGGTGCGAGACAATGCAATGAGCCAATCGAGACACGAAGGTTCGGGCGATTCCAAGTCTGATGTCTCGCGGCAGCATCGCCTGACCGAGGCGGATATGCCTGGCGACTTTTCGATTTCCCTTGCCGCCTATACTCGCGGCGGCACCGATAAGTTTCTCGAGACCGGCCGTGACGATATGCCCCCCCAGGCGCTACGGGGGTTTGCGCCGGAATATCGAAACATTATCGACTACATCGTCCGAATCACCCATCGGATTTGGGAAGAAAAGAATATCGGCTATATTTATGACTGCTACAGTCATAACTCGAGCGTTCACGACGACTATGGATTGCAGCTCGGCCGAGATAAAATCGTCGCCGACACCATCCACACAGTCAATGCCTTTCCGGACATCCGGCTGGTAGCGGATGAAATAATCTGGGCCGGCAACGAAGATTTGGGGTTTCGCACGTCGCATCGTGTGACCATCACCGGCCACAACACTGGCTTCAGTAAGTATGGGCCGCCCACCAACAATCGGGTCTCGTTCTGGTGCGTGGCCAATTGCGTTGCACGTGAAAACGAAATTTACCAGGAGCATGTGCTCTACAACACGGGAAGCCTCGTCAAGCAGCTGGGCTTGGACCTGTTCGAGACGGCGCGACAGCTGGCCGCTGCGGGCGTCAATCGCCGTACAAGTACCGTGAGAGGCAGCGAACCCAGGCGTCAGAACGGCCAGGGTAAGCCGCTGGTCGCAACCATTCCGAACTGGGGTGCGAACTTCAACGTCGAGGAATTCGAGCAGGCGCTTCATCAAAACGTTTGGAACCGCCGCATGCTCGGTGTAATTCCCAAGTTTTACTCCGAGAACTTGGAGTTCTTTGGGCCGACCGACCGTAAGCTACACGGTGTAGGGGCTTATCAGTCCTTCGTATTATCGCTCCTGGCGATGTTTCCGGATCTGGCGCTCACCGTCGATGAGGTGTACTGGATGGGGAATACCGAAGAGGGTTTCCGCGTCTCGGTCCGTTGGAGCGCCACGGGAACTCATCGCGGCCATGGCATCTATGGTGCCCCCACGCACCGGCCGGTAAGCATTTGGGGGCTCACAGAACATTGGCTTTTTGGCGGGCAAATTCGGGAAGAGTGGATGCTCTTCAATGAAATGGACCTTCTGATGCAGCTATTGGGGCAAGAAGCCCCGTTTTAATTGAGGCTCAATTAGTCCATCGGGCGAGCCAAATCACCCGCTGGAATTTAGCGGCACATTCACAAATCTTGACATGGGCGCGTTGGAGCGTAACTGTACTGCACCGACATGCATTTGCAGCGACTGTGTGCGGAAGTCACTTTTGTCAGGTTTGCTGGGACCATATAGCTCTGGCGGCTCCGGTCTTCTTGACGATTAGACTCGGTATGCGTCTAACATTTATGCGAAATTTTCGAAGCGTTGTCCAGCGCAGCTGAGCGCATTACAGGGAGGCTCTGAGATAGATCGACTACGATTCTCTTTCGATTCGATTTTTATTTTTCTGCGAATTTGAGTTGCCCCCAAACCTGTCAACCGGCGCGCAATACGGACCAGCTTCCGGCGTCCGAGCCACTCGTAGCGCACCGTTCGATTGAAGCGCTCGACGTAGGCATTTTGCTGTGGCTTGCCGGGCTGTATGTATTCGATCCGGATTCCGCGTTCTTGTGCCCATTTCTGCATCATGGCACTGATATATTCGGGGCCATTGTCGCAGCGTAGAACGCTCGGACATCCGCGCCACGAGATGATTTGCTCGAGGCTGCGGATAACACGCTCCGAGGGCAGCGACAAATCGATC
>JANXZQ010000109.1 GCA_025355445.1 Gammaproteobacteria bacterium
TAGGTTCCCTGACGCCCAGCGACAATCAACCTTCAACGTAATGCTTGCCAGCGACAATCATCAGCGGCATGATCCAGACGCCGCGTGATCCTTTGCCATCTTGATTGACGCGTCCCTGCCAAGTTGATTGCCGCGCGATACAATGTACTCGTGATGGAAAACCGCACGGCGAAAGTAGGAGATCTCGGGCATGCCTACCAACACGGAGAGCCGCCGTCGGGGATCCTTGCTCGGGACCCGGCTTATCTTGCTCCAGAAATACTGTATGGACGGGCCGCAGACTCCCTCGATTCTCGACGCGCCGTCGATATGTATGCTTTTGGCGGTATGGTTTGCTATTTGGCCAGTGGACTAAGCCTGAATGCAGCACTCGGTACCGAATTGGCTCACATGCATCATTGGAGTATCTGGCGTGGATCCTTCGAAGATGCGCTGATTTATGTGCGACGAGCTCACGAAGTCGTCATCGAAAAGGTGATTGCCGAACTTCCTGCGCTGAACAAAGACAGGCTGAGTAACGCGATCCGCGAGCTATGTGACCCAGACCCCACGGTTCGGGGACACCCAGCGAATATACAAGGAAGCGGTGCAAGATTCGGCTTCGATCGCTACGAGTCCCTGTTCGATTTGCTGGCTCGGCACGAGGAACTGGAGCGCCGGAGGGCGAGCTAAATGTCCGCGCGATCCACCGACGGGCGCCGCAATTTGATTCCCATCTGGCGGTATACCGGACGCACGCCCCTGACGGCAGAGCACGCCGGTCAACCCGATGGCGCTGCGCCAAATCGTCACTTCATCGCTCTCGCGACGGCGGAAGCACGGTGGAGAGCGTCGTCATCCGTGGCTACGGCCGCAGATTTGATCTCGTGTGCGTGCAGCGCTGGAACTCCCGCCTCGGCGCGGGCGAGCGCAATCTGGCTCGCAGGCACGGGTGTGCCTCTGCCGCAGCCTTTGACCGATGCAGTCGCCTGGATCATTCGCGGCGCGTCCGCTCGAAACTCTGGGTGGTCGGCCCCAGGAGATGCGAAATCGTTTGGTCTCAATGAGGCCAAATCGATGGTGCGGCTCTCGCGACACCGTTTAAGACAGTCGCCAAGAGATGTGGCTGGTTGGATGGATCGCTCTTTGGCGCATTGCGTACTTGGCGAGCCGGGAAAAGCAAGGAACGCTATGAGCGTGGCTCTTGGTCTTGCGCCGAATCACCGCGTGGTCCTTCGCACCCTCGCTCGTCTCCTGGTTCATCTCGGCAGCGCTGACGAGGCGCACATGCTCATTCGGCGTCACCCGAGAACTGCGTCAGATCCGTGGCTGATGTCAGCGGAAATCTCGCTGAGCCAGATCCTTGATAAGCCCTCGCTGCACACCGTGAGAGGCCGCCGATTCGTTGCCGACAACCAGGCGTTTCCTGGATTCGTTTCCGAATTGGCGGCCGCGGTAGCTTCCACGGAGAAAAAATGCGGGAGCGCACGGGCGTTCGCGAAAACTCTATGAGCTTGCGTTGATTGAACCCACGGACAACGTCGTCGCCCAGTTTCAGTACGAGCGTCATGCGGATAGTGCAAAACAGCTCAGCAAAACGGGCTTAGAGTTACCAAGTGCAGTGGAAGGTCGAACTTGGAAAGCGATAGGCGAGGGGAATTGGGGTATCGCGGCTATCGAAGCTCTAAAGTGGCAGGCAGACGAACCCTTTTCGGGCCGTCCAGCAACGGCCGCATCATGTGCAGCGATCATCGTGGGTGATTCCGCTCTTGCAGTCGAGAGCGCGCAAGCCGGTATCCGTGCCAATCAAGGCGACCAGCTTTTGCGTAACAATCTGGCGGTTGCCCTGGCACGGGCAGGCAGATTCGCTGAGGCGCAAACGGAATTTTCGCTGATTCGAAAGCCGCTGCAGCGCGGCTACCCGCAGTTCGTATTCGAGGCAACGCAAGGATTGATGCAGTACGGATCAGGCGACCGAGCCAGTGGTGCAAAGTCCTACGAGAGAGCGGTTCGCAGCGCGCCGCCCATCGACCGCGAAATTGTCTTGATGAGCTTGGTCGAGACCGAATGGCAATTTGAAATAGAAAACCGAGAGAAAATGCGCGATGAGCTTAATAAACTCGGCGATCGATTGACGACACCTACGGGAAAAATGATTGCCCGGAGACTTGTGCAAAGCCCACCGCCACCGACGGGTTCACGTGCCTTAACTGCACAGAACGCTCATTTGTATTCAACGACCATGCTCAATACGTACTCCGGAAGTTTCGGGCCAATATTGAGCCTCCCAGCATCTTTACTCGGAACGCCGCCCGAAGAATAGAGCTGGAGGTGGCGCGTATTCCGGCTGACTTCGCGCGTAGACGAGAGATTCAGAACTCAGTGAGAATCAGTCACTTTTAGACGAAGCTCAATGCAATTGCTCGATCTGCGCTTAGTCGCGTGTTTGCGCTACGCACGATAATTGGCGGGCATCATTTGCCGGCGCCGGGGTAAGACCTGCCTAAGCGAAGTTCGGATAATGGTTCCTTTGGAAACAGGCCCTCGGAGATGACGAGACGTAAGGGTCAAACGCCATCTCAGCCGTTTGCATCTGGTTCGCCAAACCAACGTGAAACGGCAACTGCAGCTTCAGCGGACCTACCTCAATGGCAATCCGTTGCTGCCGTGGGCAGGCGGCCAGCAGATGGGACAGAGCTCGAGCGGTGTCGGCGCAGGCTACAGCGCATATGGTCGAACTTACGTGGCCGGGCCGTCATACCGCTTCTAAGAGATGTGAAGACGCGCAGCCCGTGGAAGCCATGATCACCCAGGGCGACGCCCGACGGCGCTCCACATGGTCGGCGACGGACCGCTATAGTTTGTCTCCAGCGCTGCAACGTCATGCGCGAAGTCCGCCGCCGTGATCAATCCGAGCTCAATGATCTGATCCCGCACTTGCTCGCATGTCAGTCGCAGAAATCGCGTGAATATCGAACCGCTTTCCCACATGAAGAGCCTGCCTTCGGCGGCTATTTGCGTGAGGCCATGCGCATGCAATCTGCCGCTTAGCCGTCGACCGAAACGTAAATCCGCCCCCCTGCGCAGCAGGAGCTCACGTAGCGCAGCTTGGGTTTTCAGTGCCCGCTCCGTCGGGTTCGCTTGCGGGTCGGCAAGCAGCGAAAGAACGTCGAAATCC
>JANXZQ010000112.1 GCA_025355445.1 Gammaproteobacteria bacterium
GCAACGAAGGTTGCACCCTGCCCAGAATAAGAAAAGCCCGGTGACTCGCGTCACCGGGCAATTCCTCAATACCAAACTCGAATCAAATCTCGACTATTCGCCCAGCCGGAACGTATATAGCGTTCCACCCTGAGGAATCGAGGCGAGATTCGCCGCCTTGGTCATCGCCGTCGCACCGATGGCGCCGAACTTGTCGCTCAGGTCCAAACCCGCCGTTACCGGCAGGCCGATCCAACCGCCAATGCCGGACCACACCGACACATACTGCTTGCCCTTCACGGAATAGGTGATGGGGTTGCCGATGATGCCGGAGCCCAGCTTCTTCGACCACAGTATCTTGCCGGTAGCGCGGTCCACGGCCCGGAAGTCGCCGCCCAAGCTGCCGTAGAAGGCCAAGCCGCCGCCGGTGACCAGTGCGCCGCCCCAGTTCGGGAACGAATCCGGGATTTCCCATTCGGTCTTCCCGGTCACCACGTTGAACTTCTTGAACTTGCCCGTGACGCCCGGCTTCTCGGGATACATGTACACATTGGCGAACACGTATACGGTGCCTTGGGTCGTATGCGAACGCTGTTGCGGCTCGAGTTCCATGCACCAGTTATTGGTCGGCACATAGAAATTCGCCGGATCGTTCGGATCCACTGCCACCGGCTGCTGGTCCTTGCCGCCCATGGCGGACGGACAGGCCTGGGTGTTCTCACCCACCTTGAGAGGCGAATGCTCCCCCACTTTGACCGGACGGCCGGTCTTCATGTCGATCTTCTCGGCCCAGTTCACCGTTACATACTTGTTCGCACGCAGCAGCGTCCCGTCGGTGCGATCGAGCACATAGGCGAAGCCGTTGCGATCGAAGTGCACCAGGCACTTGCGCATCTTGCCGTCGACGTTAATGTCGACCAGCACCACTTCGTTGACGCCGTCATAGTCCCATTGATCGAACGGCGTCATCTGGTAGATCCACGACGCTTCGCCGGTATCGACGTTGCGCGCGAAAATGCTCATCGACCACTTATTGTCGTACTTGCCGCTGTTGCAGTTGGCCTGCGTCAGGGGTTCCGAGCAGCGGAACTGCGGGGACCACAGACCGGGGTTGCCCGTGCCGTAGTACACCAAATGCAGCGCCGGATCGTAGGCATACCAGCCCCACGCCGCACCGCCGCCACGCTTCCACTCATCGCCCACATAGGTGTTTATCCCTAAGTCCTTGCCGAAGGTGCCGTACTCGGGATGCGCCTTGTTGGTGTTTGCCGTCATGCAAACATCCTTGTCGCTTCCCGTGGAATGACACTCCCACACCTTCTTGCCGTCGGCCAGATTGTAAGCCGTGACACGGCCGCGCGCGGCGAACTCATCGCCGCCGAAACCGATGATCACCTTGTCGTTGGCGATGATCGGGGCCGGGGTGATGGTTTCACCCTTATCCGGGTAGGCATGCTTGACCACCCACGCTTCCTTGCCGGTCGCGGCATCGAGGGCGATGACGTAGCCGTCCAGAGTGCCGAACACCAATTTGCCCTCGGCATAGGACATGCCGCGGTTGACGGTGTCGCAACAGGCGCGCGGCACTGCGGACTCGTCGCGCCCGCTGGTCTTGGTGTAGTGCCACACCTGCACCGGATGATCCGGGTCGCTCAAGTCGAGGCCCTGCAGAATGTTCGGCCAGCCGCTCTCTATGAACATCATCGGCTTGCCGGCGACGTCTTGAATGACCAGAGGCTGTCCTTCATGACCGCGCAAGGTGCCGCTGGATTGAGCCCAAATCATGCTCAAGCCTTTGACATTGCTCGCGTTGATTTCTTTCAGTGAACTATAGCGGTTCTGATTCAAATCACCGGCCGGCGCACCCCACTGGTTGGGATCCTTGAATCGCTGGAACTGCTCCGCGTCGGTAGCGGCCATCGCGGCACCACAAGTCGTAACGAGCGCTGCGACGGCATAAAGTATCTTGACCTGACGTTTTGACGTAAGCCATTTCATCTCAATTCTCCTGCTGCGTGGGATCTCTGCCAATCGCCGCTGCTGTCGCAGGCGGCGCGCACACAGTGCTCTATCCTGGGTGCCGTACTTAGTATTCTTTGATCGATGTTAGTCGTTAATGCCAAAACTCCCTCCTTACCGATGCTTGTCTAGCGTTCGTATTTTATCTTTGATCCGGCCATATCCTGCCGCCACCAGTGTGCACTCAACAGACGTAAGTGAGTAACTCCCACCACCGCCAGAGTCAATACGAGGGACTAGCAATGGCTATGCCATCCACGCCAAATTGCAAAAGAAAATAGAAGTGATAGATAAACTGTGCCAAATCAGCGATTTACATTTTTCGAGCGAACACTTTGGAAGGCCGGTCGACGCTAACTGTGTCATGAGCGTGACAGTGGAGCAGTCGCGATTGCGTCGTTAGTGAGGCGCATCTCGCCTTGCCGGCGTCAGATCGACGCTTTTCTCGGCGATCCGCGCCCCTTTGGGATTACGCTTCGAACCAAGTTTTGAACAGAGTATTGTGCGGCATGGCATTCGACGGCAGGCCTCAAACGAAACCCACCTCGAGTGCTTCGTTCACCCTATTCGTTCTATTCGCCATTAATTTACTGAATTTCTTCGATCGCCAGTTGCCCGGGGCTCTGGCTGAACCCATCCGCAAAGAATTCCACCTAAGCGACACCGCGCTCGGACTCTTGGGAACGATCGCGACGCTGATGTACGCGCTGGTCGGCCTGCCGCTTGGCCGCTTGGCGGACAAGTGGTACCGCACCCGGCTCATCGCCATCGGCACCGCGCTGTGGAGCTTGCTCACCGGCGCCTCCGGGCTTGCGCAAAGCTTCTGGCAGCTGTTCATTTCGCGGCTCGGTGTAGGCTTGGGCGAAGCCGCCTGCGCGCCCGCGGGCCAGTCATTGATCGGCGATCTCTATCCGCCGCATCAGCGCGCACGCGCCATGGGCATATTCATGCTGGGTCTTCCCGCGGGTTTGTTCCTGGCGTATTTCAGTGCCGGCGCCATCGGCACCGCACTCGGCTGGCGAGCGGCGTTCCTGTTCGCCTGTATACCAGGACTGCTGTTCGCCTGGCTGGCACTGCGGATCCCCGAACCCATGCGGGGAGCTCTCGATGCGGCGAGCCCGCTCGCCGCCGGCCGGGCGGTCGAGTCGCCGTTTCGCGCCGTGCTGAAGGTGCCCACCATGTGGTGGATCATCTTGTCCGGCATCTTCCACAATTTCAATATGTATGCCATCAACGCATTTCAGACGCCATTCCTGCAGCGCTTTCACGAAATGGGACTGAAAGCGGCGAGCAATGTATCCGCAGTCTCCGTGGGCGCCGTTGGCGCCATCGGCCTGCTGGCGGGCGGTTGGTTTGCAGACAAGATCAGCGCCCAGCGACGCGACGGGCGCCTGTTGCTGTCGGCCTGTTCCATGGCGATCGCGGCTCCCAGCATTTATTTTGCGCTGAGCCAGCCCAAGGGCGCCATCGGCGCGTTCATGCTGCTGATGGCAATCGGCACCATGACCATGTTCGTGTACTACGCCACGGTGTACGCCGCCATTCAAGATGTGATCGAGCCACGCCTGCGCGGCACGGCGGTGGCGATTTATTTCTGCGCCATGTATGTGCTCGGCGCGAGCTTGGGACCCTTAGGGATGGGCATGTTGAGCGATCACTTCGCACATCAAGCGATGCACGACGCGGGTGCCGGCGCCATGACCGAGGCATTCAAGGCTTCCGGCTTGCACAGTGCCCTGTATGCCATTCCCGTGCTGGCCGTGCTGGCATCGCTGGTGCTGTTCGCGGCGTCGCGCACCGTGGAAGGAGATATCCACAAACGGGCGCTGTAGCCAATCCGCATGTGCTTATGAGAATTGAATATTTGCGATAACCGTACGGTAGCGGCATTAGTGGACTGGGACGCCTGCACGCCACGGCGGCTGCGGAACGCGGGATAGTCCGTCGCTGCGGACTCGGCAAAATGCGACTCACATCACAGGTTTCGGTGAGGATATGAAACTGATGCAGGCTATTTCAGTGGTGCTCAGCACGGCGATCTTATCGCTGGCGCGAAGCATGGATGTCTCGCCGCTGTATTGCCGGTCGATTCGAGGATTGACGGCCGAGACCAACGCCGAGCCGCGGCCGGAGCGCTCGCCGAGAATCGTATGATTGCGCAGCAATCGACTCCAATACCGGACTGGGAGCAGTGGCAGCAAGATATCGTCGCGCTGCTCAAGAGCGATTTCGGAGACACGCTGCAAGTAATCTCCATCGACGACGTCGATTGGCCGTCGTGGCAGGGACTGTATGCTCAAGGGCGGTCGCCGCGTTCCGCGATCGAGCGGGCCTTGGAGCGCGAGCTGTAGCCAATCGCGGGTGCGAACGTCAGTAGGTCGTGTAAGGGCGCGACGGTGCGGTACGTTTCAAACAACCCTGACGCCCTGGATAATTTTGGCCCATCATGATCCATTCGCGCTGGCGTCCTTTTTCTGGCATTCCTCATTTTCCGACGCTGACCGGGATGTTGACGCTGAGAGTTGCGTCTCCGCGTAAAGTGTCCACAGTCGGAGTACGCGCGGACTGATGCCGGGAACATCCTTTAACTTATTGAAAGCGTTTCGAGCCTCTTCGAGATCGCCGACAGCGTGCTCCGCCCTACCTAAGTACACATAGGCCTCGTCGAGGTGTGCAATCTGCCCTTTCGCTAAGCCGAGTTGTATAGATGCGATGGCGAGTTCATATTCGCCAAAACCGTAGTAAAGCTCTCCGAGCCTGATAAACGGTCCACCCGTGGCTGCCTTCGCGGCCTCTGTCCTATTCAACAACTGATCGATGCGCGCCCTCTGTACAGAATCCAAGACGACTCGCGGTTTGTCACGGCCGGACACACAACAGGCGGTTTGAGCATTCGCACAATCGTTGATCGATAAGTAAGACTGCGCGACAATCGAAATGTCGGCAGGCCCTGCGGATTTCTCATCGGCGAGTTGCTGCCCGTATGCAATCGCCGAGTCATATCGGTGGTTTTGGGAGGCGCTCAATAATAATTTGCGCGTCTCATCCGATGTGCGTGGAAGCGCGGCTATCGCTCCGATACCGCCGGATAGGCCAAGCTGTGATTGTTTGAGTTGCTCGTTCGTCGCCTTTTCGTTGGCTACAGAACCGCTTGAAGCGCGATACTTAAGCGCAGCTTCATAGCCCACAAATATGAAGATCGCCAGCAATCCGAACCCGATCAGACCCCAAATCGTTAGTCCCAAGGCTTTGAGTATCGATCTCACGTCGAAGTCTCCAACCGTACCCTTCAGTCGTAGAATGCAGGGATAAGCTTAAGCTGGTCGGTTTGCTTTTTGTCATGATTGATGAAGAACATCGACTTGTACATTGCGATCATCTGCTTGATTGTTTTCATCGACGTGATTGATTCCTCCTTGTTGGTATTGAGAGACGGAACTATGTTTCTCTCGAAACTCTCTTCCGAATGAACGACGTCACCGGACAAGATGATGAAGCCGGAATTCTTGAGATGTGTTGCGCTTCAGGTCAAGCCGGACAAAATGCCTGAGTT
>JANXZQ010000195.1 GCA_025355445.1 Gammaproteobacteria bacterium
GCACACTTAAATGTTGGGCGTCAATCGAAAGGAATCATGAAAATGACACTTGTCCGAGTTGAGACCCTTACCATCTCGCTTGACGGATACGGCGCTGGTCCGAATCAGGACATTAGCAATCCGCTCGGCGTGGGCGGGACAGATTTGCACCAGTGGTTAGTCCCGACACGCACGATCCAAAGGAACGTATTTGGTGCCGACGGTGGCACAACGGGGATCGATGACGACTTCGCTGCGCGGGGCTTCAAGAATGTGGGCGCCTGGATTCTCGGAAGAAACATGTTCGGACCGATTCGCGGTTCCTGGCCCGACATGAACTGGAAAGGCTGGTGGGGGGACAACCCACCCTATCACGTTCCAATTTTTATCTTGACTCATCACGCGCGCCCGCCGATCCAGATGGAAGGCGGAACGACATTCTACTTCGTCACCGGCGGTATTCACGAGGCGCTTGACCGGGCGCGCGACGCAGCCAACGGAATGGATGTGCGCATTGGCGGCGGACCCAACACTATCCAGCAATATCTTCGTACGGGCCTCATCGATGAGCTGCACGTCGCTATCTCGCCGGTCCTGCTAGGCGGGGGAGAGCGACTGTTCGAGGGGATTGACGTGCGCGCTCTGGGATACGAATGCGTTCAGTTCGTGGCGTCGGAGAAGGCCACCCATGTTGTACTCCGGCGCCAAGGGCATAATGACGCCTAGCAACCGGGGGTCTGCAGTAGTGCATGACGCCGGCGTTTACCACTCAATCAAACAAGAAACTTGGAGAGATTATGCTCAGATCAATCATCATTACAGCAGCACTGATGGGTTTTTGTCTGGTCTCCGGTAGCACGTCGGTTGTTATGGCTTCAGAGGCACATAAGGCTTTGAATATCGGCTTCGTGCTGTATACCAAGGGCTCTGCACCGGGAACGCTAAATGCGAGATGGACATATCAAAACGTCTACAGCGGAAAAGGAATGGCGACGGGAGGACCCAAGGACGGTTTTCCCGGGCACTATCACGTGCGCTATTACGACGAGCAGGGGAAGTTTTCGGATGAATACGACCTGATCATCGAAAGAGCCGGTGTCTTCTATAACGCGTCGTGGCTCACCGACGGCAAGGTCAGTGCGGCTGGCGTTGGCATGGAGGTCGGAAAGGGTTTGGCCGTCGGATGGCGCAGAGTTGCGGACTAACTTAGATACGTTTGCCCCAACAACTGTGACGTGCCTCAGAGCGGACATTGGCCGAGGTCCGCAATGGGTCAACAGTCGGCCTGCCGCTGACGGGCCGAAATTGTTACCACACCGCTGCCGGAGTCGATGTGCCCAAGGCCGGGGCAGGTCCCGACTTGAGGCCTCAACTCAGCTGCCTACGGCACTTACTTTGCGGCGGACGAAAGCGTCGCTGATCTATCGTCGCACGAAGAATCTGCGCGCCGTGCAGCTGCTGCTGGGCCACACTGACGGTACCGAACTGCCTGCCCGGAAGCGGTCGCTGGCAGCTTCGGGTAGGCTATAAGAACCCTAACGAGGAAGCCCGTGCATGGCCGACCGCGTCGAAGCCGACAAACCTCAGGGAACCACTGATGCCGTGCAGGCGGCGCAAGTGTTCATCAGTTACGCCTCGCAAGACAAAGGCGTGGCCGATGCCGTGTGTCAAGCACTGGAGCGGGCCGCAGTGGCCTGTTGGATCGCGCCGCGTAATGTCGTTCCGGGCGAGTCTTATGCGGGCGCGATCGTCCATGCGATTGATGGCACCAAGCTAATCGTGCTCATCCTGTCGGAGCATGGCGCGTCGTCGCAACACGTGCTTCGGGAAGTGGAACGTGCGAGTTCAAAGCGACACCCCGTGGTGGCCTTCAGGATCGACGCTGCGCCGATGCCTGCGGACTTTGAGTACTTTCACAATACGTCGCAGTGGCTCGATGCGAGTAGCATGGGCGTTGAGAGCGCGTTGCCGCGGCTTGTCGACGCCGTACAGCGCGTAATCGCCTCACCGGCCCAAGCGGGGGTCGCTCTAGGCCCCACAGCGAGCCCTTCGCAGCAAACTCCCGTGCTCCAACCGGCGAGCCACGGATCCAGGTTCCTGGTACTCGCATTAGGCGTCTTGGTCGCGTTGGGATTGGTCTATTTCGCCGTGGACAAACTGTGGCTCGGTAAGCGCGGCGCCACGGAACAAACATCGGCTACCGCAGCGAGCATTGGCATCAAATCCATTGCTGTGCTGCCCTTCACTGACATGAGCGAGAAGCACGACCAAGAGTACTTTGGTGACGGAATGGCTGAAGAGATTCTCGATCTGCTGGCCAAAGTCCCGGGGCTTACGGTCATCGGTCGCACATCGTCGTTTCAGTTCAAAGGAAAGAACGAGGACCTGCGCACCATAGGGACCAAGTTGAATGCCTCCTACGTACTGGAAGGCAGTGTGCGCAATTCCGGCGAGCAGATCCGAATTACGGCGCAGCTGATCAACACGCGAACTGGAGCGCATGAATGGTCGGAGACCTATGACCGGCGCTTTGGAGACGTACTCAAGCTGCAGGATGCCATCGCACTGGCAGTCGCGAGGGAATTGCAGCTAACCGTGGTCCCTGCCGACTTGGATTCACGCGCCGCCCTGAAAAATACCGAAGCTTATGCCCTGATGTTGCGTGGACGTCATGCCTTTGATCGGCTCGACAAAGAAGGCCTAGACGAGGCCGTATCGCTGTTTCATCAGGCGCTCGATCGGGATCCCACGCTGGCGGACGCGGCGTCTTGGCTTGGTCGTGCCTATGCTTCGCAGGGAGACAGTGGCTTCGTCCTCCCGGGGCTCGTGTATGAGCCCGCGCGCCGGATGGCCGAGTTGGCACTAAAACTTGACCCAAGAAGTGCCGAAGCACACGCCGTGCTGGCTAATATCCATTTCTCATATGATTGGGACTGGGCCGCGGCCGACCGCGAGATCCGGCAGGCAGAGTCAATCGGCCCTGGAGATCCTTACGTGCAAAGGGCCGGGGCGATGCTTGCCATGGTCTTGGGGCGTTGGAACGATGCATTGAAGCAGATAAAGGCGGCCGTCGTAATCGATCCACTCGACCCCCTCAATTATATCTATATGTGGGAAATTCAGGATCGCCTTGGCCAATTGACCGAAGCTGAATCGTCCCTGAGGCGTGAGTTGGACATTAGTCCGACCCATGCTTGGGGGCGCTATAACCTTGCCTATCTACTGGTTGAGCAGGGCGATCGCGACGGTGCGTTGAGCGAGATTCAGCTCGAGACCAATCGCGACTTCAAGCAGTTGGGATTGGCCATGGTTCTATACGCACTCGGCAGGAAGACAGAATCGGACGCCGCACTCGCTTGGTTCATCAAAGAGGATGCGGGGACCTACGCTAGCTCAATCGCCGATATATATGCCCTACGTGGCCAGTCAGATGAAGCGATGCGCTGGCTGGAGCGGGCCTTCACCCAAAGGGATGCCAATCTATTGATGATCAAAGCAGACACGGCGCTTGTGCCACTCAATCGCGACCCTCGTTTCAAAGCGCTGCTGCGTAAGATGAACCTGCCGGAGTAACGAAGAACCGAAAGGCTGAACTGTCTCCCAGAGGTCACGTCCGCTAGCGGCTCTACCCGCCCACGAAGTGACATTCGGGCCAACGAAATCACATTAAGAAAGCGGCCATTCGTTTCATTCGGTAAGCTCATGGCCTACCAAACGAGAGTCCAACGCATGGCAGAGCGCGCAGAGGCAGACATCTCTCAGGGACCCGCGGACCGCGCGAAAGCCGAGGTGGCCCCAGATGCGGAAACACTGGAGATCTCACCACCTATGCTTGATGTCCACGCTCCTCACGAAGTTCTGCATACCTGGAAAGACTTCTTCATTCACATTGCGACCATTGTCGTCGGTCTGTTCATCGCCGTCGCGCTCGAACAATCCGTTGAAGCAATCAACCGCCACCACGAAGTCGCGGCTCTCAGGGAGGACCTCCGCCAGGAGAGCCGCCAGATTATTGCCGATGCTCGTAAATCTGAAGCTGTTCACCTTTACGAGATTCGCTGGCTCACGACGCGAATTACACAGACGCAGCTTGCCATCCGGGAGCGTCATCCTATTGGACCCCGCGGGACCAACGATATGCCGAACTACGCTTCTCCGGACATTCCAATTTGGCGGTCCGCCAAATCCGGGGGTCGAGTCGCGCTCCTCACGAAGGAAGAGGTGAACGCATACGCGGAAATCGAGTATGTGCAATCACACCTTGAAGAAATGGAAGTCGCCAAGAATACTGCTCGATACGCGGTCAAGAGCTTCAATCGAGAATTTCTGCCGCTGCCAAATGGCGACCCGGACCTTTCCAATGCCTCCTCGGAGGACCTCCACACCTACCTTGGGCTTTTAACAAGCGCCTACGAGGCGATCGACGCGTACATTCACTGGTTGCGTATCATTAATGGTGCCGAGAGCGCGGTCGTCGATGGCAGGATAAGCCTCGATAAAATTTACTCCTCGGAGCGAGAAGCCGCCGGTGGCGATTTCTTGAAGAATTTCATGTGACGAAGTTAATGCAGAAGATCTTGCTCGTCTCGCGCGGAGCCGCGAATTCGTTGCTAGAAAGCTGCCATTAACCTCGGGCTGCTTCGAGACGTCGCCGGACGTCCAGAAGCGCTTGGAGCGCAGCGACACGCGGATCGAGAATAGCTATCGGCATCGTTGGAGACAGCCATGAACACCAGGAGCAAGGGGCCAGCGACTCGATCGCCAGCTATTTGTAGACGGCGCAAAGCGCAATGCCTCGCCACGCCGTGTGATCGCGGCAGACCAGTGCTTCTCATTCATCTTTCTGAACACCACCGAGCGCGGTTCATCACTGATCCGTGCCGGGATTTCCAGCACCGCGGGATCAGACCACAGCGCCTGAGCGGGACGGTCTGGTTAGGGTCGAAGGGGTGAGTTCGTCGGCGAACTCCATCCATGGGGCGGCAGTTGGGGCCATTACCTGCCCGTCACGAGTCTGAACTCCCCGCCCAGAAGCAGTCGTTTGCGGCTTCCGATATGCTTGGTGGGAAAGCAACAGGAGAAACACGGACATGAACGATGCTGCGAACACACCGACGAAATATTCGCGAACCGAGTGGAGTGGACGCGATGCACCGAAATGTCGGGTCATCACGCCAACA
>JANXZQ010000218.1 GCA_025355445.1 Gammaproteobacteria bacterium
ATAAGGTTATGTCGGCTCGATACCGCGGATATGCCGCGTTGCAGCAAGCCAAGATCCCAGCCAGGCAAGGGCCACGGCGAGCCCGAGAACCTGCGCGGCTGCGACAAACTTAAGACCCTGTAAATGAAACTGGCTGCCATAGAGCGCCGCCAGTGAGTCCACCGGCTTCTTAAGGACGGCCGCGGCAAGCGCGACCAGAATAATGGCGACCAATCCGCCGCCCAAGCCGTACCAAACACCGCTGTAAAGGAAGGGCCGGCGCGCGAATCCGTCGCTGGCACCGACCAGCTTCATCACCTCGATCTCGGCACGTCGGTTCAAAATGTCGAGGCGAATGGTGTTGCCGACGACGAGCACGACGCTCGCCCCCAAGAGGCTCGCGGTGAGCGCAACCACGCGCCGCAAAATATCCAGCATGGCGTGCAGGCGTTTTACCCACTCGGTATCGAGCTGCACGGTTTGGACGTCGGCCATCGCGGCGATCGCCTGCTTCAGCGTGGCCGTGCCCTGCGGCGTACTCGCGTCCAGAGAAGGAGTGACGATCAGGGTATCGGGCAGGGGATTGTCGGTCAGCGCCTCGAGCGCCCTGCCAAACCCGGAGATGTCGCGAAATTCCGCCATGGCTTGGTCGGCGGTGATGACACGTACCCCTGCAACGTCGCCGCGCAGGCGCAGCTGCTTAGCCAGCGAACCGGTGCGCGCCGAACTTGCCTTCATATCCATATAGACCGACAAATCGAAGGCGTCGTTCCAATTCCCGGTGGCGGAGCGCACGTTGCTGAGGAACAAATTCAAGAACAGCGGCAGCGCGAGCGCCATGGCGATGACGCCCATGGTCATGAGCGAGGCAAAGGGGTACTTGACGATGCGCCCGAAGGAGCCGACCAATGTTTGCGCGTGGCGCGCGAAATACGCTTGAATACTCATGGTTCCATCACGCGCCCGTCGCCCAACAGGATGCGCCGCGCACCAAATTGCTCGATGAGGTGCACATCATGCGTGGCGATGACCACCGTCACCCCGACATCATTGAAGCGCTTGAATAGTTTCATGATCTCCAGGGCGAGCTCGGGATCGAGATTGCCCGTGGGTTCGTCCGCGATGAGCAGCGACGGCTTTGCCACCACCGCGCGCGCAATGCCTACGCGTTGCTGCTCGCCGGTGGAGAGCTCCAGAGGGCGGCTTTTCTCCTTGCCCAGCAACCCGACCTGATCGAGCGCCGCGCGCACGCGCTTGTCGATCTCGCGCTTCGGGACACCGGCAATGATCAGCGGCAGTGCCACATTGTCCGCGACGGGACGATCGTGCAGCAGCTTGTGATCCTGAAAGACCACGCCGATATCCCGTCGAAACTGCGGAATGCCGCGCGGTTTGATCCCGGCGGTATTTTGATTATTGATGAAGACCTGGCCCCGCGACGGTCGCTCGATGAGCGCGATCAATTTCAGAATGCTGCTCTTGCCCGCGCCGGAGTGGCCGGTCAAAAAAGCCATCTCGCCTGCTTCGATGTTGAAGGACACACCGGCCAGAGCCTCGCGGCCGTTGGCGTAGCGCTTGTACACTTGGGCGAAGCGAATCATGCGGCGGCGCTTTCGGGTCCAGATTTGAGCAGGGCCGACACGAAATCGGCGGCGTTGAACACCCCGAAATCCTCGCTTTGTTCTCCCACGCCGATGAAGCGGATGGGGGTTCTCAATTTTTGCGCGATGGCGAGCACTACGCCGCCCTTCGCGGTGCCGTCGAGCTTGGTAATGACCAGCCCGGTGACGCCCAGCCCCTTGTTGAATTCCTCGGCTTGCGCGACGGCATTTTGCCCAATGGTGCCGTCGAGCACCAGCAGCACTTCATGCGGCGCGCCAGGATCCAAGCGCGCGAGCACGCGCTTGACCTTCTTGAGCTCATCCATGAGGTGAGTCTGGGTGTGCAGGCGTCCCGCGGTGTCGGCGATCAACACGTCAATATTGCGTGCGCGCGCGGCTTGGAGTGCGTCGAAGATAACGGCAGCGGGTTCTGCGCCTGACTGCTGCGCAATGATGGGCACGGCGTTGCGCTGCGCCCAAACCTCCAATTGCTCGCGCGCCGCCGCTCGGAAGGTATCCCCGGCGGCCAGCATGACGGTGTGGCCTTCGGCCATGAGCCGGCGGGCCAATTTACCGATAGTGGTGGTCTTGCCGGCGCCATTGATGCCTACCACCAGAATGACGTAGGGCTTGTTGGCCCGGTTGATTACCAGAGGCGTTTCCACCGGCTTCAAGATATCCAGCATGGCGTCGTGCAGGGCCTTGAGCAGCGCATCCACGTCGTCCAACTCCTTGCGGGCGACGCGCCGGCGCAGCTCGTCCAAAATACGACGGGTGGCCTCGGTGCCCACATCGGCGGTGATGAGGCGCGTCTCGAGCTCATCGAGAATTTCCGCGTCAATTTTGCGCCCGGGCAGCAGCTCCCCCAGGTCGGCTGTGAGCCAGGCGGGCCCCTGATTCAATTTGGCGCGCAGGCGCTTGAAAAACCCGCGCACGCCGGGCTTGTCGGCTTCGTTCGTCATTGGGGAGGTATGATACCGGGAGTGACCAATCTCAAGACGGAATCGAAAGCTCTGGGCGGCCGCAATTCGGTGCGTATCATCGGCGGCAGCTGGCGCGGCCGACGCGTCAATTTCCCGGACATTCCGGGCCTCAGGCCTACACCCGACCGGGTGCGCGAGACTCTGTTCAACTGGCTGCAGCATGAAATTGCGGGCGCCCGCTGCCTGGATTTGTTTGCGGGCTCCGGTGCCCTTGGGCTCGAGGCCCTGTCGCGTGGGGCCAAGCAGCTGGTGTTCGTGGAGCAGGCCGTTGCGGCTGCACGCGGGCTTCAGGAGCAACTGACCCGCTTAGGCGCAGCGAGCAAGGCCCAAGTGGCGGAAATGGGTGCCACGCGATTCCTGCGAACCCCCGCGCCGCCTTTCGATATTGCGTTCCTAGACCCGCCCCATGGCCGCGAGGCCCTGGCGGAATATGTTCCAATGCTGGACATGGGCAACTGGCTTAAAGTGGGGGGGTTGGTGTACCTGGAAAACGAGAAAACCGCCGGCACACCGTCGCTGCCGCCGCATTGGGAAATGCTCAAATCGAAAGCGGCGGGCGAGGTGCGGTATCATTTGGCGCGCGTCAACGCTCGGGTTTAACGATACCAAGGCATGCACAAAAGAACAGCCGTTTATCCTGGCACCTTCGATCCCATCACCAATGGTCATCACGACTTGGTGCGGCGGGCAGCCAGCATTTTCGATCGCCTGGTGGTGGCGATCGCCGCAAATCCCAACAAGGCGCCGATGTTCACCCTCGAGCAGCGGGTCGACATGGCCCGACGCGTGCTCGCCGACGTGCACAATGTCGAGGTTAAGGGCTATGTGGGCCTGACAGTGGAATTTGCACGGCAAAACGGCTTGGCCGTAATCGTGCGTGGCCTGCGTGCCGTGTCGGACTTCGAATTCGAATTCCAGTTGGCGAACATGAGCCGACATCTCACGCCCGAAATCGAGTCCGTGTTCATGACACCGCAAGAGCAGTACACCTTCATTTCTTCGACATTGGTGCGCGAAATCGCGGTACTGGGCGGCAATGTGTCGGAGTTTGTGCATCCGATCGTCGAGATCGAACTGAAACGGCATCGCCAGCTTTGATCCGGTCGTTCGCACCGCGAGGCCCGCGGCGATTCCCAATAGTATCTTGGTTGATGGCGGCGATCGTTTGCATGCCGTTGGCGTTCGCCGATGACGCCGCTCCGGTGCCGGCCGCAAGACCGACGGTGCACGCGCAGGCTGCCGCACCTTCGCGCGTGGCGGTCGCGCACAAGGCGGCCATCGCCAGCGCTTATCCGCTCGCGAGTGAGGCTGGGCAGGAGATTCTCGCCGCGGGAGGCAACGCCTTCGACGCGGCGGTCGCGGTATCGGCGGCC
>JANXZQ010000224.1 GCA_025355445.1 Gammaproteobacteria bacterium
GAAACGCCAACCGGCAAATCCAACGCCAGCGAGAATGAGAACGGCAATGAGGCTGGCCACAACGCTCTTTCGTTCCATTGGGGTTGTAAGCCCAAAACAGCGGAATTGATCCATACCGTAATCAAGGAATGGGTTATTGCAAGTTCACCCACGCGAGGATGGCCTCGAGATCGATGGGGTGCTTGTCTCGGAAAGCGTAATGTCCGAGAAAGTGGATGTGCTGCCATGCGACGGGGGATATCCGCTTGAGCAGTTCCAGGAGCTTCCGGTTGTCCGCCGCCTGGTATCGGCTGAGCAGCCCCGAAAGCAGCATGGAATTGTAGGCAATGACGGTATTGGCGACCAGGCGTCCGCACTCGTTGGCTATCGCTACGTCGAGGTCTGTAGGTCCGATCAGTTCCTTTTTGCCGCTGACCTGCGAGAGCGCGGAGCGCAACTGATGATAGGCCTCGATGCGGTTCTGGGAACGGTGGACGTTTCGCTGGAGTTGTGGATCGCGCAGATAGCGCAGTGTGTAGATGCTGCGGACCAGCTTGTCGAACTCGAAGCTGGCTTTGCGGGTGTGATGGTTCCCGGATAGAGTGCACAGTTTACGAACGAGAGTACTCTGGCTCATCTCTTTGAGCCCCAGGGTGGCCACGATGCGGTCGATATTGTCTTTTTCCGAGACGATCAACTCACGGTCGATCCTTCCGGTCGGCTGAATGAAGAATCTGGCGTACTCCTCTGGATCGCAGGCGCAGCAGAGATGCTCCAGTTGCGTCTGTAGATTGGTGAAGCGTGGGGCGAGCTGCATGCCGAACCAGTGCAGGATGGCGAAGTTCGCCTTGTTGATGCTGTGCATGTCGCCCGTGATGGTGGCCGGCACGATTTCCGAGGTGTTGTTGTAGCAGATGTCGAACACCCAATAGCTTTCGTGCTGGTTGGCCCCCAGCAGTTCGGTCTGCAGCGCCACGTGATTGACCAGCAGCGAATAGGCGACAACGCCCCGGTCCTTGCCGAAGTACTTGCGCGAGTGGCGCGCCTTCAGCGTTGGTTCGGCGGCGCTGAACTTCTGCCCGTCGACGCTGCCGTAGAGCACTTCCAGGTCGAACGAGTAGTACGGGAAGATGGGGAGCTGCGCGATGACGTTGCCAACCCGGTCGTTCGCGGCTTTCAGCGTTGCCAACCGCAGGTGTTGCTGATGGGTAGCTTCGAGGACGTGATAGGGAATGTCGCTGGTCTCGGCCATGCTGAGATTGCCATGGTTCATGGCCTGAGCGAGAATCACCGCCATCAGGCTGTCATCGTCGGCGATCTTCTTTGCATAGCGCGGCTGCAAGGGCGTCATGGCCGACAGGAAGCGGCACCTCTCATTCACAAAGCGAAAGATGTCGGAGATATCGTGCGCCTGGACTTTGGTGTAGAAGTTCTTTTGCAGGGTTTCATCCTGGTCGGCTTTGGGGCGGCGCCAAGTCAGCGATTTCTTGACTGCATCGAAGTCTAGGTGCTTGAGTTTCCCCTGGCGCAGCTCCCGGTCGAACGAGTGCCAGAGCATATCGAGTTCGGCGAACAAGCCGTCGAGCGTGGTCTCGACCGGCTGGGCCAGCCAGGGAATATTCAGTCCCTTGAGCACATCCGCCTTCCGGTCCAGAGCGATTAGCTCATCGGCAAACCGCCTGTGTTGCAGGCTGTCGTCTAGGTAAATGTCGCCAACGTCGAGGCGTTTGCGCAGTTGCCAATATACCCAGAACTCGTAGCGCTCACCTTTCAGGCCGGTTGCATTGCCGTCCTTGTCGAAGTGCAGCAGATACGGACGCAGGCGCCTCGGAACCGTGTGTTCTGGAATTTCGTCGAGCGGCCTTTGCCCGAGGCTCTGTTGCCGTCCGAAGACGCTCTTCATCCAGCGCAGCGCCTCCAGCCATGGACTCTCCGCCACACTGCTGTCGAAATCGAGTGACATGGCGAGCGGCCGCAGGTTCTTGGTGCATCGGCTGCTATGCTTGTCCACCGCCTGCCAGCGCAGGTCCATTTGGTTGACCGGTTCCTCGGAGAGGAGCTTGCCGGTCGAAAGCAGCGTTTCTTTCGGCATGATGCGGAATGCCTGGAGACGTACCGCGCCAAAGGGCGTGGCGTCTTCAAGAGTGTCGTCCACATAGAGCAAGAGCAACTGCCCGACCCGCGGCGACGCCTGCTGCCGTTCGGCGTGAACTTGGGCGGCCTGTCGCATGGAGGCTTCCTTGGTATCGTCCTCCAGCCGCTTCATGTGGTAACCCAACGCCTCGACCAGATTGTCGGTGAGTTGGCGATAGCGCTGCCAGGCATAGCACAGCAGATAGAGGTGGCATTGACCGGATTTGAGCCGGCGCAGGTCGTAGATCGTGTAATAGTCGGCGAGGCTGGCGTAGTAGGCGATGTTCAACTGCGAGAGGCCAAGGCTCGGCAGCAGCGCTTTTGCGATCGCGTAGAGAGGCGTCAACGTGGCGCGCTTCTGACGCTCCGCGACCATCATCTTATACCTGAAGTTTCTGGCATCTTGTTTGATTGCCGC
>JANXZQ010000228.1 GCA_025355445.1 Gammaproteobacteria bacterium
AAATCGCTGAGGCGCCGCTCATTGCCGGTGCGAATCAGCAAATCGACTTCGCCCGCCGGGTAGGCGCAATGATCGACTTCGTGCAGCAGGCGATGAAACTCGGCCCCGGTGAGCTGGGCTTCCGACGTTGCACGCCGCGCCGCCTGGACGATGCTGTGCTGCGAGGAATAGTCGACGGCGATGCGTAACAGCATTCCGGAACCCGTGGCGCTCAGTTTTTCGCTTTGCTCGATGGATCGCAGGAGGTTGTCGCTCAGCCGGTCGCGGCGTCCGATTACATTGATGCGAATCGATTGCTCCACGCAGCGGCGGGTCTCGGTAAACAGGTACTGACCGAACAAATGCATGAGTGCGGCGATTTCCCCCGGGGGACGCGACCAGTTGGCGGATGAGAAGGCGTACAGAGTGAGAGTCTTGACGTTCGCGCGCGCCGCCGCCTCGACCGTGGCGCGCACGGCCTTCGCGCCTTGGATGTGTCCCGAAGACCGGGGCAGACCGCGCTGCGTGGCCCAGCGCCCGTTTCCGTCCATGATGATGGCTACGTGCATATTCAGGAGCACCGAGTGGCCTTGATTACCGCTTCGATGTGCTCGAGATAGCGTAGCAGGGCCTTCTTGCCGACCTGTGTGATCCGGTACACGGATTTCGGTCTGCGCGCTTCGAAGGATTTTGTGCAAACGACATAGCCCGCTTCCTCGAGTTTGCGCGCATGCGCGCTCAGGTTGCCGTCGCTCACGTCGAACAGTGACTTCAGTTCGTTGAAGGCGAGCTGCTCGTTCATCGCCAGCGCGCTCATGATGCCGAGCCGCACCCGTTCATAAATCAAGCGGTCAAAGCCCGCATCATCGTTGCCATGCGCCAAACGCGGCACCGCCACGGGCTTCGGCGCCTTGGCCAGCGCAGGCGCAGCCGCTTCGCCGCGCTTGACGGCACTGACCTTAGCCGGCATCGGCCGCGCGTCCGATGAGAAGTCCGAAGACGATGTGCATGCCGCCAAATCCCAGTCCCAACATTGCGGTATGCAAGGTCGCCGGCAGGGCAAACGTCATCGCTCCCAGCGCGACGAACAGCACTCCCATGATTCCGACGAGCCGACTAATGCCGGCGCTGGTCGCCGTGCTCGCCGACAGCACCGCGCAGCCGTAAAGCAGCAGCCACATCCCGGGAATGACGCCCGCGGCGCCGGCGGCATATAGCACCCAGGTCAGCATGGCACCGGCGAGCAGCGCCGGGCACAAACAGAGCAGAAATTTCCGCGCCGGTCCCCAATAGCGAGCGTGACCGCTCAGTCCTATTTGGCGCGCCACCAACGCACCGCCGAAGGTCAGGGCAATGACTACCGCGCCGAGCCAGATGCCGAGCCAGTGGGGCGCCCAGCGCGGCAGCGACACCACGATTGCCGCGAGCAAGCCGACGATGCCCATGACGATCCCGGCCATGCCGGGCACGTCCATGGAACTGGAGGATTCGATGGAGGCGCGTATGTAAGCGAGTGTGCCGAGCGCACGGCTCTCGATGGCCGCCGGCGCTTCGGAGTGAAGGGGAATGACTGTATCCGACCTTGCCATGAGGCCAGCTTAAGGGAGCAAACTGTGCCGCGTCAAGTACTCTGAAGTGCAGAGTAAACTGTGAACTGGGTCTCAAAGAAAACTCTAGCGTGCGGCGGTTTCCTTGCCGTGGGCGATGTTATTCAAACAGCGCTTGCATGCGCGTGTCGCGGCCGAGCTCGCCATACAGATCGCGTAAGCGGTCGATCCAAGTCCGCAGCGTGTCATCGTGCGCAAGCAGCGGCAGCGTGCTGACGCTCGCCACCCAGAGGAAGGCGCCAAGCACGATGTAGTCGGCATAGTTCGGTGCGCCGCCCCCGATAAAGGGGAAGCGCTCGAGATACGCGCGCATCGGTGTCAGCGCGTCGCGCACCGCGGGCAGGCGCGCGCCGCGATCCGCGGTAAATTCTTCCAAAGTTGCGCCCTTCAACCGCATCTCGCGCGTGCGGCGAAAGTAGGGTCGATCTTCCGGGCGCGCGGCATTGTGGATATCCAGCACGTAGATGCCGAACATCTTGCGCAGGATCTCCGAGGTGAACCACGCATCAGTAAAGCGCACCATGGCAAGTTCTGCCGGGCTTGAGAATAGCGACGGTGTCCCTGGAAATGCTCGGTCCAGGTACTCCGCGATGTCCCAGCTCTCAGCCATCAAGGTGGCGCCGTGCTCGAGGATCGGGACGGTCTTGAATCGCCCGCCGAGAATCGTCGCAATGTCGGTGAAGCCCACCGCCACCGGCTCGCAAGCTACGCCCTTGTGGGCGAGGGCATAACGGATGCGCCATACGTAGGGACTGGCCGAACACCCATTGCCAAGCGCCAGTTCATAGAGTCGGACGCTGCGTGCTGCGGATGTCAAGGTCGCTCCTTCTTGTTTCTCCGTCGGCAAGCGCAAAGAATATCGCGGACCGATTCCGAAATGTTACCTTTCGCTGCATAAAGCGCGCGGTGCGCGGGCATAAGCCAAGGATCCCCATGCGATATCGGGCATTGATCTGCAGTCTACTGGGCGCGTGTGCATCGATGGCGGCGGCCCAAACAGCGCCGCTGCTCCCAGAGGCCGTCGTGGCGGCGCTCGCTAACGAGGTAAGCGGCGAAACCGCCAAGAGAAACTTGGAGGGCTTGGCTCGATTGCATCGCCAGCGAGGCTCGCAGGGATTCCATGCCGCGGCTGAGTTGGTGGCCGAGCGGGCACGGGCGTACGGTCTTAGCGAGGTGCAAATACTGCAGTTTCCTGCCGATGGAAAGATTCTTTATGGAACGCAGCGGGCCCGTCAGGCCTGGGACGCCAGCCAGGGCGAACTCACGGAGATTAAAGGCGGCAACAGCGTTCGGCTGGCAAGTTACGCTGCACAGCCCATAGTGCTCGCGGAGGACAGCGAAAGCACGGATGTGACCGCGGACCTCATCGATGTGGGCGATGGGGCTCAGGAGGGCGACTACGCCGGCAAGGACGTCAAGAGAAAGATCGTGCTCGCCGCGGCGCAGCCCGAAGCCGTGCAGGACCTGGCGGTCGGAAAGTTCGGCGCAGTCGGCATTCTGAGCTACGCACAGAACCAGAAGACGGCGTGGTCGGGCGAGAACGATAATTTAATTCGCTGGGGACATCTCGAGTCCTTTTCGCCGAACGCGACCTTCGCCTTCATGATGTCGCTCAAGACCGCTCGCGGGATGCAGGAGCGGCTGAACGCCAAGGAGCCGATTCGATTGCACGCGATGGTGACAGCGGGTCAACACCCGGCATTTTACGAAGTGGTTACTGCCGTCATACCGGGAGCGGACCCGCGGTTGAAAGATCAGGAGATTGCGTTCTCCTGTCACTTGGATCATCAGCGGCCGGGCGCCAATGACAACGCGAGCGGTTGCGTTACCATTCTCGAAGTGGCGCGAACGCTCGAGACATTGATCGATGCCGGCACGCTGGTGCGGCCCGCGCGAACCATGCGCTTCATCTGGCCGCCGGAGGTCGAGGGAACCGTGACTCTGCTCAATGCCAGACCGGAATTCGCGCAGCGGATCAAAGCAGTGGTGCACATGGACATGGTGGGCGGCAGCCCCGACACCAAGGCGGTGTTTCACGTGACGCGTGGGCCGATGAGCTTGCCGTCATTCGTGCACGATGTGGCGTGGGCGTTCGCCGATTGGGTGAACCGCGAGTCCTACCAATTCGCGGCAAGCGGTACTGCCGCCTATCCGCTGATCGCTTCCGAGGGCGGCCGGGAACCGCTGCGCGCCATGTATTCGGCGTACTCCATGGGCAGCGATCACGATGTATACCAGGACTCCTCATTCGGCATCCCGGCCATCTACATGAACGATTGGCCGGATCGCTACATTCATACCAACTTGGACACGGCCGCCAACATCGATCCCACCAAGCTCAAGCGCGCGGGGCTGATCGGTGCGGCCAGCGGCTACTTTCTCGCGAACATCTCCTCGCACGACGTTCCGGCGGTAGGTCGGGCGATCGCCACAGGCAAGCTGCTGAGGGCGGTGACGGCGCTCGACCGGCAAACGGCCCAGGGACCGGTCGACGAGTACGAACACGCGGTACTTACCTCACTCGATGCATTCGTCGGCGGCTCGCCGTCCAAAACGCAGGGACTCAAGTCGTCTGCCAAGGGAGCGGGCGCGGTCATTTATCGAAGGCATAGGGAACCGCGTGGTCCCATGACGGTATTTGGATACGATTATTTTGCCGATCACGCCAAGTCGGCCGGGGTGGCGACACCGAAGCTGCTGAGTTACGAGGGTTCCTGGGGCGCGGGGGAAGAGTACGCCTACGAGGCGTTAAATTTCGCGGATGGAAGGCGCAGTGCGCAGCAGATTACAGACGAATTATCGGCGGAATACGGGCCCGTACCGGCCGCGCTGGTCTTCGAGTATCTACAGGCGCTGAAGCGGATCAACGTGCTGGAGTAGATTCAGGCGCTTGATGTCGCGGTTGTGCGCATCACCCAGGCGAATCTTTTCGTAGCGCCGGCCGAGGCGGACTGCGACCGCTCCCCACATCAAGGATGCGGCGACTCCCGCGGCGATTGCGCCGTTCAAGCCGTAGCCCATCGACGTAAGACCCGCCTGTACCCAGGCCGAACTGACGTCGCCGAATCGGTAGACCACTGTGTCGATGACATTCTTCGCCTTGTAGCGGCTGTTCTGCTCCAGGACTGTAAAACAGATTTCCCGGCTGGGTCTTGCAATGGCATATTGCGCCACCCGCCGCACGATCTGCAGCATCTGAATCATGAATAGCGTGGGCGACAGCGCAGTGGCCAGGAATGCCGCCACCATGAGTAATGGATTGAGCACGAGGCCGGCGGTCACTCCGAAGCGCCGTACCACCCGTCCGAGTTCCAGGAATAGAATGACCGCGGTGAAAATGTTCACCACCAGGTCGATGTCGGCAATGGCCTGCGCGCGGCCGGCGACAGCGGTGTAGGTTCGCGCGATCAAGTCGGTCTGACAGAAATAAGCCACGGTGTTGACCCAGGTCATCAAGAGCATGAAGGCGGCTTGATTGAAAACATAGCTCGACTTGAACAGCCGGCCGAAGCCATCAAAGATGCCGCCGCTCAACGCGTGATCCAAGGTGGACTGCTGCGCGTCCTCGCCGCTGCGTCGAAGCCGCGGCTTCTCGCGCATCAGAAGATGGATCAGCACGACGTTAAGCCCAAAGCCGGCGGCGGCCAGCAGCAGCATGCCGCTCAGTCCCCATTTTGCAACGAGCAGCCGCGTGAGCAGCGGCCCGGCAATCGCCCCCAAGGCGCCGCCGGCGGCGATGAGGGCGAACCACCGGGTCGCCTGGGTTGCGGAGAACACGTCCACCATCAAGCTCCAGAATATGGAGATCATGAACAGATTGGCTATGCTGAACGAAACGTAGTACGAGCCGCCCAGCAAACGGCTTTGTGGAAACAGACGAAACAGCAGCGCAAACAGCAGGACATTGCACAGCCAGAACCAGAAAGTGCCGCGCAGCAGGCGTGTCAGACGGATCCGCGACGCCAGGGCCGCATACAACGCGGAGGCGGCGAATGTGCCGAGGAAGGTTGCGGTGAAAAGCTGCGGCAACTGACCGACGCCTACCATGGTGGCGACGGTGTCGCGCAGCGGACGCAAAATGTAGTAGCTACCCATCAACAGGAAATTACCCAGGAACGCGAGCGCCAGCGCCTTGCGCTCGTGCGCGGCCACAGCCGTTATTCCAACGTGACTATGACCTTGCCTCGCGCATGCCCTTGTTCAAGATAGCGAATGGCCTCGGGCACCTCGCTCAATCGATAACGCCGGTCGATGACGGGCGTGACCCTGCCGCCCTGCATCAGATCACTCAATACGACAAGGTCCTTCTGGTCCAGGCTCGCCAGCATAAAAATGAATTTCTGGCTGACGAAGGGCGAATACAGAAGTGCCCTGATCGAGCCCGACAGGGCCCCGATCCACCGGCCCTTGTCCTGCGATCCGACCATGACCAGGGCGCCGTGGGGATTCATCACGCGGCGGTATGCCGACAGCGAGTGCGTTCCGACGGTGTCGATGATGAGGTCGTAGTGCTGCGAACCTTCAGTGAAGTCTTGTTGCGTGTAGTCGATGACTCGATCGGCGCCGATGGATTGCACCATCGCGACGTTCTTGGTGCTGCATACAGCGGTGACTTTGGCGCCATAGGCCTTGGCGATTTGCACGGCGAAGGTGCCGACGCCGCCCGACGCGCCGTTGATCAGCACTTCCTGTCCGGCATGAATTTGTCCCTTGTCGCGCAGCGCCTGCAAGGCCGTGACGGCAGCGATAGGTATGGCAGCGGCCGGATCGAAAGTCAGGCTGGCGGGCTTGTGCGCCAATGCGCCGCTTTCACGAACGCTGACATACTCGGCGAATGCGCCGTCGGCGCCGCCGAACACTGCAACCCCCGGCTTGAAACGCGTGACATTTTTCCCGACGGCTTCAACCGTGCCCGCGAAATCGACTCCCAGGCGAATGTCCTTAGGCCTGCCGAACCCAGCCAAGGCGCGCATGAAATAGGGCTCGCCTCGCATGTAGTGCCAGTCCAGAGGATTGACGGAGGCGGCGCTGACTTTGACCAGTACCCGATCGTCAGCGGGCGCGGTTTTGGCGATGTCCTCGAGCTTGACGACAACGGCGGAGCCGTAGCAGCGATAAACGATGGCTTTCATTGAAAGGACGCCGGCGGGTACTCCGTTTGCGGCGCCGCAGGCGGAATTATGACTCAGTGTCCATGCCAGCGTCACCACCACCAGAACCAAGGCGATGCCCAGCACTTTATACAGTCGAGTCATGGTTGCTCCCTGCGCAGATGCGCTGCGTGTGCAAACTATCGGCTCAAGACAGCGACAGCGGCGGGCCATGCGACGAACGGCGGCGCGCATTGCACTATAGTTGCGCCATGTTGGTCCCCGATGCTTCCGCCCAGCGTCACGGCCCGGCCGCCATGCTCGGCTGGCCCCGGGTACGAGTAGTGCTGATCGCTTCGACGGCGATTGGGCTGTTCCTGCGCCTGGGCTCGCTCGTGTCCACGCCAATGGTGGTGGGCCGCACCAAGCTGGTGGGCTTCAGCGCGTTGCTCGCCTTCGGCTTGTTCGAGCGTTGGCCCACGCGCCTGCCTCGGTGGATGGCGCGATGGGGGTTGCAACTGACGGCCATTGTGGCCGTGGTGCCGTTCGGCGCCCTATTCGCCTACTGGCTGACGACGGGCGGCCACCCGCAATTTGCCACGGAGAAGGCGCGGGTCCTGGGCTACGCAACGCTGACCTCTGCGGGCATCCTATTTGCGCCTTTGATTGCTGTCGGTGCCTTGCTGCGGCAGCGCGATGACTTTGCCCGTGATCAGGCGGCCGCCTTTGCTCTCGAACGCAGCGAACTCGAGCGCCAGGCGCTCGATGCTCGCTTCAGACTGCTGCAGGCGCAGGTCGAGCCGCATTTTCTATTCAACACGCTGGCGAATGTGCAGGCACTGGTGGAGGCCGGCGCCCCGCAAGCGGCGAAGGTTCTGCAGAGCCTGATCGACTACCTGCGCGCGGCCTTCCCGCGGCTGCACGAACCATCGACGACGCTGGGTCAGGAGCTGCAGCTGGTGCGCGCCTATCTGGAAGTGATGCACATGGGCATGCCGGACCGGCTGACGTTCGCGATAAACGCCGATGAGACCACGGCCGGCCTGCAATGCCCGCCTATGACGCTGCTGCCGTTGGTCGAGAACGCCGTACGCCACGGCATCGATCCCAGCGAAGTGGGCGGAAGCATCAGCATCGAAGCTCGATGGCACTCCGAACGATGCCGGGTCAGCGTCACCGATACCGGCGTCGGCTTAAAGGCCATAGGCAGAGGCCTTGGCACGGGCCTCGCCACGCTGCGCGAGCGGTTGCAGCTGGCCTTCGGCTCCGATGCGCAACTCGTCTTGAGCGAGGTGGCGCCGCACGGCGTGCGCGCGGAACTTACGTTTCCCATTCGCAAGGCGCAGACATGACCTTACAGCCGCCGACAGCGCTGATTGCAGAAGACGAGCCGCTGTTGCGTGAATCGCTGGAGCGGTTATTGAATACTACGTGGCCGGAACTCATCGTGGTCGCGCGCGCGCGTAATGGGCGTGAGGCGATCAATCGATTTGAAGCGCTGCAGCCGACGGTGTGTTTTCTTGACGTTCACATGCCCGGTGTCAGCGGGATCGAAGCAGCGCGCCGCATTGGGCAACGCGCGCACCTGGTTTTCGTGACGGCCTACGATCAGTATGCCGTACAGGCTTTTGCACAGGGCGTCTGGATTATTTGGTGAAACCGGTGGACGCCGCGCGCCTGTCCCAAACCGTGGCGCGGCTGCAGGAGCGGCTGCGCAGTGCGCAGCCCGCACTTCACTCAGAGTTGCTGCTGCAACAACTCGCGGCGCAACTCGAACGCCGGCCGGCACCCGAAAGGCTGCGTTGGATCCGCGCCTCGGTGGGCCAAACGGTGGATCTGATTCCGGTCGCGGATGTCGATTATCTGCGCGCAGGGGAGAAATACACCTCGGTCGCCTGGCGCGGCCAGGCCGGCGAAGCGCGCGAGGCCATCATCCGCGCAACGCTGAAGGACCTCATCGGGCAGCTCGATGCAGCGCAGTTTGCCCAAGTGCATCGCTCCGTCGTCGTGAACTTGAACTCCATCGCGCGTGTGGTACGCGGCGACAACGAGACGGCCGACATTCACCTGAAGGGCCGCGCAGAGGTGCTGCCGGTGAGCCGCAGCTACCTGCATCTGTTCCGTCAGATGTGAATTCAGGCCAGCGCAAGCGCCTCGATCATCGAACAATAGTCGGCGAGTCCGGGAGTCTTCAATCCCGCCACTTTGCCCTGGTCGTCGCATTGCCGGATGAGGACCGCGTCCTTGCCGTAGCGCTCGGCCTCGAACTTCGCCACTTCCTGCTCGGTCATGGGGCCACCCTGAAGCTTGAGAGTCACTACGGAGGCGGGACTCAATTTGGCGAAATACTTGGCGTCGGTGGCCAGGAGATAGCGCTTGGCGGGAACGTGCAGGCGTACCGGCTCCGACACTTCGGGACGGAAGTGTTTGGCAAGCCAGTGGCCGCCGACCTGTTCGTGATGCGCATCCGAGGTCCAGTGTGCGAGGTCGTCGGGAACGTCCTCGATGAGATGTCCAATGTCGTGCAGCAGCGCTGCAAGAACGAGCGGCTGCGGCGCCACGGCGGCTTGCGCAAAATACGCAGCCTGCAAGGCATGTTCGGTCATGGACACATCTTCACCGAAATACGCGCCCGCGCCGCGCCGGTTAAAGATGCCGAGAATTTCGTCGGCAATGCTCATGAGTCGTTCTCCGTCCGGAATTCACGCCGCAGCAATGCGGCCTCGCTGAACACGCTGTCGCGGGTCAGGTAGCAGCCGCGCAAGTGGCGCGGATGCCGCGCCGACGAAAATGCGGTGCGGCCGTGCAAGGTGCGTTGATTGTCGAATATGACGAGATCGCCATCCCGCAGGCTGATTTGCAAATGAAAACGCGGCTCGCGCAGCAGCGCGGCGAAGCAGCGGTAGGCGGAGTAAAAGGGGCGGGCATCGCGGGCCGAGAGGCGCAGCGGCGCAATCGAGCGGCTGTTGTAATGCACCGCGCTGACCTCTCCGCTGCAGGTCAATTGAATCAACGGCCTTTCGGCATACAGCTCCGCGTTTTCGGAGCGGTATGAGAAGGGCACCGCAGTTCGCGTCAAGACGGCGAAGGCATCGGGAAAGGAGGCGCGCATGTGCTCGGCGATGGCAAAGCCATCGCCGAACAGGCTGTCGCCGCCGTCGGGAGAGGCGATCAATGCGTGCAGCACTTGGAAGCCCGGCACCGGCTCGCGATAGGGGTTGTCGGTATGCAAACCCAGTCCCAGGTCGGAATACGCCAGATTTTCCGGTTGTGGGACCGACCGCACGTCGTACACCCGCCCATAGTTGGTTTCCGACACGCGACCGGCTAGTGCAGCCGCGTCGAGGATGCCGGCATCCGTCGCCGGCACACCGTTCAAGAACGCGATTCCGTCCTGCAGTAGGCGCGTGAGCCAGTGCGTGCGCAGAGAACGGCTGGTTTGCAGGTCGGAGAATGCCGCCCAGGCGAAGTCACGCGCGGCATCGAGACGGGCTCCGTCGAGCCAGCGTTTAGGGGTGAACTCCGACTGGCGGACCGAGCCGTCGGCTGCGTTCGCCTGCAGCCACTGCAGTGTGAACGAGCCTGGGCGCGGCTCGTTTTCCCATTCGACCCTGATCACGCCGTTCTGGGCAGTCGCCGAGCGAATCCGCGGGTCTTCGGGCAAATCGGCTATATCGACGAGGCGCTGTCCACTGTGCGGGTCGCGGTCCTCGCGCAGATTGTCGCGCAGCCACAGACTGGCAAATTCGCTCGAAGTCCCGTCGGTCCATTCGATGCCGAGCATGTCGGGGAGAGACCAGAGATGCTTCACAGTGGCTTGCATGCTCACGGCGCATGCTCTCCGCGGGCGGCAGCTCTCGCGTTCAAGATGTAGAGACAACCGGCGCCGAGCGCTGCCAATGCGCTGACCACGGCGAGGGACACAAATACCCCTTGCCAGCCGAAGGCCACGGCGATTCGCGCGACGACGTAGCCCGCCGCCGCGCCACCCAGATATCCGACCCCGTCGATGATGCCAGACGATGCAGCGCCTGCCTGTTTGCCGCCGAAATCGAGTGCAAAGGCGCCGCCGAGATATGAATAAGGCCCCAACAGACAGAAGGCGATGGTGCCGATGGCGATGAGCGGCAATAGCGAGCCATGGGTGCTCGAGTGCATGGTCATCAAAACCAATAGGGCGACGGCGGCAGCGCTCAAGCCCACGAACATGATGAGCGCGCGCCCGTTGACCCCTAGGCGGTCGCTGAGCCAGCCCGTCACCAGCACGGAGACGGCGCCGACGCCCGGGAAAATCCCGCTCATGCGCGCGGCGTCACCGTTGCCATAACCTAAATAATCGCGCAAATACACCGGTGTCCATGCGTTGAAGGTTTCGCGAATGATGGTGCAGCCCAAGGATAGGAGGCAAACCAATAG
>JANXZQ010000237.1 GCA_025355445.1 Gammaproteobacteria bacterium
CAAATCTTTGGCAGTTACGCCGGGGCGCAGCCGCCCCTCAACATTGACGGCAAAGGTTTTCGGCTTGCGCTGCAACAGGGTCTGGGTGGCAAACACATGGCCCACTTCGGTGGTGCCGATGCCGAAGGCCAGCGCGCCGAACGCGCCGTGGGTGCTGGTATGACTGTCGCCGCAGACGATGGTCATTCCCGGCTGCGTAGTCCCCAATTCCGGACTGATGACGTGCACGATGCCGCGTCGTGCGTCGCGCATGCCGAATAGCTCGACCCCGAACTGCGCAGCATTCTCCTCCAGCTGGCGCACCTGCAGCGCCGCGGCGTCCACTTTGATCGGCACATTGCCGAACACCTGCTCGCTGCTGGTCGGAATGGAATGGTCCATCGTCGCCAATGTGCGATCGGGACGCCGCACCGGCAAACCCAAGCGCTTGAGCGTACTGAACGCCTGCGGCGAAGTGACCTCGTGAATGAGGTGCAAATCGACATACAGGACGGCAGGGGTGTCTGCCGTTTCGGCAACGACTTCATGTGCCGCCCATACCTTGTCAAAAAGTGTGCGCATGCCTGGGAGCCTGTCCAAGGAATCAGGCTTTCCCGGATTCCAGCTCGGCATGCGGGCACGTAGCTGGGCGCCGATTTTTTCGATGGAATGCGTCAGATCCGCCTTCAGCAGCTTGGAATACTTGCGCCGGCCGCGCTTGTTCTCGGCAATCCATTGGCGCGCAAATTTGCCTTGTTGGATCTCGGTCAGGATCTTGCGCATTTCCTTCTTCGTGGCCTTGTTCACGATGCGCGGTCCACGAGTCAGATCGCCGTACTTGGCAGTTTCGCTGATGAAGCGATGCATTTTAGTGATACCGCCCTCGTGCAGCAGATCAACGATCAGCTTCAGCTCGTGCAGGCATTCGTAATAGGCGACCGCGGGCTGGTAGCCGGCCTCGACCAGCGTCTCGTAGCCTTTCACCACCAATTCTGTCGCGCCGCCGCACAGTACCGCCTGCTCGCCGAACAGATCCGTTTCCGTCTCTTCGGCAAACGTTGTCTCCAGCACGCCGCCGCGCGTGCCGCCGATCCCGTCCGCATAGGCCAGCGCTTTGGCCTTGGCATGCTTGGAGGTGTTCTGCGCCACCGCAATCAGGCAGGGCACGCCGCGTCCCTGCTGGTACTGGCGGCGCACCAAATCGCCGGGGCCCTTCGGCGCAATCAGCACCACGTCCAGATCCTTGCGCGGCTTGATTTGCTTGAAATGAATGTTGAAGCCGTGTGCAAACAACAGCGTGGCGCCTTTCTCCAGCACGCCCTTGATCTCGGCGTACAGGGATTTTTGGGTGAGGTCGGGCACCAACATCGACACCAATACCGCACCCTTGACGGCTGTTGTCGGCTCCATGACTTTCAAGCCATCTTTTTTGGCTTTTTTCCAGCTATCGCCTTTGCGAACGCCGACCACCACGTCGTAGCCGCTGTCATGCAGGTTGAGCGCGTGTGCGCGGCCCTGGCTGCCGTAGCCTAAGATGGCGATGCGTGCACCGCGTAGCGCTTTCTTATCGACGTCTTTTTGCGAATACAAACGCATGAAAATCTCCTGTAACCTAAAATCCATACTTACAAAATGCAAGACCCCGCCTTCGGACTTTTAGCCTCAAGCGGGGTCTTTGAGTGTCGCGGTGGGCTTATAAACTAGCCGTAAATAGCACCACAGAATCTCTTATGATGCAAGATATTCCCAAGCCGGTTGGCGCTTCGTGAGGACGCAATTCAATGACCGTCGATAGCAGTGTTTCGTTACCGCTGTGGCTGCTGTACGAGAACGAAATAGAAGCGTGGCGCGCTGTGCAAACACCGGCGGTGGCACGCTGGATGGCAGAGCAAAACTTCAAGGGTGAGAGACATCGCGTGGTGCTGTTGCCGGATGCCGCGGGCGGCATAGGCATGGCGGTGGGCGGCTTGGGCAGGCTGCAAGGCGAGTTGTCTTTGTGGCACGCGGCCGGCATCGCCGAGCGGCTGCCTGCGCGCCGTTTTCATCTGCTGCAGGAGTTCACGGCAGAAGAGGCCACGCAGCTGTGCCTGGGATTCGCTTACGGCGCGTATCGCTTCGAGCGCTACCGCGCCGGGAAGGGCGACGCGGCGAGCCTTGCGGCACCGCCGAACGCCGACGTGCCATTCATCGCCCTTGCCTCCGAGGCGCTGCGCATGGCGCGCGATTGGATCAATACGCCGGCGGGCGACTTAGGTCCCGTCGAGTTTGCCGCCGCCGCGCGCCGGCTCGCCGAGCGCCATCAGGCCAATTATCAAGAATGGGTGGGCGAGGAATTGCTTGCGGCAAATTTTCCGGCCATTCATGCGGTGGGCCGCGCCAGCAGCGCCGCTCCCCGGCTCGCCGACCTGCGCTGGGCGCCCGCCGCCGGCGAATCCTATCCGCGCCTGACGTTGGTCGGGAAGGGCGTGTGCTTCGACAGCGGCGGTCTTGATATCAAACCTGGCGCCGGTATGGCGCTCATGAAAAAGGACATGGGCGGCGGCGCGGTGGCGCTGGCGTTGGCGCACATGCTCATGAGCGTCAAGCTGCGCGCGCAGCTGCGGGTGCTGGTGCCCATGGTTGAGAACTCCATCAGCGGCAATGCGTACCGGCCGGGCGACGTGCTGGCTACGCGCAAAGGCTTGACGGTCGAGGTCGGCAACACCGATGCGGAGGGCAGGCTGGTGTTGTGCGATGCGCTGGCGCTGGCGGATGCCGAGCATCCGGATTTGATCATCGACTTCGCAACCTTGACCGGTGCGGCGCGGGTGGCGCTCGGTCCGGAATTACCGGCGCTGTTCGGCAATGACGAGGCCATGGTGCAGGACCTGGCGCGCGAGGGCGCGGCCGAACACGACCCCCTGTGGCCCATGCCCCTGTGGCCGGGTTACGAGGATGAACTCGCCAGTAAGATCGCTGATTTGAACAATGTCGCCTCATCGACCTTTGCCGGCGCCATTTTCGGCGCATTGTTTCTAAAGCGCTTCGTCAGCGAGTCCACGCCTTGGATGCACATTGACTTGTACGGCTGGAACTCGAAGGACCGTCCCGGCCGCGGCGTCGGCGCCGAGGCACAGAGTGTGCGCGCCGTCTATAGATATCTTCTGAAGCGCTACGGCACCGTCTAACGCTATGCTGGAACCCAAGCCTATGTCCAAAAAAAAATCCAAGGCCGTCGATTCCCGTCGTTACTCACGCATCGTGGTCGACGGCGTCAAACAGACACCCAGCCGCGCGATGCTGCGGGCCGTCGGCTTCGGCGACGCTGATTTCGAAAAGCCGCAGGTCGGCATCGCATCGACCTGGAGCAACTTGACCCCCTGCAATATGCACATCGACGAGCTGGCACGGCTGGCCGCGGCCGGTGCGGAGTCGGCGGGAGCCAAGGCGATCACCTTCAATACCATCACCGTTTCCGACGGCATTTCCATGGGTACGCCCGGCATGCGCTACTCGCTGGTGTCGCGCGAAGTCATCGCAGATTCCATAGAGACCGTGGTCGGCGCACAAGGCTTCGACGGCGTGGTCGCCATCGGCGGCTGCGACAAGAACATTCCTGGGTGCCTGATGGCTCTTGCGCGCCTCGACCGCCCTGCGGTGTTCGTCTACGGCGGCACGATACGGCCCGGAACCGACAA
Organism: Gammaproteobacteria bacterium; assembly: GCA_025355445.1. GTDB lineage: Bacteria > Pseudomonadota > Gammaproteobacteria > Steroidobacterales > Steroidobacteraceae > Bog-1198. Next base: position 3,657 of record JANXZQ010000237.1, read on the forward strand.
GCGCGACATCGTCTCGGTGTTCGAAGCCGTGGGCGGCTACGCGAATGGCACGGTGTCCGAGCAGCAGCTCAAATTCGTGGAGCGCACCTCGATCCCGGGGCCCGGTTCCTGTGCCGGCATGTACACCGCCAACACCATGGCGTCGGCCAGCGAAGCGCTTGGCATGAGTCTGCCGAACAGTTCAGCGCAAGAAGCCGTATCCGGACATAAGCGGGACGATTGTTCGCGCGCCGGCGCCGCCGTCGTTAATTTAATCAAGTTGGGCCTGACCCCGCGCCACATCCTCACCCGGCGGGCGTTTGAAAATGCCATTACGGTGGTCATTGCGCTCGGCGGTTCCACCAACGCAGTGCTGCACTTGATCGCCATGGCCTCGTCCGCCAACGTCAAGCTAGCGCTGGATGACTTCACACGCATCGGCAAGCGCGTGCCGGTATTGGCTGACCTGCGCCCGAGCGGCCGTTTTTCGATGTCCGAACTCATTGCGATCGGCGGC
>JANXZQ010000282.1 GCA_025355445.1 Gammaproteobacteria bacterium
GTCCGCGCACCCTCCGTTCGGCTTGGTGGCGCAGACACCGCTCTGGCAGCTCTCGGCGCTCGAGCACACCTTGCACGACGGCCCGCAGGCCGTCGCGTTGGAGCTGGCGTCGATGCACTTTCCGCCGCACAGGGTGAGCGAAGGCTCGCAGGCGGTGTCGCAGGTGTCCCGGTGATTAGTGCGGCCAAACGCGCCGCCTGCTTCAACGGCAATTCCGCGAGTAAAATTTTCAAAGTCCGGTCGAGCGCGCCGCCATGGCCGTCGGCGCCACGCTCATCGCTCTCGCCTGACTGCGGCGCGCCCGCGATGAGCAGTACGATTTCGCCGCGGCCGAAATCTGCATCTGCGGTGGCGCGCGCGAGCAGTTCCTCGATCGAACCGCGATAGATCGTTTCATGCAGCTTGGTGATTTCGCGCGCCACCGTCGCGCTGCGCTCGCCGCCGAATACCGTGGCGCAATCCTCCAGTGTGTCGCGAACGCGATGCGGCGCCTCGTATAGAACCAGAGTGCGAACCTCGCTAGCCAAGCTTTCAAGGCGTTTGCGCCGTGCGCCGCCGCGCGCCGGCAAGAACCCCTCGAAACAGAAGCGATCGGTGGGCAGCGCGCCCACCGACAGCGCAGCGATGGCCGCGCAGGGACCGGGGATGGCGATGATATCCAAGCCCGCCGCCGCCACCGCGCGTACTAATTCAAACCCCGGATCGCTGATAGCCGGCGTGCCGGCGTCGCTGACCAGGGCCACCGACGCGCCTATTCGCAACCGCTCGATGATTTCGCTCGCGCGCTGCTGCTCGTTGTGATCGTGCAGCGACAGCTGCGGCGTGAGAATGCCGAAGTGCTTGAGCAGGACCCCGGTGTGCCGCGTGTCCTCCGCCGCAATCAAGGACACAGTCTGCAATATCTCGCGCGCGCGCACGCTCAAGTCGCCCAAATTGCCGATTGGCGTCGCGACCACGTAGAGCCGCCCTGCCGCCGCGATACTCATTATAATCTGCCCTATTAAGATTTAAGGAGTGGAGGGTATGGCAGTGATCACTCGACGTCCACGGCGGCCGCTGTATGCGGCGCTCGCGGTAGCGTTGCTGCTGGCGGCCTGCAGCCTGGTGAAGCAGGAAACTGCTCCGCAGGACAAACAGGAGCGCGCGCTGCGCATGGTCGCGGAGGGCAAGCACGCCGATGCTGCGCAAGCCTTCGCCGAGCTCGGCGCCGAGCAACCGGCCAGCCATGACAACTACGCGTTGCTGAGTGCCGAGCAATGGCTGGCCGCCGGCGATCTCGCCGCCGCCAAACATGCATTCGCGACCGTATCCGCCGAGGCGCGCACCCGCCTTCCCACCGAACACGCGCTGGTCGCCGCGGAGATCGCCTATGCAGAGAACGACGGCACCCGCGCCATTCATGAGCTGGACCAAATCTCCGTCCCCTCCTCGGCCGAACAGGCGCAGAACTACTGGTGGATTCGCGGCCGCAGCGCCTTTCTGACCGGCCATCCCGTCGAAGGCACCCGCGCCCTGGTGGAACGCGAGCGTTTCCTCAGCGATCCTGCGGCGCTGCGCGCGAATCGCGACGAACTATTCAGCCGCGTGCGCAACGCCGCCGAACACGGTCAATCGCTGAAACCGCCGCCGAAGTCCGACCCCATCGTGGTCGGCTGGCTGGAATTGGGACCGGTCGCCGTCGCACTCGCGCGCGATCCCATGCGTGCAGCCGCGGCGCTGGCCAACTGGAAACTTGCCTACCCGCAGCATCCCGCGAACGACAGCGTGTTCGGCGTCGCATCGACCCAGATCGCCTCGGCAACGGAATATCCCGATGCCATCGCGCTGTTGCTGCCGCTATCGGGCCGCTCCGAGGCTGTTGGAGTCGCCGTGCGCGACGGTTTCATCGCTGCTTACCTGGAGCAGGATGCCGCGCAGCGGCCGCGCCTGAAAATTTACGACGTGACTGCGGAGTCCGTCGCCAGCGCCTACACTCATGCGGTCGCGGAGGGCGCCGGTTTCGTGGTCGGCCCGCTCACCAAGGAAGACGTTGCGGCGCTTGCGCCCTTGAGCGGCGGACACACGCCGGTGCTGGCCTTGAATTTTCTGGGTGAATCGGTCATCGCACCCGCGGATTTCTATCAATTTGCGCTGTTCCCGGAAGACGAAGCCCGCATGATCGCCAGACATGCGATCACCGACGGCCGGCTCAACGGAGTGGTGATCGTGCCGAGCGGCGAGTTGGGCAATCGCGTCGCCGCCGCCTTTGCTGATGAGCTATCGCATCATGGCGGAGCGGTACTCGACGGCCAGCACTACGAGGCGTCCCAGGTCGATTTCTCCGACCTCATCAAGCAGGTGCTGCAAGTACGCATGGTCAAGGGCGAGCCGGTGACGCACCGCACGGATGCCGCGTTCGTGTTCGTGGCAGGCACTCCCGGCGTCGCGCGGCAAATCCTGCCGCAGCTCAAATTTCATTACGCCGGCGATGTGCCCGTGTATTCCATGTCGGATAGTTTCGAGCCGGATCCCGCGGCCAACAGCGACCTCGAGGGCATGACGTTCCCGGATATGCCGTGGATGATCGGCGGCGATCCGGTGACCACGCAGATCCGCGATTCGGTGCGCGCGGCGTGGCCTGCCCGAACCGCGCGGCGCGATCGTCTTTATGCGTTTGGATTCGATGCCTATCGCCTGGTGCCGGCGCTGCGCTCAAAGTCCCGCGCCGCGGCGAGCGAGATCGCGGGAGTGTCCGGCAGATTGCATCTCGACGAACACAATCGGATCCGCCGGGATCTTGACTGGGCGCAAATCAGGAATGGCGCGCCGAACGCCTTATCCTCGCCCTGAACCCATCTCAAGGGATGGTGCGTGCCCGCAAGATCTCGGCCAAGTTAATGGGATCCTGCATATTATTTGTCGGTAACTGCATTTTTCGCAATGCGGCCTGCCATCGATCTGTTCCCGCGCACAACTCGCCGATGAACGTCGCCGAGGCCTGCCAGCGCCGAGATAATTGATCCACACCGGCCGCGATCAGTTCTTCGCCGGCTTGCAGTTGATTGAGTACGGTGTCGAATGCGCGCTTCATTTGACATAAATAATAAAGCACCGCAACTAAATCTGAAATTGTCGGTGATTTAAGACATGGCGACGCGACGCGCCAGCCGCGTTGTCCGGCCCACCGGAATTAAAACCAACGTCTCCTCCACCACGCCCTTGGCGCGGCACACGCCGGCAAGTTCATGCAGCGGCTGATCCAGCGGGTCGTCCGCCAGCTGAAATGTTCCCCAGTGCACGCCCACGCTGCGTTTGGCACGCAGATCCAAATGGATCTGCACGGCCTCGTTCAGATCCACGTGCTGATCCTTCATGAACCAGCGCGGCAGGCATGCGCCGACGGCGATCAACGCAATGTCGAATCCCCCGCCCTGCTCCGGGCTTTGGCGGCCCGCGAATCTTTCGCGCGCATCGCTGAAGTCCTTGCTATACCCCGTGTCGCCGGTGAAGAACCAGTGGCAATCCGCGCCGAAAGCCGCCCATCCTCCCCACAGCGTGCGGTTGCGGTCGGTCGGCGTTCGGCTCGACCAATGCTGCGCCGGAGTCAGGTGAAATTCGGCGCGGCAGCCATCTGCGCCGATGACTTCGTGGGAATCCCACCAGTCGAGTTCGACGCCGCCCGGCTGCTTGGCCAGCGATAAAATGCTGCCGCGATCCAGATGATCGTAATGATTGTGCGAGATCGCCACGACATCGATGTGCGGCAGGTCCTTGAGCGCCACCCCCGGTTGCAGTACGCGCGCGGGTCCTAGGAATTGCACCGGCGAGGCGCGCTTCGAAAAAAAAGGGGATCCGTGAGTACGTTGAGGCTGCTCGCCTGCACCAGCGTGCTGGCATGCCCGATCCAGGTCACGGCCGGGATCATCTCGCCGCCCGCCAGGGCATTTCGCCGAATGAAATCCATGTCGGCAGGCGTTTGAGGCGTGGGGAGCGTCGGCTTCGGCGGCAAATGATTGCGGATACGCTCCCTCTGCCAGCGCAGCAGGTCACCGAGAGATTTTGTGATCGACTCGATGTAGTTGTTGCGAAATCCCTTGGGCGTGTGATGCAGCTTTGGCATGGCATCATATTGCCACGAACAGGCCGCTTTTCTCTGCGGACCGCCCGGCCTTGCGGCGCGCACGCTGTTGCGCGTGTCCACCCAACTTAACATCGCACGCGGCTCCGCCTCCGAACTGCTGGCCGCGCGGCATCTGCAGAGTCATGGCGTCGAAATACTGGCGCGAAACTTGAGGTGCCGCGCCGGGGAACTCGATCTCGTCTGCCTCGACGGCCCAGTGCTGGCCATCGTCGAGGTGCGGCAGCGGATTCGCGGCGATTTCGGCGGCGCGGTCGCCTCGGTGAACCATGCCAAACAGCGCAAGATCATTCGCGCCACTCAATTTTTCTGGCAGCGAACGCCGAGCTGGCGTGCCTGCCGCATGCGCTTCGACGTCATCGGCGTGGAAGGTCTGCCCGACGGCACCCACCTCATCCACTGGATCAAGGACGCGTTTCGCGCTACTTGACCACCTGCAGCTTGGGGCGCTTCGATTTGGCCTTCGCGTCAGCGTCCTTGGCGGCGGGCGCCGGCGGACCATCGGTCGGATCGGGATCCGCATCTCCCTCGGGGAAAATCATGCCCTGGCCGGTCTCGCGCGCGTAGATTCCCAAGATTGCCCGCACCGGCACCTGTACCGCGAACCCGACCCCGCCGAAGCGAGCCTCGAAACTCACGAAATCATTGCCCAGCTTCAGCATCTGCGTGGCCGAGAAACTCACATTGAGGACGATCTTGCCGTCCTTGACATACTGGCGAGGCACGCTCACGCCCTCGGCCGCCGCGTCCACCACGATGTGCGGGGTTTCGCCGCTGTCCGAGATCCACTCGTGCAGGGCGCGAAGCAGATAGGGGCGCCGCGGTTTCAATGGCGCATTTCCCGTTCCGCTTCGGTCAGGCAGGCGCGGAACGTCGAGCGTGCAAATATCGAATTCATGTACTTCTGGATGGGCTGAGCCTGGGGCGGCAACTCGATGCCGTAGCTGGGCAGGCGCCACAGAATGGGCGCGATGCTGGCGTCGACCAAGGAGAATTCATCGCTCAAGAAGAACGGCTTCGCCTTGAACACTTCCGCGCTCGCGCTGATGGCTTCGCCCAACACTTTGCGGCTATGCGCCGCTGTCTTGCCCTGCGGATCCAACTCGATGTCGCGCGCCAAGGCGTACCAGTCGCGCTCCACACGATACAGCGCCACCCTAAACTGCGCCCGGGTGACCGGATCGATGGGCATCAGCGGCGGATGCGGGAAGCGCTCGTCGAGGTACTCAATGATGACGCGCGAGTCGTACAGCACGAGATCGCGATCCACCAAGGTCGGCACACTATGATAGGGATTCAGGTCGAGCAGGTCTTCCGGCAAATCGTTGAGATCGACATTGATCAACTCAATCGCGATGCCTTTCTCGGCAAGCACTAATCGCGTCCGGTGACTCCAGGGGTCAGCCGGTGCGGAAAACAGTGTCATCACCGAGCGACGTGCCACTAACGCGATCTCCTGGAAATCTGCGGGACTCCCCGCTGCTGCGTCAGTGGACGTCCTTCCAATATTCTTTCTTCAGCAAGTAGGCGAACACGAAGAACACCAGCAAAAACAATGTCACGAACACGCCGAGCGATTGGCGCTTCGCCTTGACGGGCTCACCGGCGTAGTCGAGGAAATTCACGATGTCCCTGACGAACTGATCATACTCCTCTGGCTTCATGGTGCCCGGGGTCATTATCGCAAGGCTGGCCAGCACCATTCTGGCGTTGCCCAGTGCATCCGGCTCGTTCTTGTATACGGGCTTCTGCAAACCCTGCAGGGATTGCAGCACATGCGGCATTGCAGTGCTGGGGAGGTACAGATTGTTGACCCCCCAAGGACGGGTCTTGTCGACGTAGTAGCCCTTCAGGTACGAATACAGATAATCCGTGCCGCGGGCGCGAGCCATCAGCGACAAGTCGGGCGGCTGCTTGCCGAACCAGCTCTCGGAGTCCTTGGGCATGGCCGAATTGATGGTCTCGAAGGATTTGTCCGTCGTGAACATCAAATTGCCGGCGAGTTCGGACTCCGGAATCTTCAGGTCCTCCGCCATGCGGTTGTAGCGCAGATATTTCAACGAGTGGCAGCCGGAGCAGTAATTCATGAAATTACGCGCGCCGCGCTGCAGGGACTCGGTGTTGCTGATGTCCGCGCCGGAATGTTCCAGGGCAATGCCGCCCTCCTCCTGCGCGCTCGCAACCGGCCCCCAGAAGAGCGCAGCCGCTGCCATCGTGATCAAAACCCAACTTTTACTCATGTCCGGTGACCCTTTCCGGCACCTGCTTCACGCTGTCGAACTTCGTGTACCAGGGCATCAGCAAGAAGAAAGCGAAGTACAAAACCGTGCAGACTTTGGCCAGCGTCGGGTAGATGCCCGAGGGAGGCTTCAGGCCGCAGAGGCCTAAGGCAATGAATGATAGAACGAAGATGGCCAGCATGATCTTGTAAATCGGGCCGCGGTAGCGGATCGAGTTCACCGGCGAGCGGTCCAGCCAAGGTACGAAGAACAACACCACGATGGAGGCACCCATCACCAGCACGCCCCAAACCTGGGTGCCCGCAAAGGACGGCACGGCGCGCAACATGGCGTAAAACGGGGTGAAGTACCACACCGGTGCGATATGCGGCGGCGTCTGCAGCGCATTGGCAGGTTCGAAGTTCGGCGCCTCCAGGAATAATCCGCCGAAGGTGGGCGCAAAGAAAATCACCGCGCAAAACAGCAGCAGGAAACCCGCCACGCCGACCAAGTCCTTCACCGTGTAATAAGGGTGGAAAGGGATACCGTCGAGCGGGTGCCCTTGCGCGTCTTTGTACTTCTTGATGTCGATGCCGTCGGGATTGTTGGAGCCCACTTCATGCAGCGCCATGACGTGCGCGATAACCAGGAATATCAGCGCCAGCGGCAGTGCGGCCACGTGCAAGGCAAAAAAGCGGTTCAAGGTGGCGTCCGCGATGTAGTAGTCGCCGCGGATCCACTCGACCAAGCTCGAACCCACCACCGGCAAACTGCCGAACAGGGACACGATCACCTGCGCGCCCCAGTAGCTCATGTTGCCCCAAGGCAGCACATAGCCCATGAACCCTTCCGCCATCAGCAGCAGGAAAATCAGGCACCCGAAAATCCACACCAGCTCGCGCGGCCTGCGGTGCGAGCCATATAGCAGCGCGCGAAACATATGCAGGTACACCACGATGAAAAATGCCGATGCGCCGGTCGAGTGCAGGTAGCGGATCAGCCAGCCCCAGTTCACGTCCCGCATGATGTATTCGATGGACGAGAACGCCTCCGCCGACGAGGGCTTGTAGTTCATCGTCAGGAAGATCCCCGTCACCAGCTGATTCACCAGAATCAACAAGGCCAGCGAGCCAAAGTAGTACCAGAAGTTGAAATTCTTCGGTGCGTAGTACTCCGCGACGTGTTCCTTCCACAGGCTGGTCAACGGGAAGCGCTGATCAATCCAGCCCAACAATCTTTCTGCGGCCATCGCGAACCTCTTCTTAACTTTGAGCTTTGGGGGCGTCGTCGACGCCGATCACTATGCGGGCATCTTTCGCGAACGCGTACGGCGGGACCGTCAGGTTCTTCGGCGCCGGCATGCTCTTGAACACCCGGCCCGACAAATCGTATTTGGAGCCATGGCAGGGGCAGTAGAAGCCGCCCGGCCAATTGGCGCCCAAATCGGCGCCGGCCACCTGAAACGAATTGTTCGCCTCGAATGCGCCCAAGGGCGAGCAGCCTAAGTGGGTGCACACCGCCAAGCCCACCCAGTATTCGGGGTTGCGCGCACGCGCGGCGCCGCTCGATTTAATGTAGTCCGGCTGCAGCGAATCATCGGAAGAAGGATCAGCCAGCATGGCGTCATGGTTGCCCAATTGCTCGACGATGCCCTTTACCCGCCGCACCACGAACACGGCCTGGCCGCGCCACACCACTTTGAGCATCTGGCCGGCCTCGAGCTTGGACGCGTCCACCTCCACCGGCGCCCCAAGCGCTTTGGCCCGTGCGCTCGGCTGCCACGACGACAAGAAAGGAACCGCCGCGAACGCAACTCCGATCGCGCCGGTGCCGACTGTAGCCGCCGTCAACAAGCGGCGCCGGCTATGGTCAACCTGATCACTCATTCGATTGCCCCCAAGCAATGTTGACAAAACTTCACGTAAACCCCTGTGGCCCTAGTGTTTCCCAAAGAATGCTGCGAGCGCATTATACACAGTTAAGCGAACATCCCTTAAGGCCCGGGGAGCCATAATAATTGCAGAACACTCGCGTCCTCGTCACTTTTTTAATCAGGGCGGTCATAGTTGGCCTGGCAGCCGCATTTCTGGTGGTCTGGTGGAAGCCGGCGCTGTTGGGAGAAACCACCGTGCCCGCTGAACGAACGTCCGGGACACCTACGCCCACGGTGTACTCGCGTCCCCCCGTCGTCATGCAAAGCTTCGCCGACGCGGTGGCGCGTGCCGCTCCGGCGGTTGTCAATATCTATACCGCACGCGTCGTCACGGAGCGCACCCAGGCGCCCGCGCTCAATCAATTGTTCGGCGATTTCTGGCCCAGTTACCGGCAGCGGGTCGAGCGCAGCTTGGGCTCGGGGGTGATCGTCAATGGCGAAGGCACCATCGTCACCAATCAGCATGTCATCGCAGGCGCCGACTCAATTCGGGTGCAGCTGGGCGACGGCCGCATCGCCGAGGCGACCATCGTCGGCCAGGACCCCGAAACCGATATCGCGATTCTGCATCTCGGCATCGGCAAACTGCCCGTCATGCCCCTGGGACGTTCGGATACGCTGCGCGTCGGCGACATCGTACTCGCCATCGGCAATCCCTATGGCCTGAGTCAGACCGTCACGCAAGGCATCGTCAGCGCCACCGGCCGCGGGCAGCTTGGCCTTGCCACCTTCGAGAATTTCATTCAGACCGACGCCGCCATCAATCTCGGCAATTCCGGCGGTGCCCTCATTGACGCGCACGGCGATCTGGTGGGCATCAACACCGCCGTGCTCAATCGCGCCAGCGGCGGGCCCGAAGGTATCGGCTTTGCCATTCCCGTCAATCTGGTGCGCGGTGTCATGGAACAAATCTTGAAGCACGGCCATGTGGTGCGCGGCTGGCTGGGCTTCGTGCCTCAGGACTTGTCCGACGAGCAGGCCGCTCAGTTGGGCATTGCGGCGGGCGGCGGCGTTACGGTGGTGAATATTCTGATCAAGAGCCCGGCATTCGAGGCCGGCGTGCGGCCGGGCGACCTGATCACCTCCTTGAGCGGCGAGCAGGTGCGCAGCGCGCAGGATCTGGTCAGCAGGTTGGCGGCGTTGCCGCCGGGTGCGCAGGTGGAACTCGCGGGCCGGCACGGCGGCCAAGCCTACAAGGTCACCCTCAAAGTCGTAGAGCGACCCACCCGCCAAGCGCAGCAGCGCGAGCAGGACCAATAGCGCCGGCACGGCTCCTCACGCCGGCGTGCGCCTGATCTTGGCGCCCAACTGCTGCAGCTTTTCCTCGATCGCCTCATAGCCGCGATCAATGTGATAAATGCGCTCGATCTCCGTACGTCCATCCGCCACCAGCGCCGCGAGCACCAGGCTTGCCGAGGCGCGCAGGTCAGTGGCCATCACCGGGGCGGCGGTCAGTTTCTCTACGCCCTTGATGATGGCGGTATTGCCCTCGAGCCGGATCTCCGCGCCCATGCGGCGCATTTCCAGCATGTGCATGAAGCGATTTTCGAAAATCGTCTCGATGATCGTGCCGACGCCTTTCGCGACGGTATTGAGCGCCGCGAACTGCGCCTGCATATCCGTCGGGAATGCGGGATAGGGCGCCGTGCGAATATCCACCGCATCCGGCCGGCGTCCGCGCATGTCCACTTCGACCCAGCTGTCGCCCACCTCGATTTTGGCGCCGGCCTCCCGCAGCTTGCCGAGCACCGCGTCCAAATGTTCAGGGCGCGTGTTCTTGACGCGAATATGCCCACCGGTGATGGCGCCGGCCACCAAGTACGTGCCGGCCTCGATGCGGTCCGGAAGCACTTCATAGGCCGTCCCGTTCAGGCGCTTCACTCCCTCGATGACGATCCGATCCGTGCCGGCCCCCTTGATCTTGGCGCCCATGGCGATCAGAAAATTCGCCAGATCCACCACCTCCGGCTCACGCGCTGCGTTCTCAAGCACGGTTTCCCCGTACGCCAAGGTCGCGGCCATCATGAGGTTCTCGGTGCCCGTGACCGTGACGGTCTCGAGCACCAGCCGCGCGCCTCGCAAGCGGTCAGCCCGCGCCTTGATGTAGCCGTTCTCTATATGAATGTCGGCACCCATGGCCTGTAAGCCGGCAACATGGATATTGACCGGACGGGCGCCGATTGCGCAGCCCCCCGGCAACGATACGTCGGCATGGCCGAAGCGCGCGAGCAGTGGCCCCAGTACCAATATCGAGGCGCGCATCGTTTTCACCAATTGATACG
>JANXZQ010000337.1 GCA_025355445.1 Gammaproteobacteria bacterium
GACTATTTCGGGCTCCACCAGCGCGTGGGGCCTCGAGGTGCAGCGTTACGAAATGAAGGATGTCGAACTGCCCCAGGCCATGCAGCAGGTGATGGCCATGCAGGCCGAAGCCATCCGCGAAAAGCGCGCGCGCATCATCAAGGCCGAGGCGGAACTGGAGGCGTCGGTCAAGCTGTCCGCCGCCGCCGCGCAAATCACCGCCAATCCAGCGGCGTTGGAGTTGCGACGCATGCAGATGATTTCCGAGGTGGGCGCCGAAAACAACAGCACCACGGTGTTGATGATTCCGTCGGACTTCGTGTCGCTGGCGCACAGCTTGAATGATTTTCTGCAGCGCCAATCCGCGGCGAAGGCTGCCAGCGAAGCGAAGGGTACTCCGCCCTAACCCGCTGGGAACTCGTGCCCCACGGCCCTAGTCGCAAGCGGCCGCGTCAGTTTTTGGCGACAGCGAGATGTGGCGGCGGCAGCAGCGTCTGGGATTCGTGATCCAAGTCTCATCCGGTTTTTGATTATGCCAGGTAGTCTCGCGTTCCCGGACCTACGCTGTGACCACGGAGATAACCGCATGAGCAATCCCTACAACAGTGCCACTGATCGCGCGTCGATCCTGGGTCCGACCCTGTACTTCAAGGGAGATCTGAGCGCCGAAGAGGACCTGTTGATTCAGGGCCGCGTCGAAGGCTCGATCACACATACACAACGTTTGACGGTCGGTGCACAGGGCACCGTCAAAGCGAACATTCGCGCCTCGCTCATCATCGTCGAGGGCACGGTCGACGGGGATTTGCAGGCTGATAAGTCTGTGACCGTGAAAGAGACAGCGAAGGTTTGCGGGAATATTTTCGCGCCCACAGTCAGTATCTTGGAAGGCGCGAATTTCAGCGGCAGCATCGATATGGACGGCAAGAAGGCCGGCCAGCTATCCACAAAGCAGGACCCGTCGTCGGTGCGAGGACACAAGATTTCCGGCGGAGTTGCCTAACAATGGCCTGGTTCAAGACACCCCTCGATGGAGATGCTCACATGCTGAATGCTAATCCCGGCGGCCGCGCCGCGCCGCCCGAACCCTCTGTGTCGCGTCCTGAGCCGCGCGAGTTTCGAGCGGAACCGCGTACGCCGACACCGCGCGCTGCTGAGCCGCGCGCCGCCGCCGAGCCGCGCGCTCCCGACGCTCGAGTGACCGAGACCCGAGTGCCAGATGCTGCCCCGCGTGCGTCCGTGCTGGGTCCTACTTTGCGATTCCGCGGCGAACTGTCGGCCCAAGAGGATTTGATCATTCAGGGCAGTGTGGAAGGGTCGATTACGCACACTCAGAGCCTGACCGTGGGAACCGATGGATCGATGAAGGGCGACATTCGCGCGCGCGTCATCGTCATCGACGGCAAGGTGGAGGGCGATCTCTACGCCACCGAGTCGGTAAGTATTCGCGCCACGGCGAAGGTCAAGGGGAATGTGTTCGCACCGCGCGTGGCAATCACCGAAGGCGCGTTCTTTCAAGGACAAGTCGAGATGCAGCCGTCCGGCGCCGCCGTACAGGAACACAGCGCACGTCTGCGGGCAGCGGCATTGACTCCTCCCTTGGAGGGAGCCGCGGTCGATCAGATGCTGCTGGGAGCGAGCCAGGGCAGCTAACTCGGGATTCAGGGCAGGAACAATTCCGGATCGATCCAGGCTCGATTCAGGCTCAATCCCCAATGTAAGTGAGGTCCGGTGGCGCGCCCGGTCATGCCGACGGCACCGAGGCGGGCTCCCTGCGCCAGGCGCTGTCCTTCCTTCACATCGATCGAACTCAAGTGACAATACATGCTGATCAGGCCGCGGCCATGGTCGATGATGACGGTATTGCCGTTGAAGAAGTAGTTGCCGGTTCCGACAACCGTGCCCTCGATGGGAGTCTGGACGGGAGCGCCGATGGGCGCCGCGATATCCATGCCGGTGTGGGGGTTGCGCGATTCGCCATTGAACACGCGGCGCATGCCGAATGAGCTGCTGCGGGGCCCGGGCACGGGCTGGGATAAATGCAGGGACTGCGGCGGCGGTTCGGACCAGTGACTCATGGCATGGTCGATGAGAATCTTTTCCCGGTTGACCCGCGCCAGATCCGCCGCCGATAGATTGACCTGGCGCGGGGCGACTTTGAGGGACTGGGTGGTGTATTGCTTGTTGCCCACCTGAAAATCAATTGCCTGACGACCGTTGGTTCCACGCACGATGACCTCATGACGTCCCAAGGTCGCCGTCAACGGGATGCCGATCACCGCCACCCACGTGGGGCCGTCCTGGATCACCATGGCGCGATGTCCGTCCGTGTCGACGTAGGGCAGTGACTCGCCTGCGGAATCCAGGCGCAGGATCTTGACGCCGCCCGGCACCGCATTTTCACGCGGCAGATTCGCACTCAACTCGGCGGCGTCACTCGGAGGGAATAATGCGGCGCTCAGAGCCATGCAGGCGAATAGGCTGCGGATCACGACTGTGCCTCCACCTTGGCGCGGATCCAGCCGTGCGCCAGGCGCGCTTCGATTACGGTGCCCGGCTTGGCATTCGCCGCATCGCGCAGAATGTCCCCCCCGGCCACGCTGACGATGGCATAGCCGCGTTCCAGGGTGGCGAGCGGGCTGACGGCATTCAAAGTGCGGATGAGCGGCAGCAACCGCTCGCGCCGAGAATTCAGTGATTGTCGCCAGGCGCGCGTCAGGCGCAGTTCCAAGTTCTCCAGCCGCGACATCTGCTGGGTCAGACGTGCGGCTGGACTGACCTGCGCGGCCCGCCCCGTGAGCCAACGCAGCCGCTCACGGCGCTCCTGGAGCCGCCGGCGCACCGCGCGCACCAAGGACTGCTCGAGTTCGTCCAAACGCTGCGCTTGAGCTCCCAGGCGGGCAGCGGGGCTGACGAGCGCCGCTCGTCCCATCAGCCAGCCAAGCCTTTCACGATGTTCTGCCAGCCGCCGGCGAAGGGCTCGACTCAGGCGCGCGCCCAGTTGCCGGAAGGCATTCAGCCATTCTTCGGCATCCGGCACCACCAGCTCTGCGGCGGCGGACGGCGTGGGCGCCCGCACATCGGCGGCAAAATCCGCGATGGTGAAATCGACCTCATGCCCGATGCCGGTGATCACGGGAATGGGCGAGGCCACGATGGCGCGCGCCAAGCGTTCATCGTTGAATGCCCAGAGATCTTCCAGCGAACCGCCGCCGCGCGCCAAGATCAGCACATCGCAATCAGCCCGCCGTCCGGCAAGTTCCAGCGCCGCGACGATCTCCGCGGCCGCCTGCGCGCCCTGGACGGGCACCGGATAGATCAAGACGGCCACCGCGGGGAAGCGCCGCGCCAGGACGTGCAGGATGTCGCGCACGGCGGCGCCCGTAGGCGAGGTGATCACGCCGATGCGCCGGGGGAGGCCGGGCAGGGGGCGTTTGCGCTCGGTGGCAAACAAGCCCTCTTGATTGAGCTTGGCGCTCAGTTCCTCGAACTGGCGTTTCAATGCCCCGAGGCCGGCATCTTCCATATGGTCGACGATGAGCTGGTACTCGCCACGCGGCTCGTACAAGCCGATGCGCGCCCGCACCAGCACCTTTTGGCCGTCCCGCGGCGTGAAGGCGCTCAGCATGTTTCGCTGCCTGAACATGGCGCAGCGCACCTGGGCGGAGGCGTCCTTGAGCGAGAAATACCAGTGGCCGGAACTGGGCCTGGCGAAATTGGAGATCTCCGCTTCCAGCCAGAGACTGCCGAAGCCGCGTTCCAGAAGCACCCGTACCTCGCGGTTGAGCCGCGAAACACTGTAAATATCGCGATCGGGCCGCATTGAGGTGGAGGCGTTTTCGGGCATTTCCATCGGTAAATGATAGCGGTTTACCCCGCAGCAGTCGCAAGGTACAATGCGCCGCCTCTTAGATGAACCTGTGAACGCTACCCTATGCGTATTCTTGAAGAGGCACTCACATTTGATGACGTGCTGCTAGTACCGGCATATTCCGAGGTTTTGCCGCGCGAAGTCTCGCTGGCGAGCAAGCTAACCCGCGATATCCAAGTCAATCTCCCTGTGGTATCCGCGGCCATGGACACGGTTACCGAAGCGCGTCTGGCCATTACCATCGCCCAAGAGGGCGGTATCGGCATCATCCACAAGAACATGTCGATCGACAATCAGGCGCGACAGGTCGACCGCGTGAAGAAATTCGAAAGCGGCGTGATCAGCGACCCGATCACCGTGAACCCGGACATGACGATCCGTCAGGTACTGGAGCTCACCCGGGCCAAGAACATTTCCGGCGTACCGGTGGTGCTCGGCACGAAGGTTGTCGGCATCGTCACACACCGCGATCTGCGCTTTGAGACCAAGCTGGACGCGCCCGTGTCGTCGGTCATGACGCCGAAGGATCGGCTGATAACGGTGCGTGAGAACGCGCCCAAAGATCAGGTGTTGGCGTTGCTGCACAAGCACCGCATCGAAAAGGTGCTGGTGGTCGCGGGCGATCATGAGTTGAAAGGCATGATCACGGTCAAGGATTTTCAAAAGGCCACGGAATTTCCGAACGCCTGCAAGGACGGCGTGGGCAGCCTGCGCGTCGGTGCGGCGGTAGGGACCGCGCCCGATACCTTGGATCGAGTCGCCGCATTGCGCGAGGCGGGCGTCGACGTGGTGGTCGTCGATACTTCGCACGGACATTCTCGTGGGGTGTTGGAAACCGTGGCGCGAATCAAGGCCAGGTATCCTGACATGCAGGTCATCGGCGGCAATATCGTGACCGCCGAAGCGGCGCTCGATCTGGTCAAGTATGGAGCCGACGGCGTGAAGGTCGGCATCGGCCCGGGTTCGATTTGTACGACGCGCGTGGTGGCCGGCGTCGGCGTGCCGCAAATCAGCGCGATATCCAGGGTCTCGAAGGCGCTCGAAGGCACCGGTGTTCCGGTCATCGGCGACGGCGGCATCCGCTACTCCGGCGACATTGCCAAGGCGATAGCCGCGGGTGCGCACTGCGTGATGATCGGCGGCATGTTCGCCGGCACGGAAGAGTCTCCCGGCGATGTGGAGTTGTACCAAGGCGGTTCCTATAAAGCCTATCGCGGCATGGGATCCCTGGGTGCGATGGCGCAGGCGCACGGTTCCAGCGACCGTTATTTCCAGGACACGACGTCGGAACTCGAAAAGCTCGTACCGGAAGGCATCGAAGGGCGCGTGCCTTACAAGGGCACACTCGTTGCGATTCTGCATCAGCTCTCGGGCGGCTTGCGCGCCGCCATGGGGTACACGGGCAGCGGCAGCATCGAGGAGATGCGCACTCGTCCCCAATTCGTGCGAATCACCACCGCCGGCGTCCGCGAAAGTCACGTGCATGATGTGACCATCACCAAAGAAGCGCCCAACTACCGGATCGGTTGATGGCGGACATACACGCGGACCGAGTCCTCATTCTCGATTTTGGCGCTCAGTACACCCAGTTGATTGCCCGTCGTGTGCGAGAACTCGGAGTGTATTGCGAGATTTACGCCTGCGATGTCGATGCGCAGCAGATCAAGGGCTTCAATCCCAAGGCCATCATTCTGTCCGGCGGCCCCGAATCCGTTTACGACGCCAAGGGTCCCGAGGCACCGTCGGAAGTATTCTCAGCCGGCGTTCCCGTGCTCGGCATTTGCTACGGCATGCAAACCATGGCCGCGCAACTGGGCGGCACGGTCGAATCATCCAGCCACCGTGAATTCGGCGCGGCGCAAGTACGGCCAACCGCCGCCTCGCCGTTGCTCGATGGCTTGGAAGACAGTCGCGACTCCCAGGGGCGTCGAGTGCTTGAGGTGTGGATGAGCCATGGCGATCACGTTGTGGCCGTGCCCCCGGGATTCAAGGTGATCGGGTCGAGCGACAATGCGCCTTTGGCGGCCATGGCCGACGAGTCGCGGCACTTCTACGGAGTGCAATTTCACCCCGAAGTCACCCACAGTCTGCAGGGCGGCGAGATATTACGCCGCTTCGTTCGCGAGATCGCCGGCTGCTCTGCCAACTGGGCTACCGGCAATATCATCGAGGATGCGGTGGCGCGGATTCGCGCCCAAGTCGGCTCGGACAACGTGCTGCTCGGACTATCGGGGGGCGTGGACTCCTCGGTGCTGGCGGCGCTGCTACATCGCGCCATCGGGGCGCAGCTCACCTGCGTGTTCGTGGATCATGGACTGTTGCGCTTGGGCGAGGGTGATCAGGTGATGGCCACCTTCGCCGAGCATATGGGCGTACGCGTGATCCGGGTCGATGCGGAGCAGCGGTTTTTGGCGGCGCTTGCCGGCAAGGCGGACCCGGAGAAGAAACGTAAGATCATCGGACGCATGTTCGTCGAAGTCTTCGATGAAGAAGCGGCCAAACTCAAGGAAGTGAAGTGGCTGGCGCAGGGCACGATTTATCCGGATGTGATCGAATCGGCCGGGAGCAAGACCGGCAAGGCGCATGTCATCAAGTCGCACCACAACGTGGGCGGCTTGCCGCAGCACATGAAACTAAAGCTGCTGGAGCCGCTGCGCGAATTATTCAAGGATGAAGTGCGCAAGCTCGGCATCGAGCTCGGACTCCCCGCGGCCATGGTGCACCGTCATCCGTTTCCCGGCCCCGGCTTAGGTGTGCGCATATTGGGCGAGATTCACAAGTCGCATGCCGATCTGTTGCGCCGCGCGGATGCCATTTTCATCGAAGAATTGCGCCGCGAGGATTTGTACGACAAGGTCAGTCAGGCGTTCGCGGTGTTTTTACCCGTGCGCTCCGTCGGTGTCATGGGCGACGGGCGACGTTACGATTATGTGATTGCGCTGCGCGCCGTCGAAACCATCGATTTCATGACGGCACGCTGGGCGCGCTTGCCGTACGAATTCCTCGATCGAGTGGTGCACCGACTGATCAATGAAGTGCCGGGAATTTCACGCGTGGTGTACGACATTTCGGGGAAGCCGCCGGCGACGATTGAGTGGGAGTGAGCGCTAGCGAAATAATCACAATAATATCAATATGTTATAAAATTATGCCACTTACCCGTCACTTACTCGTTTCAATAGCTTAGGCTCAAATATAACCCGTATACTTACCCGTCGCCAAACGGGATATATGCGATGAGACGGGTAAGTCCGACCAAAAATGCACGCCCTTACAACGCCGCGACTGACTACGGTGAACGCGGCTCAGAGCTTGGCAAGCAAGTCATCAAATTCGGCAAATACCGCTGCACGATATACCGTCGTGCTGACCTCGAAAACAGCAGTTGGTTTTTCCGCATGTATCTTGCGGAAGAAAAACGCAACTTCCGGAAATCACTCGGCACTTCGGACATTCGGGAGGCAAGAGAGCTCGCGTCCTCCGAAATCGTGCAGATTTTGGC
>JANXZQ010000384.1 GCA_025355445.1 Gammaproteobacteria bacterium
GCAATCCCGGGCTTTCGCGTGCCGAAGTCGAGGAGTACCTGCGCCGCTTTCTCGGTGTCACCGCCGTGATTTGGCTCGATAAGGGTGTGTATCTCGACGAGACCGGCGGCCACATCGACGAACTTGCGTGTTTCACGAGCCCAGGGCACGTTGCCCTGACTTGGACCTTGGATCGCGACGATCCCCAATACGAGACCTCCCACGATGCCTATCAGCGCTTAAGAAAAGCGCGCGATGCTCGAGGCCGCGAACTGACCATCCACAGAATCCATCAGCCGGGACCCCTGTTCATGACAGCCGAGGAGGCGGCCGGCATCGAGCGCCGCTCCGGAACTCACCCGCGCAAGGCCGGAGACCGCCTGCCGGCGTCGTACATCAATTTTTATGTGGCGAATAAGTGCATCGTCATGCCGCTATACGACAAGCGGCATGATGCAGCGGCGCAGCGCACGCTCAGACGGCTGTTTCCCACCCGTAAAGTGGTGGGAGTGGCGACCCGTGAGGTGCTGCTGGGGGGGGGGAATATTCACTGTATTACCCAGCAAGTACCGCTTCCGCGCAGGGGCTCGGTAGGCCGTTAACGGAGCCGTAACGGAGCCGTAACGGAGCCGAAATGGAACTTTGCTGCGCGTAGGCTCTCGAAAGTCTTTATTCTACGCACCCTAATTCGTCCTTACCCCTAGCATAATAATTGGAAGCTGTAGTGCACTCATTGTTCCGTCGATACGCTCGTAAATCATTGACCGCGCTCGTGTGCGCCGCCGCCGTCATCGCGGCCGGCTGTCACCACAACAGGCTGAACAGCGGTTACGGCATTGCCTGGGTGACCTTGAGCGCAACGCCGGGGGATTTCACCAGCTACATCGTCAACGTCGATTCGGTGTCCCTGACGGGGAAGTCCTACGGCGTGGTTACCCCCGTGAGTACGGTGGAGACGGTCGATTTCACGAAGCTCAAGGACCTCTCGGAGCTGTGGAGCGCCGCCAGCGTGCCGAATGACACGTACACGTCGGCCACCATAGTTCTGGACTACACCTCGGCCAATATTTCCGTGATGGTCAACGGCGTGCCACAGAAGGCCACCGTGGTGGACACCACCGGGAAAGCCGTCACCACGCAAACGATCAACATCACCTTTGATGCGCAACATCAGCCGACCATTCAGCCGACGCTGTCGACATCCAGCGCGATCCGCCTGGCCGTCAACTTCAATCTTGGCGCCTCGAATGTGATCAATCTGGCGACCACCCCGGCGACTGTGACCATCAAGCCCATCATGACCATGGCGACCGCCCCGCCCGACACGAAGCAGGTGCGCGTACGCGGCCCGCTGATCAATTCGAGCGTCGGCGTGGGCAGCTATACGGTGTACGTGCGGCCCTTCTTCGACGAATTCAACAGCTTGGGCCAGCTCACACTGTTCAACAGTGCGAGCACGGTGTATCAACTCAATGGGGTGTCCTACGTCGGCACGCCGGGCATCACCGCGTTATCGCAAACCTCCGCCGGCACGACCATTACCGCGGCCTACACCAATTTCGAACCTACAGCCACGCTGAACGCTGCGGTGACCTCAGGCAAATTCAATGTGACTTACGTGGTTGCCGGCAGCACGCTCGAAGATTTTTATACTCAGGGCATCGAAGGCGACGTCATCAAGCGCACCGGCAATACGCTGACGCTGCGCGGCGCAACCTTACAGTTGAACGATGGCACGAGGTCTTACATCGATACGCCCGATGCGCTGCTTTTGGTGGGTCCGGGCACCATCGTGACGGCCGAAGACAGTACGACGATGACGAACCTCAATTACAACTCCATCTCGGTGGGGCAGCACGTCATCGCCCGCGGCATTTACTCGTTGCCGTCGTCCAAGGTCACGACAGTGGATGCCACGGGATCGTCCAGCACCAACACAGGCTCGGTGCGCCTGCAGACCACTGAGCTGTTCGGCGCGGTGGTTTCCTCGGGTGCGGGCGGTGTCGTGCTGGACCTTGCGAACATTGAGTACTGGCCGGTCAGCATTTATGACTTTGCCGGCAATGGTGCGGCCGGCGTGAGCCCGGCCGCTTACGAGATCGATTCGGGAACCCTGGCTTTGCCCCCCGGCACGGTAACGGGCAGCCCACTGTGGGTTGACGGCATTAGCGCCCCCTTCGGCTCCGCACCGCCGGATTTCATTGCGACTTCTATCACTGCCGAACCGTCGGTTCCCGCCCGCTTACAAGTTGCCTGGTCGAGCGCCGGGAGCACAGCGCCCTTTGCCACACTGACTGCTACCGGCTTGACCATCAATCTTGCCGATGCGCACTACAGCTCGGGTGTGATCCACATTGGCTCGGAGAGCATCGACCTCAAGTCGCTGGCCGCGACCCCGAACATCGTGCCGCAGCCGGCGCCGGCCGGCACGTCCGGGCTGCCGCCGGTATTTCTGCCGTCGTTCTCCATCGGCAACCTCTCGGCTGCGAATACCACCACGGTTGCCGTGTTCAACAGCTTCACGGGCTTCGTGACCCAGGTCCCCAAGTCCATCGTCGCGGCGACGCCGGCCTTTCAATTCGTGGCCATGGGGGTGTACAACCGGGCCACCAATGCCTTTACTGCTTCCAGTATCGACGTCGTGAACTAAACTAGCTCCCCACATGGGGAAGCTCATTGCACGACGTAGATTGGCCTCGGCGCTCGGCGCCGTCTGTCTGTGTTCGTTGGCGTGCCTGGCGGGCGCGCAACAACTGTCCGGTCCGTCGCCCCCGGCTCACCCGAGAATCTGCTTGGTATTGTCCGGCGGCGGTGCACGCGGCATGGCGCACATCGGCGTCCTCAAGGTGCTCGAGAGTCTGAAGATCCCCATCGACTGCATCGCCGGCACCAGCATGGGTGCCATCGTCGGTGGACTGTACGCCAGCGGGATGACCGCGCAGCAAATTGACTCCACCATGCGCTCGGTGGATTGGCAGGAGGCGTTTCGCGATGCGCCGCCGCGCCGCGACCTGGCATTTCGGCGCAAGCAAGACGATAGTAATTTTCTGGTGCGTTTGCCGCTTGGCCTCAAGCACGGAAAGATCCTTCTGCCGAAGGGCTTCATTCAAGGACAAAAGCTGCAGGAGACGCTGCGCCAGCTAACCCTGCCGTTCAGCGACACCACGGATTTCGATCAGCTGCCGACGCCGTTTTGCGCCGTGGCAACGGATTTGGAGACCGGCAATACGGTGTTGCTGGAGAAGGGCGATCTGGCGATCGCCATGCGCGCGAGCATGTCGGCGCCGGGTGTATTCGCGCCGGTCGAATTGAACGGCCGCCTGCTGGTCGACGGCGGATTGGCCGAGAATCTGCCCATCAACGTGGCCCGCGCGATGCATGCGGACATACTCATCGTTTCCGACGTGAGCTATCCCCTGCAGTCGCGAGCGGCGCTCGATTCGGCGCTCTCAATCTCCAACCAAATGCTGGCCATCCTGGTGCGTAAGGACTCCGACCACCAACGCGCCAGCTTAGGTCCGCAGGACATCCTGATCGCGCCGCAGCTAGGCTCGGCGGCATCGACGGACTTTGGCACCGCGAACAATGTCATCGTGCGCGGCGAAGAGGCAGCGCGCGGCTCACTTGCCCAACTGACCGCGCTCAGCGTCGGAGACGGCGCGTATCGAGACTACCTGGCGCGCCGCGCCGCGCGCGAGCCCGGCCTGCCGCCCATTCAATTTGTGCGTGTGGATGAGCAATCCAAGCGCTATCAAAAGACCATCCTCGCAGAAATGCAGCCATTGGTGGGAAAGCCTCTGGACTTGGATCAGGTGGGCAAGCGCATTACAGAGCTGTACGGACTCGGAAATTTCGAAACGCTCGACTATAGTCTGGTCAAACAGCCGGCCGCGACCACTGCGACCACTGCGACGGCCGCGACCACCGCGAACGCCAATGCCAACGCCAACGCCGGTTCCGGGGCGGCGGCCGGTGGCGACGAGGAATCGGGTTTCGAGGTGCGCGCGCGGCGCAAATCCTGGGGTCCGAACTATTTACGCTTTGGTCTGAATCTCGAGGATGATTTTCAGGGCAACAGCCGTTACAACGCAGCGGTGCGTTTTGTACTGACTGAAATCAACGAGCTGGGCGCGGAATTGCTGACCGACCTGCAAATCGGCAGCGAGCCGAAGGTGGTGAGCGAATTCTATCAGCCGCTGAATGCATCGCGAACCTGGTTCGTGGCGCCGAGTGCGCGTGTCGAAGCGCGCGATCTGCCGATCTACGTCAACAACAGCCAAGTGGCGGATTTTCGCGATCGAGAGGCGGAAGCCGATATCGATTTCGGGCGCGAACTCGGCAACTGGGGCGAAATTCGCGCGGGATTCCATCGCACCAACGGCGCCACCCGGGTGCGCTACGGCGATCCGAGCTTGGTGGAAGATCAGTACAACAACGGCGAATACTTCTTCAAATTCAGTTACGACCGCCTGGACAATGTGCACTTCCCGCGCGAAGGGCAGACGTTCAGCCTGCAATGGGATGCGAATCGCACCGATTTGGGAGCGGACATCGCTTCCGATCGGGTGAAGGCGGATTGGTTGATGGCGCGCTCGGCCGGCCGCAACACCCTGCTGCTATGGACTTCCGCGGGGACCACATTGGATGGCAGATTTCCGTCGACCGCGCTGCCCGAGTTTTATTCCCTGGGCGGATTTTTCAATATGTCGGGGCTTGCACCCCAGTCGTTGATCGGACCCAACTATGCCATCGGCAGAGCAATCTACTTTCGCAAGATTGGTCACGGCGGCGAGGGTTTTTTCGAATTTCCCGCCTACCTGGGCGCGTCATTCGAGATGGGCAATACCTGGCAGCGCCGCGGCGACATCAGTTTTGGGTCGGCGCGCAAAGATGCATCGCTATTCGTCGCCTTCGACACATTCCTCGGGCCCGTTTATCTGGGGTCCGGCTATGATCAACGCGGTACGGCGGCGTTTTACCTATTTCTTGGCCGTACTTTTTGATGCGCTTCGCGCAACGTTCAACGGGGTCGTGCGAGCACGACCCCGTCCTTGGATGGTCAAGACTAGAAATTTCGGCTCTCGCCGAGTTTTTCGACTTTTTCGAATACCAGCGCGGGCTGATCGCCGATACGCGAGTACTCGTGCTTGCGTGCCATGTCCTCGAGCACGAGGTCGCGTTCCTCAGCGGTGAAGAACCAATGAGTCCTCTGCCAGTCGGTGCCGAGCAATTTGGCAAACGGATCACCGGGCTTGAGGCATACGCGAATACCATAGGAGCGCGGCAGCACCGGCAGAGTGCGTACGAGATTCTGAGCGTTTGCGATTCCCATGACGCTCGAACCATAGCCGAATCGCCGGTAGGCTGCCAGCTGAATAGCATTCGGGGTGCATGCTAGACTCCGCCGCCTTTCAACGAGGTAATTGATGGCATCGTCCTACACGGCATCCGATATCGAGGTATTGAGCGGCCTGGACCCGGTCCGCCGGCGGCCCGGCATGTATACCGACACCACGCGGCCGAATCATCTCGCGCACGAGGTAATCGACAACAGCGTCGACGAAGCGCTCGCCGGGTACTGCGACAAAATCGACGTAACCGTGTTCAAGGACGGATCCTTGCAGGTCGAGGACAACGGCCGCGGCATGCCGGTCGATATCCATCCCAAGGAGAAGATCAGCGGCGTGGAGTTGATCTTGACGCGCCTGCATGCCGGCGGAAAGTTCAACGACAAGACCTACCAGCATTCCGGCGGACTGCACGGTGTGGGCGTGTCGGTGGTCAACGCGCTGTCGAAGCACTTGGAATGCTGGGTGCGCCGCGGCGGCAAGGAATACAACATAAGCTTTGCGGGCGGACGCCTCAAATCAAAGCTCGAAATCGTGGGCGATGTGCCGAAATCCAAAACCGGCACCACACTGCGGTTCTGGCCCGATCCGCAATACTTCGACACCGATAAGTTCGCGATCCCGAAGCTCAAGCAGGTGCTGCGTGCCAAAGCGGTGCTATGTCCGAACCTGCGCGTCACTCTCAGCAACGAATTCACCGGCGAACGCGATGAGTGGCTGTACACGGGCGGCTTGCATCAATACCTCGCTGAGGAGCTGGGTAAGGGCGACTGGCTGCCGGCCGAGACGTTCTACGGCAAGCGCGATATCGACGGCGGGTCGCTCGATTGGGCGTTCGCCTGGGTCCTCGAGTCCGAACACCACATTACCGAGAGTTACGTCAATCTGATTCCCACGGTCGAGGGCGGTACGCACGTCAACGGCCTGCGCTCGGGGGCCGCGGACGCCGTGCGAGAGTTCTGTGAGTTCCGCAGTCTGGTGCCGCGGGGCTTGAAACTCGCGCCTGAGGATGTCTGGGACGGCGTGAGTTTCGTGCTCTCGATGAAAATGCGCGAACCGCAGTTCGCCGGGCAGACCAAGGAGAAGCTCTCTTCGCGCGAATCTGCCGGCATCGTGCAGGGGGTCATCCAGGACGCTTTTGCGCTGTGGCTCAATCAGCATCCCGATCAGGGCGAGAAAATCGCCATGCTGGCGATCGCAAATGCGCAGCAGCGCTTCAAGGACAGCCAGAAGGTAGCCCGCAAACGCGTCGTGGCCGGACCCGCGCTACCGGGCAAGCTCGCCGATTGCGTGAGCCAGGACCCGGCGCGCGGCGAGTTGTTCCTGGTCGAAGGAGATTCGGCGGGAGGCTCGGCAAAACAGGCCCGCGATCGCGTCACGCAGGCCATCATGCCGCTGCGCGGCAAAATACTGAATACCTGGGAAGCGGATACCGGTGAGATTCTGCAGTCTCAGGAAGTGCACAACATCAGCATCGCGATCGGCGTCGATCCGGCCGCGGCCGATTTGTCCGGGCTGCGGTACCACAAGATCTGCATCCTTGCCGATGCGGACAGCGACGGGCAGCACATCGCCACGCTGCTATGCGCGCTGTTTCTGCGGCACTACCGGCCCTTGGTGATGGCGGGGCACGTGTATGTGTGCATGCCGCCGCTGTTTCGCATCGACGCCGGCAAGGAAGTCATTTATGCGCTCGACGAGGCGGAGCGGGACAAAGCGCTGAAACGCATTGCGGCCGAAAGCCCTCGCACCAAGCCGTCCGTCATGCGCTTCAAGGGCCTGGGTGAGATGAGCCCACTGCAATTGCGGGAAACCACCATGGCGCCGCAGACGCGCCGGCTGGTGCAGATGACCATCGATGCGAAGGACAGCCCGGATCAAATGCTGGACATGCTGTTGGCGAAGAAGCGGGCCGGGGACCGGCGCGAGTGGCTGGAGAGCAAGGGAAATTTGGCGCGCGTATAGCACGCGAAATCATTCATGAAAGATCAAGAACTGAACTTCGAAGGCGTGGAGAGAGAGCCGCTAAAGTCATTCGCGGAGCGCGCCTACCTCGACTATTCGATGTACGTCATCCTGGACCGAGCGCTGCCTACTTTAAGCGACGGGCTCAAACCCGTGCAGCGGCGCATCGTCTATGCGATGAGCGAATTGGGCCTCGCTGCAGGCGCGAAGCCGAAGAAATCCGCGCGCACCGTGGGCGACGTCATCGGCAAATTTCATCCGCATGGCGATTCCGCCTGCTACGAAGCCATGGTTCACATGGCGCAGGACTTCGCTTACCGCTACCCCATCGTCGACGGCCAGGGCAATTGGGGTTCGACCGACGATCCGAAGTCCTTCGCCGCCATGCGCTACACGGAGTCACGGCTGACGCGCTATGCAGCGTTGCTGCTGCAGGAACTCGGTTCCGGCACGGTCGATTGGGCGCCGAACTTCGACGGTTCACTCGATGAGCCCACCATGTTGCCGGCCCGCGTGCCGAACCTGCTGCTGAACGGCGGCTCAGGCATTGCCGTCGGCATGGCCACCGACATTCCACCGCACAATTTACGGGAAGTGGTCAAGGCCTGCGTCGCGCTGCTCGATGATCCGGACTTGAGCACGCGCAAGATCATGGTGCATGTGAAAGGACCGGACCTGCCCACGGGCGGAGAGATCGTCTCGCCGCGCGACGAGTTGGTGCGTATGTACGAGACGGGCTCCGGCAGCTTCAAGGCGCGCGCGACCTATGAAATCGAGGAGGGAGAGATCGTCATCGACGCGCTGCCGTTTCAGGTCTCCGGAGCCAAGGTGCTGGAGCAGATCGGCGGCCAGATGCAGCTGAAGAAGCTGCCCATGGTCGAGGATATCCGCGACGAGTCCGATCACGAGAACCCCACCCGGCTGGTGATCGTGCCGAAGTCCAATCGCGTCGACACGACGGCGCTGATGGCGCATCTGTTCGCGACCACCGATTTGGAGCGCAGCTACCGCGTGAATCTCAACGTGATCGCGCTGGACGGCCGGCCGCGGGTGATGGGCCTCAAAGAAATGCTGCTGGAATGGCTGACGTTCCGCAAGGCCACCGTCACCCGCCGGCTGAATCATCGACTCGCGAAGTTGAACACCCGGCTGCACGTCCTCGACGGCATGCTGATCGCGTTCCTGAACCTCGATGAAGTGATCCGCATCGTTCGTACCGAGGATCAGCCCAAGCCGGTGCTGATCAAGCGCTTCAAGCTGTCGGACGAGCAGGCCGAGCACATCCTCGAGACCAAGCTGCGCCACCTGGCGCGGCTCGAGGAGATGAAGATCCGCGACGAGCAGAAAGAGCTTGCGGAGGAGCGCGACGAAATCGAAGGGATATTGAAGAGCAAAGCGAAGCTCACCCGGATGGTGCGCGACGAGCTATTGAGCGACGCCGAGGAATACGGCGACGAACGACGCACCCGCTTGGTGGAGCGCGAGGCGGCGCAGGCCATTTCCGAAACCGAGTTGCTCACCAGCGAGCCTACCACCGTGGTGCTGTCGCGCTTAGGGTGGGTACGCGCCGCGAAAGGCCATGACATCGATGTGCGCGCCTTGAGCTACAAGGGCGGCGATGAATTCCAGGCCGCTGCCCGCGGCCGCAACCTGCAGCAGGCCGTGTTCGTCGATTCCACCGGCCGCGCCTACAGCCTGGACGCCCACCAATTGCCGGCTGCCCGCGGCTACGGCGAGCCGCTGTCGGGCACCGTGGATCCACCCGATGGCGCCACGTTTGCGGCGGTGCTGATCGGTGAACCCGACGACACCTGGCTCTTGGCGAGCGACGCCGGCTATGGTTTTGCGGTGAGAATGCGCGAGCTATACGCCCGCAACAAGAAGGGCAAATCCATACTCAAGGTGCCGGACAACGCCAAGGTGCTGCCGGCGCAGCCGATTGCGCAAAAGACCGCGCTCGCCATATTCGTCAACAACGACGGCGAGGTACTGGCGCTGCCGTCCGCGCAGATCGAGGAGATGACCGCGGGCAAGGGCCAGAATCTATTCGGCATTCCCGGCAAGAAATCCGCGGAGCGCGACGAGTACTTGGTGGCCATGGCGGTGGTCAATCCGGGCGAAGTGCTGATCATTTACAGCGGCAACAGTGCGCCGATGAAGCTCAAGTTCGAGGAGCTCAAACAATTCCAGGATAAAAAGGGCCAGCGCCGCCAGCGCTTTTCGCGCGCATACAAACAGGTCGACAGGCTCGAAGTCTCGGCGGGCTAAGCAACGCCATGGGGGCCGGGAGCCGTTAGCGGTCGCTTGACATCGTCACATCCTCAGGGGCATTCACGAAGTACCCCTGAATGAACTCGATGCCGAGCTGCCACAGCACGGCCATGGTGTTGGCGTCCTCCACGCGTTCCGCCACCGTTTCAACGCCTCTGCGTTTTGCGGCCTCAACCAGGCCCTTGACGCGCTGCTGCTGTATTTGATTGGTGGACAGTCCCTGCATCAGAGAGCCGTCGATCTTGATGAAATTCATGTCGAGCTCGGCGAGCAGCTTCAAGGGGTCGCGGCCGATGCCGAAATGCTCCAACGCAAAGCGAAAGCCGAGCTTGCGCAGGTTCTCCGCCAATTCCTTGGTCTGCCGCACGTACTGCGTCGCGAGATCCTCGGTCACTTGGATGCAGATGCGCTTGGCCTCGATTTTGAGCGACTTCAGCTGCGTGTCGAGCCAGCTC
>JANXZQ010000386.1 GCA_025355445.1 Gammaproteobacteria bacterium
CCAATCCGCGGATATCAGAATGATCCATCGTCGCAGCCACCACCCACGCGTCGCGTTCGCTCTTCGGTATCACGCCCCACACCTGTCTGTCGCTAGCCATCGTTCGTGATCCGCGAGAGAAAACCGTACCTTCGTTTGACAAAGAAGGCCATATCAGAATTTATACCCGATTCGAAGTCCCAACGTACGCGGACGATTAACGGTTGTCATCTTAGTAAACTGCGCGAAACTCGAATACAGCTGGGCGCGTGTGTCGGTCAGGTTCTCGCCATAGACCTGTGCGCTCCAGCTATCCTTACTGACTCCAATGGATCCGTCCATCGTCGAGAACGGCGCGTTCTGGTAGGCAATTGAATTTCCCTGCAGATCAGTGGTCACTCGATCGGTCGTCGAGTAGCTGTGTGCCTGGTGCGTGCCCGCTATTTGCCAGAACGCGTTGTAGTCATCGAGCTTGAACTCGTACCGGATGCGGATATTGCCCTGGAACGGAGGGGACATCGCGAGTGGACTGCCGACCGCTCCAAATGGCTGCAGGTTGGTTGCAATCGGTTGCCCGTTGATGCCGATCAGCGCCGGACTGTTGGTCAGTTCACCGCTGTTCCACGAGGCAGAGGCTGTGACGGTCAGTTGTTTGATCACCTTGAGAATAACCTCCGATTCAACCCCCTTCACGCGATAGACAGGGCCGTTCGCCCCAAAGGTCAAATTGCCGAACAGGACGGGATTAAAGACGTTAATTTGCGTATTCTTCCAGTCCTCTCGGTACACCGCTCCGTTGAACTGCAGACGATGATCGAGCCACTCAGTCTTCCAGCCGATTTCCTGGTTGGTCAGAATGTCGGGCGCATACGAGTAGGGGACGGTCCAAAGTCCGGCGAGCGGTGATCCAGCGGGAACGATACCCTGCCCGCGGTTGAAGCCGCCCGGCCGGAAACCTTGTGACCACGTGTAATACATTAGCGCGTCATCGGTGACCTTCCAGCTGAGATTAAAGCGACTCTTGAAGCCCGAGTAGGTCTTGTTAAGCCCAACAGTGCCGTCGCTGTTGACGACCGTGTTCAGGTTCGTCGTGGTGCTGGTGCAAGTGGGATTAGCCGGCGTCGGAGAGACGCGGCAGCCGTAGCCGAACCCATCCGCGCCATGCTCAAAAGTATTCATCGAATACCACCGAGTTCCCGCGGTGAGAGTGAGCTTCTTCGGGATGAGGTCGTAGTCGACCGATGCAAAGACCGCCTTTTGTGTATAACCGCGAGTGACGTCGTCAAAGAAGTCGTCGCCCAGAGGGCGTGGGTTCGGGTTATTCACGCCGCTGATCCCCGGTGGCGGCTGTAACGGTACGTTGAAGCCGGCGCCCGGTGCTTCAGCGAACCAGTCGCCTTTGTCCTGGATTTGAAAACGCTCCCAAAACACTCCCCCGATAGCGCGCAACCGCCAGTCATCCGGCGTGCTGAGACGAAGTTCGTGGCTTTGATGTGTATTGCGCTGGACATCATGCCAGTAGGAACTTGGCGAGAAGCACTGACCGGGGTCGTTGGCGCCGTTTGTACCCACCAGACGACATTGGTAGTAAGCCCCTAACGGCCCGCGGGCATAGTTTGTGTAGTCCTGAACTTGATCGATGTTGCGTACTAGATAGCCGCCCGTGTACACGGCCTTGAGCTGATCCAGGCGGCCCGTGACCGTCCACGCCGTATTTGAGAACTTATCGTTGTCATGCGACGGGGTGTACAGCTGCACCGACAGGTCAGGAAGCAGTTGTCCGCTGGATCCTGCCGGCATTTCCGCAAAAACGCCCTCTGCCTCCATCTGTTGATAGGACTGTGTGATCAACGCGTTCCAGTCTGGGCTGATTTCATACAGGCCCGATACGCGCAAACCTTTGTACACGACCGGGTTAATGGCATTGGCGGCAACATTATTGTTATCGATCGTCTGGCTGCCGGGCGGCACGACGCCCCCGAAATATTGGACAATGCCCACGTCCGTCGGTTGGCGACTAAAGGGTCCTGGGACATTGTTGATGTAGCCGCCGCGTGCGTCGTTATAGATCACTGCGCGGATCGCGAGTGTGTCAGGAATCAACGGCAGGTTCAGCATGGCGTCCACGTTACTACTGGGATCGCCATGAGCGGTTGTCGCGTAGCCCGCATTGACGGCGGCTTCCGTGACGTTGAGTTTTGGCTTGTTCGTGATGTAACGGATGACTCCCGCTTGTGCGCCGGCACCGAACAGGGTCCCCTGAGGACCTTCCAGCACTTCGATACGCTCAAGATCCGCGGCATAAATGTCGAGATTTCTGCCGGGAAGCTGCGCCGACTGGTCGTCGAGGTACACGGCGACATTGGGAAAGCTGCCTATGCTGCCGACCGACTGCAACCCGATCGCGGTGGTCGCAAGGCCGCGCATGTAGATTTGACTCTGGCCCGGCCCCGTCCCGTTGCTGGTAACGTTCGGAATGTATTTGATGAAGTCGTCAAAAGTTTGAACATTCAGGTTCGACAGCGTGTCGGCGCTCAGCACCTGTATCGTGATCGGCACATTTTGAATGTTCTCTATGCGACGCTGCGCCGTGACTACTATTTCGGCGATCCCGTCGGATGCCGAATCGGAAGTGTTAGTTACGGCTTCTGCGGCATAGCCTGCGGTGGCGGGCATGTAAAGGATGGTCAGGATCGCCGACGTAAGCTTTGCATTGGGTTCCACTCATTCTCTCCGTAAATAATAGATCGTGGCTTTCGTCTTGATTCGCGTCAGATATCGATAACAACAGGCTCGGTAGGTCTCGAACAGCAGAGTAATACTTCGCCGTTGGCGGGCTCGATCACCGGAGACTCGAAGTAGGCAACTGCACCACTCTTAATCGGGCTGATGCACGTACCGCACACACCTGCTCGACAACAGAAGGGAGGCGACAAGCCGCTTTGTTCGGCGAAATCCAGCAGCGAGTGCGCGGTCGGATCCCACTCCGCAACAAGGTTGGAGCGCAGGAACGTTACCGTGAGCCGTCCGGAAGCACGCTCGACTTTCGGCGAATCCGATTCAACAGCCGCCAATTCTGTCGAACGCGTCAGCTCATGCATCGCTGCCACCCGCAGGCGCCCGATCGCTGCCTCCGAGGCGCCGCGCCATGTACTGCAGCAGGTCCCAAATTGTCCCCTCGAAGTTGTCCGGTGCGAGCGGCCCTGGGGTGTAATAACGACTCTTTAGGCCTTTTTGGAGCGACTCGAGTGTCGCGCGGTCCTCTTCGCAAAATGCCTTGCATAGCTTGATATAGTCCTTGACTATCGGCGACTCAGGATCGCGCAGGACTCCGGTAATTCCCCAACGAATACCCACGGTGTCGACCGTCAGAGGTCGCAAGCACATGTAGAGCGTGAAGTGCGGGCAGAAGCCAACGACGAAGCTCGGATACACACTATAAAACACGTCCGAACGCCGTTCCTGCACGGTAAGGTCCTCGTGATATGGGCCTCGTTCAGCACAAGTTGGACTAAAATTTGAGCGATAGCCTGTAAATCCCGGTCCATTCGGCAACTTCTCGCACAGAACCGTCGGCGTGATGGCGTGCAGCGTACTGGCATGTGTCGGGCTGAGGTGATAGCCCTCCATGAAGTTCTCAACGAGGCACTTCCAATTCGTGTTCCAGGTCTCTTCGGCGCCGAATAGAAAATGACGATCCACCGGATGGTAATTTCGAATATAGGGCTCCGTCGCTGCGAGCGCAGGCGCAAGAGGCTCTGCGGTGCCATCTAAGTTGACGAAGATGAAGCCCTGCCAGGTTTCAGAGGCAAATTGCGGCAGGTGACAGTTACGCTTGTCGAAATGGCCATTGTCCTCAATCAACGGCGCCCTCAAGAGCTGGCCGTCGAGGCTGTAGGTCCATGCGTGATAGCCACACGCGAACCTTGCCGCATGACCCGCACCGCGCGCGATGACATTGCCGCGGTGCCTGCAGACGTTCGACAAGACACGCACCATCCCTCCCGGGCTCCTAACCACGAGCAATTGTTCATTGACGAGCTCCGTCGTGAAGTAATCGCCGGGGTTGGGCACTTCACCGACGTGACCAATGCAAATCCATTGCTTGCGAAACAGTTCCTCGCGCTCGACCTCGAGGAAGTCAAGCGACGTGTAATACGCGGCCGACATCGCTCTTGCCTCTTGTCGGGGGATCTGGATGAGCGAGGCGAGTTCTGCGCGGATTTGTCGCACGGACGAAGTCATTGTGGTGGGCATAAAGCGAAGTTCCTGTTGGCCGTTTGCGGCGCTGCGGTTCAACCGGCGCTTGGCAGGGCCGGTCGCTCGGCCGCAATCATTTGAGAGAGGCGCTGCCGAAACAGCAACGGTGCTCGATCGCTTGCCAGGTCGATATTGGGGGTCACCTTGTTCTCAAATCCCTGCTGAATCGCATCGAGGATAACGCGGTCCTCCTCAAAGGCAGCGCGCACACCCTCGTCCATTGTTTTGGAGATGGACTCATCTCCCGGAAAGCAATTGCGCATCTGAAACCAGAAATACCGAGTCCTTTCGGCGCTGATGGGTGTCATAAAATTGTATGAATCCATCACGAGCGCTTGCGGGTCGATTGGCCGACCTTTGCCACCGGTTCCCGCGGGAGCAAACACCGCCTTGGTGATGGCGTGGCTGGGAAAGCGAACCTCGTAGTGTTGCAGTCGGTCGCAGCGACCTGGGAACGTCACGAGCGACTGATAAAACGGTGCAACTTCGGCGTTATGCATCCACCGGGCGGCAGTCACGCCCTCCCCCGACACGGTTACCTCAACAGGCTCCTCCTCGCAGGCCGTGTTTCCGAATGAAGTGCGGTGGACCCAGGAAACATGCGAGGGGTCGAGCAAGTTGTCCGTGACGTAGAGGTAATTGCACTCAACGGTCATGCAACCGCCTCGATTCCTGTCCCAACGCGGATCATCGTAGTGCGCGAGAGCGAAAATGCGGTTTGGGTCAGCCTCGGCGGCAACCCCCATCCAAATCCAGACGAAACCATAGCGAGAGACGGTTGGGTAGCGTCGCACGCATGCGGCTCGCGGAATCTTGCTCGCCCCGGGCATCCGCGTGCAGCGGCCCGACGGGTCGAACACCAGGCCGTGGTAACCGCATTCGACCTCATCGCCCTGAATTCTTCCCATCGACAGCGGCAGCTTGCGATGCGGGCACGCGTTCTCGAGGGCCACCGGCGCTCCCGCCTCGGTTCGATATAAAACGACGCGGTCGCCGAGAACCTGAACGGGCAACAATCCGCGGGTAACTTCGTGATCCCATGCGGCCACGTACCAGGCGTTTCTCAAGAACACGGCAAACTCCTTTGGCTACGTATTTAAGTGTAAGTCTCTATTGACTTTTGTAATCGCGATTGCATTGAGGATTGTTTTAGTTAAACTAAACGATGATTCGCACTCAGAGTCCTTTCCTTACATCCGGATGACCAGGGCCCCGCCACTTCGGGCAATTCAGGCCTTCGAAGCCTTGGGCCGCCGTGGCAGTGTGACGGCTGCCGCGGAAGAATTGGGGGTCTCTCCGGGAGCCATCACGCAGCAGATCCACGTGCTAGAGAAGTTCCTGCAGTTCCGTTTGGTACAAAGGCACGGTCGGGGGGTGGAGCTGACCAGTTGGGGGACGATGTATTTCTCGCACGCCTCAGGCGCCATGGATCTGCTGCGCAAAGGCATGCGGGACCTTGAACATGCCCGTCGGTCGAATCATTTGGGTGTCAGCGCGCTACCCTCACTGGCGAACAAATGGCTGGGCCCGTTACTGTTCGAATGGAAAAGACTCAACCCGGAGGTGGACATATTGTTGGAGGGTGTCGATCCGGAACCGACGCTTGAAGAGGGGGTGGTGAATTTTCGAATTTCATATGGGAGCCGCCAACGCCTTCACCAGCGCTGCGCCCATCTGTTCACTGATTTTCTGATCCCCTGTGTCAGCCACTCGCTGTTAGCGGGCCGCTCACCGCCGATGGAACCGCGTGAGTTATTGAAATTTCCACTGCTTTGGATTGACTGGGGCGCGGAGTTTATCGCGACGCCCACTTGGCGGGACTGGTTCGCGTTCGCGGGTGCGGCTTACGATCGAGTGCGCTGCGACCTCACTTTTTCTTTGTCGAGCACGGCTATCGACGCAGCGGTGGAGGGCCGCGGGCTCGTGCTAGCGCAGCACTCCATGGTTGCCGGTGCTCTCAAGTCCGGAAGCTTAGTCCGTCTGTCGCACCTGAATCTTCCGCTCCCCGAAGCGTATTTTCTCGCCTGGAATAGCTGCGCTCTGGACAAACCGATTGGTGCCGCCTTTCACACGTGGTTGCGGGGCGAATCGCGTCGATTTGAAGCCCCGGACGAGGGGGCTACCGCCTTGCTCAAGCGCGCGAAACAGTAAACAGATACCCATCCACAATCATTGCCCACGCCCGAGGTTGGAGCTGCGGATTCCGTAGATGAAATACACGGCGATCCCGATCGCCAGATAGATCAGGAAGAAATTTCGTGTCTCCGGCGTCGACATCAGGCTCATCAGAAGAAGCAGGCACATGAGCCCCCCAAGGATCGGGGTCAGCGGATACCACGGCGTTCTGAAAGGTCGCACAAGGTCAGGATTGGTCGTGCGCAGATAGATCACCGTCACGCAGACAAGGGCGAACGCCGCGAGTGAGCCTACATTTGTGAGGTCCGACAAGGCGTCGAGCGACAAAAAACCTGCCGCGCCGCTCGCAGCGATGCCGACGATGATGGTGTTGATCCACGGGGTCTTGTAGGTCTTGTGGATCACGGCCAACGACTTCGGCAGGAGGCCGTCACGGCTCATCGTGTAGAAAATCCGTGTTTGACCATAAAGCAGCACCAGGATCACGCTGGAGAGACCGGCGAGAGCCCCGATTTTCACCAACAGTGCGAACCAAGGCAGACCAATCCGGTTTGCCGCTATCGCGAGCGGCGCGGCATTGTCGAGCGAGGTGTACGGCACGATGCCAACCAGTACAGCGGAGGTTGCGATGTAGAGCAGCGTGCAGACAATCAAGGCGCCCAGGATGCCGATCGGCATGTCCTTCCCGGGTTGCGTGCTTCAGCGCCGGCGGTGGATACGGCCTCGAAACCGATATAGGCGAAAAAAATCACCGCCGCGCCGTGTATGACCCCACCCAGACCATACCTGAAGGAGTTGTCTCCGGTGACCACGGCAATCAGTGCGCGGCCGATCTCGTGCCAAACGTCCATATTCGTGCCAGGAGGCCGAGCGGGAATCTCCGCCGGCACGAAAGGCAGCCAATTTGCCGGGTGCACGTAACGTACGCCGACGACGATGAAAGCGATGACTACCACAAGCTTGATGCTAACGATGATATTGTTCACGGTCGCCGATTCCGTGACGCCGCGAATTAGTAGCAGCGTCACGAGACCAACGACGACGATGGCGGGGAGATTCATGACGCCGGTGGCGATCACCGCACCCGAAGCGTCCAAGACAGGCGCTCCGGGCGGTGCTGTAAGCGCGGGCGAGATCGTCAGATTCATGTCGGCGAGGAGGCTGGTGAAATATCCCGACCAGCTGACCGCAACCGTTGAGGCTGCAAGGCCGTACTCCAATAGCAGCAGTAACCCCATGACCCAGGCCGCGCCCTCTCCCATCGAAGCGTAGGTGTAGGAATAGGCCGAGCCGGACACCGGCAGGGCGGACGCAAGCTCGGCGTAACACAGCGCCACGAAGGCACACAGTACTCCTGTGATCACGAAGGAGAGCATGATGGCAGGACCGGCGAACTGAGCGGCGGCCCGGCCGGTGAGCACGAAGATACCTGCGCCAATGATGCAGCCAATGCCTAGAAAGACGAGAGTCAACGGGCCCAAAGAGCGGTTTAGTTCACCGTGCTCGTGCTCCGCTTGTATCTGCGCTACCGACTTGCGCTGAAAGATTCTCGCCAGAAGCTGGGTTGTCGTCATTTAGTGATTCCACCGTAGCTGAAATTTTGGCCAAAGAATACTGAAATCGACACCAAGGTCTTGATGTACGTCTCGGGGTGACCTCAATAAACGGATTTTTACGTACTCCAAGCACAGGCAACCATTTGATTTCTCTCCTATCGCGGGCATCGCAAGTTCCGCACAACATGCGCCGCACGAGCGACGTCTCAACCGCCTGATTTCTTTAATGGTGCGATGCCGCTAACGTACGTACTGATCCGAATCTTGAACGGACCCCGTTTATATCTCCACAATCGTGGGGCATTGAGATTGCCGGCGGAAGAGTGGCCAGACGACGGTGATCGTGTGGAGGTGCGCGCCGTGCTGATGGCGCTGAAAGGCTAAGACCTTCGAAGCGGCGAACGCGTACCGCGAAGACCTCGAG
>JANXZQ010000451.1 GCA_025355445.1 Gammaproteobacteria bacterium
TGACGCTGTTGCTGCCGTCCTCGATGATTCCGGTGCGCGGCATGACCGGGATAAAATCGATGCCGGGTTTTGCGGTACCCGATTCGGTCCACCAGGTAAAGCTGGCCGCGCCGCGCAGGCTGCCGCTGCGGCGGACGGCGACCTGAGCCGATCTTTCGCCGGGGGGCACCTCGACGGTATCGGCCGCCAATTCCACGCGCGCCTGCCATGCTGAGTGGGGCGGGGCGGGCGTCTCTGCGCGTATCGGTGCTGCCGCCGCGGCTGTCGCACCGGTCGCGGAAGTCGCAGCGGTCGTACCGATCGATGTGGCCGCATTGGTCCTGGAGGCCGCAGCAGGCTCAGCGGGCGCCGCATTCGCAGCTGTCGCCGCAGGTGGCGCGGACGGCGGAGCGTCCGCAGGTGCCGTAGCGGCGGGTCCCGTGTCGGCGGCCGGAGCCGTGTCGCCATTCGAGGATTGGTTTGACCACGCAAGGCGCCATTGCGCGACGGTGCGCGCGAGCAAGTCATAATTCGTGGCAGCCCAGTAACCGCCGGCGGCCAGCAGTGCAAGCCATAGGACCGCCGCGGCCGAAATCCATGCCTTGTTGCTTCGGGGCGGTGGACTGGTGATCAAGTGCGGCAGAAGCGGGAGATGCGGCACCGCGCCGTGC
Organism: Gammaproteobacteria bacterium; assembly: GCA_025355445.1. Taxonomy (GTDB): domain Bacteria; phylum Pseudomonadota; class Gammaproteobacteria; order Steroidobacterales; family Steroidobacteraceae; genus Bog-1198. The sequence goes on from JANXZQ010000451.1 coordinate 651, forward strand.
AACTTAAGCCGACCCAGCCAGTTCTGCACATCTGAGGGACGGCGTGCGCGATCCCATCGCAGGCCTTCGCGCAGCACCTGCCATTGCGAGCCTGTGAGGCCCGGTGGACGGCGCGCCCGGATGCGCTTCTCCCGCGCTTCGATGGCGCTGGACCCAGGGAAAGGATGCTTCCCCGACAACAACAAGTAGATGACGCAGGCAAAGGCGAAAACATCGTCGCGGGCATCGGGTCGCTGGCCTTCGAGCAATTGGCAACTGGCGTAACCGAGAGTGGCAACGGGAGGACCCAGCGATGAGGCATCATCGGCGCTCCAGCCTGTCCGCCGCATCGAGTGTGCGGCGCCGAAATCCAGCACCCGCAATTCACCTTCATTGGTGAAAAATATATTTTGCGGATTGACGTCGCCATGCACGACTCCGCGTGAATGTGCGTGCGCCAGTGCGGCGCCGGTATCACGGATGATGGCGAGCGCGTGGGCCCGCGGCAGCGCTGCCGAATGCCTTGCATTGAGCACTCGGCTCAGCAGCGCGCCGTTCAACAATTCCATGGTGAAAAAGGCGGTATCGCCGTCGCGATCGAATTCGTGCACGCGAACGATGTGCGGATGTGACAGCGTTTGAAGATGCTGAAACTCGCGTTGCAGCTCGACCAGCAGCTCCTCGCGCTCGGTTACGGCCGTGTGCAGCACTTTGAGGGCTATGCGCTGCCCGGTAGGCAGCAGGTCGAGACGGTATTCATCGGCGGCTTCAAATACCGTCCCCATCCCGCCGCGGCCCAGCACTCTGATCACCCGATAGCGGCTGCGCAGCACGTCGCCGATTGCGATCTCCGGCGCCGGCAGATTCGGTTTCCTGGACGCCCTGGCGGAGGGCGAAATTGCCGGCGCGGCGCCAGCCGGCGGCGCGCCCGCCGGCGACGGGGCGGCCGCAGCCGGCGGTGGGGCGACTGCCGCCGGTGATGCGGCGGTGGGCAGTGCGAAATTTGCGGCGGCCGGCTTCGAAACCGCAGGCGGGGCCGCCGGGGCAGTCACCGCAGTGCGCGGCGGTGGACGTCCGGCGGCCGGCGCATCTACTTGTCCGCCGAGAACGGAGTCTTCCAGATGGGCCTTAAGCGTTTGAAAGATATCGAGCTTTATCTTGCCGCGCCGGTAATACTGGTCGAGCAGCGACAACACCTCCCAATTCCCGTCGACGTTTTCGCGGAACCGTTCGCGCACGGCGGCCAAGAATGCCTGCGCGGTGCAGCGTCCGGTGGAGAGGGCCTCCAGCCACGCAATAGTCGAGCCCTCGCCCCCCGTCGGGGGCGGGCGCCATTCGGCGGTTCCCGTTTCGGCGATCAATTTACTCCACTCAATTTTGTGCCCCGTAAGTTAGCAGCGAAGGGTAGCACCGGAGATTCACAATTGGCCGAAGCTTTTCGCTAGTTTAATGGTGTAAGTATTGCAACCGGCTCGGCTTCATATTGCGGCGCAGCAATATTAGGCGAACGCTCTTCAGGACAAGTCGCGGGCGAGGGAGTCACGGACGGGAAGAGGCAGGGGACTCTGCATGTGCCGATAATGCTCGTGATCGACCCCAACGCTTAACGAGGCACCGCTCTTCATGGCTCCGACCATCGAGGATGTAAGCTCAAAGCGCAGAAAATGCACCGCGGAGGTTTTCGCCTCGTTTTCGCGATCCATATCTTCATCGGCGACCGCGAATAGCCGCTCCATTTCGTTGACGCGTATCCAACATCGATCCTCCACGCCGATCAGATTTTCCAGCGCCACACGCCGCTCGTTCGGATCCGGAAATTCAAGCAGCAAGGTGACCTTCCAATTGCTGCCGTCGGGAATCAACGGATTGTAGGCGTCGATTTCACCCTGAATCCCGGCGCGCTCGAAGATGCGCTCGGCGCGCAGCATCTCGAGCACTTGGTAGCGTATGGTCGTGTAATCCTCGAAGCACCAAGTCATGTTGGGCCCGACCCGCACGTTGCGCAGCTGCTTGTGGGCGATCACGTCACTGCGCAACGTGGTCCGCTCGGCGGCGTATTGCTCCAAGCTGATGAGATCCTGGCGCGTCAATTTTCTACAAGCCATAAGCCATTCTCAACAGAGTCATCGGGTGCGTCGGCGGCCTCGCGTTACTCAGGCCACTTTCGATTTGGCGGCCCGCCATCGGACAATCGCTGGCGTAGAAGTCCGCGGCGCTTGCCTGCACGCGCTGAAACACGGGATTGCCGATTTTCATCGAGTTATCGCGAAATTCCCGCTTCACTCCATAGGTGCCGTTGTGGCCGGAGCAGCGTTCGATCGGCTCAACTGTGGTGCCTGGAATAAGCTGCAGCACGTCCCGAGTCTTCATTCCGATGTTCTGCACGCGCAAGTGACAGGCCACGTGGTACGCGATCTTGCCGAGCGGGCGCGAGAAGTCGGTGCGCATGAGTCCTGCTTTGTGGCGCAATGCCAGATATTCGAACGGATCGAACATGTGGCGCTTGACTCTCGCGACATCCGTTTCGTCGGGAAACATCAACGGTAACTCTTGTTTGAACATCAACACGCAGGAGGGAATGGGCGCGACGATGTCGTAGCCGCCTTCAATCATCGCGACGAGCTGCGGCACGTTCTTGGCCTTCAGATTCGCAACAGCCTGCAAATCGCCCAGTTCCAGCTTGGGCATTCCGCAGCAATACTCCTGTTCGACCAGCACGACTTCGATGCCGTTGTGCTCGAACACGCTGACGAGGTCGAGTCCGATGTCGGGCTCGTTGCGGTTGACGTAGCAACTGGCGAACAGCGCCACCTTGCCGCGCGTGGCGCCGCTGCTGCGAACCGCGATGGCGGGTTTGGGGCGCGCGGCAAATTGCTTGCGTAGCGTATCGGATCGATAGGGCGGCACCGGGGCTTCTGGGTGCACGCCGAGCGCGGCGTCCAAGGCTTTGCGCCCGAGAGCGCTGCGGTTCACTGCGTTGACGATCTCCGCGATTACGGGAATGCCGGCGATATTGCCCACCAGATCAGTTGAGCTCAATATTTTATCGCGCCAGCGTACGCCTCGTTCGCGATTCTTGACTGCTTTGGCGCGCAGCATCAAGTGCGGGAAGTCGACATTCCAGGGATGCGGCGGCACGTAGGGGCACTTGGTCATGTAGCACATGTCGCACAAGTAACATTGGTCCACGACCTTCATGTAGTTTTTCTTGTCGACGCCGTCGAGTTCGCCGGTTTTGGATTCGTCAATTAAGTCGAACAGCGTGGGAAAGGAATTGCACAAATTGAAGCAGCGGCGGCAGCCATGACAAATGTCGAACACCCGGTCGAGTTCTTCTTGCAGCGCGCCGGCATCGTAGAACTTAGGTTCCTGCTGCCCAAGCGCATGGCGCGTGGGCGCCTTTAGATTGCCCTCGCTGCCTGCCTCGATTTGTCCGTCGGACACGATTTACCTCTCAGCCGAAATGCAAGCGGGCTCCAAGCAGGAGCCCGCGCAGCAGCATTCGCCCGTGGCGGCGAAGGAGTGGACTACAGGTTATCCAACGCCTTCTGGAAGCGATTGGCATGTGAGCGCTCGGCCTTGGCGAGGGTCTCGAACCAATCGGCAATTTCGCTGAAGCCCTCATCTCTGGCGTTCTTGGCCATCCCGGGATACATATCGCTGTATTCGTGGGTTTCGCCCGCGATCGCTGCTTTGAGATTCAAGGAGGTTGCGCCGATCGGCAGTCCGGTGGCCGGATCGCCCACTGCCTCCAAGTACTCCAAATGACCGTGAGCGTGGCCCGTTTCGCCTTCGGCGGTGGAACGGAACACAGCCGACACATCATTGAAGCCCTCGACGTCGGCTTTGGCGGCGAAGTACAAGTAACGCCGATTTGCCTGCGATTCGCCGGCGAAGGCATCCTTCAAATTCTTTTCAGTCTTACTACCTTTTAGATTCACGTCTCAACTCCTTCCGATTGATCTATTCGGAGCCACTGTCGACATCTTCGGGCCGACGTTAGACCTCGCGGCCTCACCAAGTCAAATTGCTGGTTTCTATCGATGCCATAGCTGCTGTCAATCGCGGGCCGCCGGGAGCGGCGCAATTGCGTTGCAATACGCTACTTCATAGGGATGGCGGCCGTTTCCTTCGAGCCCGCGCCAAAGTGCCGATCCGCGATCAGGCAAAGAATCTCGAACATCATGGTTGCGCCCACCAGCGCAGTGTTGCCGGTTTGATCGTAGGGCGGGGCTACTTCCACGACGTCGCCGCCGATGAGATTCAGCCCGCGTAGTCCGCGCAGCAGGCGCTGTGCCTCCAGGGTGGTCAGGCCGCCGATTTCGGGGGTGCCGGTGCCCGGCGCATACACCGGATCGAGCCCATCCACGTCGAAGGAAATGTAGGTCGCACCGTCGCCCACCACCCGGCGGGCTTCTTCGATGATGCGCTCGACGCCAAGTGCCGCAAATTCCTCGATGAACACCACGCGCATGCCGTGCGCCCGAGAGAATTCGATGCCGTCCATATAGTTTTGGCCGCCGCGAATGCCGATTTGAATGGTGCGCTTCGGATCCAGCAGTCCCTCCTCCACGGCCAGCCGAAATGGAGCGCCGTGAGTGAACTTGGAGCCGTAGAATTCGCCCCAGGTGTCGGTGTGCGCGTCGATGTGAACCATGCCGATGGGCGCATCGGCGGCCAGCGCTTTGAATATGGGATAGGTGATGGAGTGATCGCCACCCGCCGTCACCGGACGTATGCCGGCCGCATGAACCTTGCGGTAGAAGGCCTCGATATCCGCGACCTGTCTTTCGAGATCGTAGCGGTGCGACAGACGTACATCCCCGAGATCCGCGATGCGGCACAGTTCGTAGGGATTTATGCCGAGCGCGAGGTGGTAACTTCGCATCAGGCTCGACGAGTTGCGTATTTCCCGCGGGCCGTGCCGCGCGCCGGGTCGGTTGGTAACCCCCAGATCTGTCGGCACGCCGATCAATCCGATGTCCACATCAGCGAAAGTTCGTGCCAAGGGCGCGCGCATGAAGGTGGCAATTCCGGTGTAGCGCGGCTCCTTCATCGGATCATAATCTTTGAAGCCGGCGTCCGGTGAAACGGGTTTAGTCATTGAGTTGCTCCAAAGCCAGGCCATTCGTGGACGGTCCAAAAATTCCAATTGCGGCGATCCCTACGAGCATGGCGCCGCCGATGAAAAGCGCGACGGCGGGGACGCCGCCGCTGACCAGAAGTGAGCCTATAATCAGGCCGGAGAAGGCGGCCGCGAGCCGGCTCCATGAGTACACGAATCCTACGGCACGAGAGCGGATTCGGGTGGGAAAGAGCTCGGCCTGATAACCGTGATAGGCATAGGACATGACGTTCGCGCACAGGGTAAAGCCGATGCCGAATAGAATGAGCGCCACTGCAGAGGTGGCGAAGGCGAAGGCTGCCATCAGCACGGCCATTCCCGCCAGGCCGCCGATGATTTGATATTTCCGCTCGATTTTATCGGCAAAAAAACCGCCGAGCAGGGGCCCGACCGGTTGCGCGACGGCGATGATGAACGCGTATTGCAGTCCGTGGGTGACATTGATGCCACGTGAGATGAGCAATGTCGGAATCCAAGAGTTGAAGCCATAAAAGCCGATCACTTGGGCGGCATTGAAAATGGACAGCATGATAGTGCGGGCGCGGTATTTGGCGGTAAAGATGTCGGCGAGCCTTGCGCGGCCGCCGTGTTGCGCCGCGACCGGCAGCACCGGCGGCAGGGCGCGCCCGAGTTCTGCGGCAACGTCACTTTCGATACTGCGGACGATGAAGTCCGCCTCGCGGCCGCGATTCTGGCCGGCCAGCCAGCGCGGGCTCTCGGGGATTCCTTTGCGCAGACCCCATACCGCCAAAGCGCCCACCGACCCCAGCAAGACCACCCAACGCCAGCCATCTAGACCGAGGGGCTTGCGCGGAACGATCAGCCATGCCAGCAACGCAACCACGGGCACGATGCAGAACGAGACGAACTGATTGACGCAGAATGCGCGGCCGCGCAGGTTTCGAGGCACCAGTTCGGCGATATAGGTGTCGACGGTGACGAGCTGCACACCAAAGCCGATTCCGGCGATCATCCGCCAGATGTTCAGCCACAGTCCGGTGCGTTGCAACGCCATAATCGCAGTGCAGCTGCAATACCAGATCAGCGACCAGGTGAATACCGTCTTACGACCGAACCGATCTGCCGCCTGACCGAGCATTACGACGCCCAGCCACAGGCCGGCGAACGTGGAAAACACGAAGGTACCGAAACCCGCGACCCGGATGAGCTTGAGCGTGGCGAAGAAACCCAAGGACTCCGGAGTGAACAGGCCGCTGTCCAGCATGCCGGGCGCGACATACGCGGTAAAAAATAAGTCGTAGAATTCGAACACGCAGCCAAGCGATATGAGCAGGACGATGCGCCAGACCGCACGGGAAGATGGCAGCCGGTCGAGCCGGGCCCCGATTTCAGCTGCGGTAATGATGGACATTGTTTGTCATTCGACTTCTGCCGCGGTGAGTCTATCCGAAACATTACGGAACTTCGTGGCGGCGCGGTAATCTGGTAAGGGCAGATGCGGGGGTGTGGGATGCTTTACGAACCGGTTACGATCGCCGGGCATTTGGCGAGTTTCGATGCGCTGGGTCAGTTGCGGCCTTGGACCTCTTGGAATGACGCCCTCGAACTCGAGATGAATTTTTACCAGCAATGCCCGTCGGAGCACGGCTATCCGCGCTTTGTACTGGCGACTTTTCTCGATGCCGATTGGACTGCCATGCCTTCGCGCACGGACACCATTCCCGCGACGCAGAACGGCATGGGTATTCTGTCCTATCTCAAATATTACGAACTGGGCGATAAGCAAAATTCGGCTTATCTGACAACGGCGCGTGCCATGGGCGATTATTTGGTAACGGAATCTCTCACACCCCCGAATGGCACGTATCCGCGGTTCACGCGCTCGACCGGCACGCGAGTCAAGTTTCCGCTTCCCGAGGACTGCGGCTCGCAAGCCGATCATCCGTATGAGATCGAGCCCGACAAGGGCGGCATCGCGGGCTTCGCCTTGGCCCAGCTTTTCAGGGCGAATGGCGACAACAGATACTTGGAACAGGCACTGCAGAACGCGCGAATCCTCGCGGCGAATCAGAATGACGGCAATGCGTTTAATTCGCCCTGGCCGTTTCGAGTGGATTATCGCAATGGCCAGGCCAGGGGGCCGGTATCTGGGAACATGACTTATGTTCTGCGGCTATATGACGAGCTGCTGGCGCAAGGATACGGGGAGTTCGCCGCACCGCGCCAAGCGCTGTGGAATTGGATCAGCCGCTGGCAGATTCCCAGCGCGGCGGCCGATGGCGGCCTGTTCGCGCAGTTTTTCGAGGATCACGACACGCCCACCAATCGGACCGCCTGGGCGCCTTTGAATTTGGCGCGGTACCTGCTCGAGCAGCGTGAACTGCTCAGTGCGGACTGGTGCGCCGCCTGCGGGACGTTGATCGAATTCGTACAGGCGAATTTCACGCACACAGAATTCGGCGTCACGGTTTGTCACGAACAGGACGAGGACAAGCAGGCTTGGGGCGGCATCAACTCTACTTATGGCGCGGTGCTCGCGCTGTACGCGAAGGCCACCGGCTCGGCGGCCCTGGCCGGCGAAGCTCGCGCTGCGCTCAATTTCACCCTTTATTCGATCGATGAGTTAGGCCGCCCGCGCGATTTGTTCAAGAACGTGGTGCCCGGCGGTTGGCAGGAGGACGCGCACACGGATGTCGTCCACAATTATGTCGATGCCATGGGAGCTTTTCCCGACTGGGGCGAGGGGCCATGAGCTCGCGACGGCCGAGTGGTGCGCCAGGCGAGCAACATGGATGCGAATACCAGAATCGCGGCCAGCAGAAAGGGTGCGCCCGGCAACCTCAAGTCGGCGTGCGGTCCGATGAAGACCGAGAAGGTCTGGGTGAACACCGTGGGACCAATGAGACTTGCGAGTCCCGTGAGGCTCGCGAGTGCACCCTGCAGCCGACCCTGCTCCGTGGCGTCGACCAATCGCGTCATCATGGTTTGCAGCGAGGGGGTCGCAATGCCCCACAGCGCCATCACCGGCACCCCGATCCAGAAAATGGGTCCGCTGGGCGCAAGCCCGTAAATGGCGAAGCCCACAGCACCGAAAGTCAGACCCACTGCCATGGCGCGCCGTTCCTTGAGCCACCTCACCATCGGCTTGACCAGAAATCCTTGGACGACGAGAGAGGAGACGCCCACGCCGGCCAGCAACAGGCCGACCGCGCGTGTGTCCCAGCCATAGCGATAATGCAGGTAGAGCACGGTGGTGCTGGGCAGTACCACATGCGCGAGACCCAATAGAAGGTAGCTCGCGGCAAGACCCGCCAGTATGGGATGTGAGCGCAGTAGTTTGAGGGCTCCCAGCGGATTAGCGCTCTTCCAGGAAAACGGCACGCGCAAGTTTTCAGGCAGCGACTCGGGCAGCACGAACAGGCCCCAACAGACATTGGCGAGGGCCATGACGGCCGCGGCCCAGAACGGCAATCGCGGCGAGATGGATCCGAGCAGGCCGCCCAGGGCCGGTCCCAGCACGAAGCCGACGCCGAATGCCGCTCCGATCAACCCGAAGCTCGCGGCGCGCCTCTCCGGCGGCGTGATATCCGCAATATACGCGCCGGCGGTGCTGAAACTTGCCGCGGTGATGCCCGATATGACCCTGCCGACCAACAGCCACCAGAGGTTCGGCGCCAGCGCCATGAGAATGAAGTCCAAGCCCAAACCGGCGCAGGAGATCAGTATCACCGGCCGGCGGCCGAAGTGATCGGAGAGCGAGCCTTGGACCGGCGAGAAGATGAGTTGCATCAACGCCCAGGCGGTCCCGAACAAACCGTACATGGCCGCTGCGCGCGACGCGTTGCCGCCGACGAAGTCCTGCACCAGTATGGGCAGCACGGGAATGATCATGCCGAAGGCCAGCATGTCGATGAGCACCGTGACGAAGATAAAGGCCAGCGCCGCCCTGCGACGCGGTTCGACGGGCGTGATCATCTCTACGAGTTCAATGTTGAGCAGGCGGCGCTGCTGACTTGCCCGCAGCAGCCGCGTCGACCCAGACGATGTCGTATTTCTGGTTGAAAGTCACCGCCATCAGGCATGGTTCCCTGCCGCTGCAGCTGAACCAGTGAACGGCTTTGCCGGGCATGACGGCGACGCCTCCCGCCGTGAGCGTTACATCGCGCATGCCTTGCATGCCGGTGGTCACACTGCCCCGGATCACGATGAGTTGCTCTTCGGCCGTATGGAAGTGCGGGGCCACTTGGCAGCCGGCCGGCGCCTTCAACAGAAAGGTCGAGGGACCCGTGTCGGGATTGCCGTTCTCCAACGCTCCTTGCAGGCATTTGACGTCATCGTCCTGTGCGAAGGTCGCGTCTTTGAGCGGCGTGATGCGATGCGTCGAGGTACTGGGTGCGTCCGCCGGCCGGGCAGGACTGCTCAAAATCGCGAACGTCAGCACGAGAAACATTCTGATCATAAAGACTCCCTTATGTAGAACCCACAGAATACCACTGCGTTCGTGGACGTATTCGCGTGCGACGGCCATAATTGCCGCTGGGCCTTGAACCAGCCGGATGAGAGGAAATCACCATGATGCCGACGCGCGTACCGCTGCCCGCCATGGACGCCGAGGAGCGGCGCCTTCGGTGCGAACTGACTGATTTCTATCATCTCATTGATTTTCTTGGCTGGACGGAGATGATTTTCAATCACATCTCGGTGCGTCTGCCCGGACCGGAACACCATTATCTGGTGAACCCTTTCGGCCTCAACTACGAGGAAATCACACCGGAGAGTCTGCTCAAGGTGGAAGTCGACGGGCGGCTGGTGGAACCGTCCGAGTATCCGGCCAATCCTGCCGGCTTTGCCTTGCACGGCGCGATACATGAGTCTCGCCCGGATGTCGCATGCGTGGCGCATACGCACTCCACTGCGGTGTCGGCGGTTGCCATGAAGCGCGGCGGTTTCGATCACAATAATTTCTACGCCGCTCAATTCTACGGCCGTGTCGGCTACCACGATTTCGAGGGCATCACGCTGTACGCCGATGAGCGCGCCCGTATGCTCCAGAGTCTCGGCGACAAGCACGTGCTGGTACTGCGCAATCATGGAATCGCCGTTTGCGAGCGCGACATCCCCTGCGCCTTCATGCTGCTGTGGACGGTGCAGCGTGCCGCCGAAATCCAATGCCAGGCAGGTGCGCTTGGCGGCGAAGATGTGCAACTAAGCGAAGCGGTCAAGCAGCGCTGCCGTGACGTGGCCACCGACTTGGGCAGCGGCATCGCCGTGGCACGGCTGGTGTTCGATGCCGCCGTGCGCCGCATGCGGCAACGGAGCTAGCCGGCAGCGGTCATCGGGCCTGCCTGGCAGCTTACGAGGCGGCGCTGCCGCCGAACAAGCGGTGGCCGAGGCGAAACAGCGGCCAGCCGGTGAGCAGAATAATGATGCCCGCCACCGCGAGCCGCGGCTCCAGACTGAAAACCCGCACGGCGATGCCGAGCAGAGACGCAATGTAGACGGCGGGCAGGAATGGATAACCCCGCATCGCGAAGCCTCCATCGCCCGTGTGCCGGCGCCGCAGCACGAACAAGGTCGAGGCCACGACGGCAAGCGTCAGGGTATCTGTGAACATCACGTAGTTCAGCAGCTTCTCGAACGATCCGAGCAGAAACGCCGGCACGAGCATGGTGGCGCCGAAGAACAACAGTCCCACTTCCTGTACCTGCGTGTTGGGGTTCACGCGCAGAAATGCCTTGGGCAGAACGCCGTCCTGCGCCATGGCATAGAAGCTGCGGGGCATTTGCATGATGGTGGCGTTCACGAAGCCCGCGGCGGACAGGAATACTGCGATCGAGATCAGCACTTCGCCGGATGGCCCGAAGGTGGCGCGCGACAGCGCCGCCGCGACCAGCTTGGAATCCGCGATGCCGCCGATGCCGAGCACTCGTTGGTAGGAAAAATTGAGTACCAGATACAGCCCGACCACGGTGAACATGCCGGCCGTGATGGCGAGCGGGAAGCGCCGCCGCGCATCTTTGAGGTCCGCTCCGAGGTTCATGGTCAGCTGGTAACCGCCGTACGCGTAGAAGCAGGGAATCAACGCAGATGCCAGGCGCAAAGCGCCGTGCCCGGCCGGAACGGGTTCCACGATGGGCGCACGCGGAGCGAGCAGCAGGGCCAGTGCCGCGAGGCCGATGATCATGATGATCTTGAGCAGCGAGAGTAAATTCTGAACGTGCGCGCCGGGCTTCACGCCGCGGTAGTTCAAGCTCAACAGGATCAGCATGGTCGCGCAGGCCAGCACCAGCGATGCATGCGCAGTACGCCACTGCGGCGGCAGCAGCACCGGCATCAGGTATTCGGCGCCGATGAACGCCACGCCGGCCGCGCCGGCGCCCTGCATCAGCGTCTGCGACCAGTTCAGCATGAAGGCCAGGGTCGGGTGGTAGCTGTCCGCCACGACACGGTAGTAACCGCCCGCCCTTGGGTAGCGCGAACCGATTTCTGCGAAAGTCAGGGCGCCGATCAGGCTGATGATACCGGCGACGATCCACGCGGCAAAGAACAGGGTGGTGCTGCCGGCTGCGCCTGCGACGATGGCCGGCGTGCGAAAGATCCCGATGCCCACCACCAAGCTGAACACCACCATGGCCGTGTCGAACGTCGACAAGCGGGCCCGTATCGGCTGCTGAAGCTGCTCAGCGCTCATGCAACGCCTCGTCGAGCAGGCGCGCCAGCTTTTCAAATTGACCGAAGTCGTTGTACAGCTGGGCGGACACGCGCAGCAGCGGCAGCGGATCAGGATACAGCCAGGTCTCCACGCATCGTTCGCGAAACCAGTCGTGCAGACCTTTACTATCGAGTTCGGCCGCAGGGGAACCCGCCGCCGCTGCCGGCAAAGGAATCGCCGCCATGGATCCGATCATCGACTCGGGGCAGGGCGCAGCGATTATCAGCGATTCGAGCAGCAGTGCGCGGGCTTTCAGGGCCAGCGCACGATTGGCCGCCATGATCTGCGGCCAACCCCCCGGCAACAGCCCAGCCATGTATTGCAGCGACGCGGGAATGCACAGCCACGGTGTGGGATCGAAGGTGCCGGTCCAGTCGAATTCCGCGTGGAATCCCGCGCTGTAACCATGGCTGATGACCGTTGGATGCAAGGGCGCTTGCCGGTCGCGGCGCACGTGCAGGAACGCGGCTCCCTTCGGAGCGCACAGCCACTTGTGCGCATTGCCGGTGTAGTAGGCGGCGCCCAGCTCCGACAGAGCCAGCGGTACCATGCCCGGCGCATGGGCGCCGTCCACCAGAGTGTCGATCCCCAGCGCCTGAAGTTCGCCGACCAGACGCGCGATCGGCAGGACTAGGGCAGTGGGGCTGGTCACATGATCGAGCAGCGCCAGACGCGTACGCGGGGACACACATTGCAGCAGCGCCGCGACGATTTCCTCCTCGTGGCGGCAGGGGAAGGGCAGGTTCGCCACCACCACCCGGGCGCCGGTTCGCGCCGTGACGAAATCGACGGTCTTGCGGCAGGCGGCGTAAGTGTGATTGGTGAGGAGCAACTCATCCCCAGGCTCGAATGCCAGCGACCGCATCACGGCATTGACGCCCGCGGTGGCATTGGACACGAACACCAGATCCTCAGGCGCCGCGCCGAGAAACGCCGCCAGTGAGCCGCGTGCCGTGTTGAGGCGCGCCGGCAGGGTCTTGACCAGGAAATCCACCGGCTCTTGTTCCATTTCCAGGCGCAGTGCCGCCTGTACGTCCAGCACGGCGCGGGGACACGCGCCGAAAGATCCATGGTTCAGGTAGGTGACGGATGGATCGAGGCACCACAGCGAGGCCAGATTCACACTCAGCTCCTTAAAACCCGGTGGCCGCTACGATGCTGCAGTTCGCCGATTAACACCAGCGGCAACGCATGGCATTATGGCGCATGGCCATTACCACTTCCCGTCTGACCCCTGCCTTAGGCGCCATCGTCGAGGGCGTTACGCTGGCCGATGAGCTGCCGCAGGAGTCCATCGACCGCCTCGGTGAACTGTTGGTCGAACATCAGATTTTATTCTTTCGCAAGCAGCCGATCACGCCGCAGCAACAGTGCCGCTTCGCCGCGCATTTCGGCGAGCTGCACATTCATCCGATCTATCCGCTGCTGCCGGAATTGCCGCAAATCCTGGTGCTGGACACGCACGGCGACTTTCTTCCCGACAATGACAACTGGCACACCGACGTGACCTTCACTCAGACGCCGCCGCTGGCGGGCATCCTCGCCGCCAAGCAACTGCCGAGCGCCGGCGGGGACACGCTGTGGTCGAGCAACCTCGCCGCCTACGATGCATTGTCCGCGCCGCTGCAAGGATTGCTGCAGGGCTTGACCGCGGAGCACTCGGTCGTCAAATCCTTTCCCGCCGGGCGCTGGGGTCAGGACCCTGGGTTCAAGGAGCGGTACGAGCGTGCGGTGGCAAAGCATCCGCCGGTGACCCATCCTGTGGTGCGCACGCACCCGGTTTCCGGGCGCAAGGCGCTGTTCGTCAACGAGGGATTTACCACCCACATCAATGAACTCAATGCGCGAGAGAGCGATGCCTTGCTGGCCTTTCTGTTCGCCCATGCGGCGCGCCCCGAGTTCACGCTGCGCTGGCAGTGGCACGTGGACGACCTCGCGTTTTGGGATAATCGCATCACTCATCACTATGCCGTGGCGGATTATTTGCCCGAGCGGCGCATCATGCATCGCGCCACGGTGATCGGCGACCGCCCGTTCTAGGCAGGTCCGAATCGGACTCGCGCGAGGAAGCCCAGCAGCAGCAACCCTAGGCTGATTAAGCCGAACACCAGCGGCGTGCGCTGCTCGGGGATGAACGCCATGGCGAGCACGATGCCCAGCATGGCGGCGATCGCGACATAGGTTAAGTAGGGATAAGCCCACATTCGTATGCGCAGCCGAGCCGGATCTTCTCGTTCCAATCGCGCACGCAGGCGCAGTTGCGAGACCGCGATCAACAAGTAAACGAATATCGCCACCGTGCCGTAGGAGTTCACCAGAAAAGCGAATACGGTGTCGCGCGACACGTACGACATGATCACGGTGCCGTAGCCGAACAGGGTGCCGAGCAGGATGGCGCGGATCGGTACGCCGTTGCCGCTGAGCTTGGCGAGCGACTGCGGCGCATCGCCGTGCCGGGTCAGCGCGAACAACATTCGCGATGAGGCGTAGAGCCCCGAATTGAGGGCCGACAGCACTGCAGTGAGGACCACCGCATTCATGATATGCGCCGCCGCCGGGATGTGCATGGCGCTCAAGGCGCTGACATAGGGCGTGCTGATGGCCGCTGAATTCCAGGGCACCAAGCAGACCACCAGGAGGATGGAGCCTACATAGAAGACCAGCACCCGGGTGATGACCGAATTCGTCGCCCTGGCAACCGCCTTGGCAGGCTCAGCTGCCTCCGCCGCGGCGATGGAGACGATCTCGGCGCCGAAGTAGAAGCCGGTGGC
>JANXZQ010000498.1 GCA_025355445.1 Gammaproteobacteria bacterium
GCCGCCCTCGAAACGGTTGGCGCCGAAAATTGGGCCGAGAGCACCTATCCTAAACTCGCCCGGCGTGCCTCCAAGATCTAAAGAGATCAAAACGCCAAGGTCGATGGTTCCAATCCCTCCCGCAAGGGGTTGCGCAGCGCCTGGATGTAAGTCGTCCTGACGAATTCGACAAATCGGTCCCAGCCGAAGTGCTCTGCTGCGAAAGCCTTGGCGGCATGTCCGATCACCGCGGCGCGGGCGCTGGAGGCGCACGCTGTCAGCAGCGCAGTGCTCAGCGCAGCGGCATTCGGCTCGCTCAGAAAGGCCCGCGTATCATCCAGCAGCGGTTCGTGCGCGGTGCCGCGCGTGGCGACGATGGGTTTCCCCGACGCCATGTAGTCAAACAGTTTCAGCGGCACATTGTCCGCGCTCACCCGCGGCAGCACGAGATAGTCCGCAAGCTTTAAATACAATGGTATTTTGTCCCGTGGCTGGCGCGGGACGATGAATACTTGCTGCTCCCGAAGAGTGGAACCCCGTGCCGCATGAGTCAACATTTCCTGGCGGGTCGCGCCGACGCAAACCAATGCAAGGTCGGGCCGTGATTGTCTTGCTATCCTGAACGCCTCCAGCAGCAAATCGATGCCCTGATAGGCGGCGAAGTTACCGCTATAAAGAATCACCCGGTGATCCGGCCGCAGGCCGAGTTCCGTTCGGACTGCGAGCGCCCGGTCGCCGTCGACCCGGCTGTCGTGAGCAGGATAAGCCCATTGACTCACCCGCGCATCGGGAACCTGTCGAACGACGTATTCTCCCAGTCCGCTGCTGCATATGACGCCGGCGGCGGTCGAGATGACGTGCCTTTCGGCCGCTGATATCAATCTTTGCATGAGACGCGGCCTAAAAATCGGCTTTCTCGCCAATTCCATAGGGATTGCGGACGCCATGTCATAGATGAACGGCTGCCCGAGCGGCGGACAAATCACGGAGGCCATGTACGCGGCTTCTTCGACGGCATGAACGATGTGGTAGTTTTGGCTGCGTACCAGGCGCCTGAAGGATTGCCAGAGGCTTGCGTCCAATGCGAGCTTGCGCCGGGAAAAGCCGATCGGCACGTGCCGCAGTCCCAAAGGATTCCCGCTTCGCAGCACTCGCACGCGCGGGATCGCGACGTCCGTTCCGATCGGAAATGCCAGTATATCGACGCAAATCCCGAGCTCACTCAAGGCTTGCGCAACATATCGGATGGCGATCGGAGTCCCACGATCCTCATAAAACGGCTGAGGTGTGACGATCAGCACGCGGCCTTTGTCTGAAAAGGGCATGACACCAGCATGCCGTAGGGAGCGGTGCGACGATGTAGGACGATCGTGGTCATGAGTGTAAGACATAATCGACTATTGCAATCGCTGCCGCGAGTTCATGATGGTCGCCCATAGGCTGCAGACCTCATCGATGACATCGAGTGAAAGTATTGCAGGCAAGGCGACGCTGCGTCGAGGCATGTGGACTGCGCTGCGCCTATTTCTAAGTTGTGCCGCAGTCGCGTGGGTGCTGCATTCAATCGCATTGGGCGGCGTGATCGCCGCACTGGAAAGCGCGGATCCGCTGCGTTTGACGCTCGGTGTTCTGATGAACGTCGCTACGCGCTTTCCGGCTGCCGAGCGCACGCAGGTGATGAATCGGGGACTCGGATTGTCTGTTTCGCGATGGCAGACGATCGAAACCTTGTTCATCAGTAATTTTTACGCGTTGCTGTCGCCGGGTCCCCTGCTCGCAGGCGTGGTTACGGTCTATCGGTACCGGCGCTTTGGCGCATCGATCACCGGCAGCGTCAGCTCACTTCTCGCGAGCCGCGCCATCGAGTGTGCGGCATTTGTGATTTGGGGTCTCGCTTGCGCGCTTCTGGATCCACGCATTATAGCACATCTGGGCAGTTTGCGAATACGCCCGGGAATCGCCGGCGCGGCCGTGATTCTCGCCTCGATCGGCATCGCCGCCATTGTATGCGTCGTGGTCCGCTATAAAAGCCGTGACGCAGCGGCCAGTGCTTCCGCCGCTACAGTTCCCTGGCGCACCCTCGACAAGCTCGCGGCCGTCTACCGGCAGATTCTGGCTCAAGGTCCTGCGGTTTCTCTTAAAGCCGCGGTCCCGGCATCGCTGCAAGTCGTGATATCGGGAGGCGCCATGATGGTGCTCGCCCGTTCGCTTCATACCGACATATCCTGGCCTACTGGAGTATGGATGGCATCCGCGGTCTACGCAGCGGTGCTTCTGCCGATATCGATTGCGGGCCTCGGCGTGCGTGAAGTTACTCTCATCAAAGCGTTCGCCATGCTGGGCCTTGCGCCGCGCACCGCGGTGGCATTGTCGTTGCTTCTGTTCCTGGATCAATTCGTATCGGCGATGATCGGCGGCGCAATGCAAATCGGCTCGGTTCTTGCGCGCCGGAGGCCCGCTTCATGACGCCGAAAATCAGCGTATGCATCGTGAATCACAACGGACGCAGTCATTTGCCTGACAGTCTGCCCGGCGTGCACAGACTCTCTACGTTCGCGGATGAGATTCTGCTGCTCGATAATGCATCGAGCGATGGCAGCCAGGATATGTTCTTGAGTAGGATTCCCGGCGGCCGCGTGGTACAACTCACAGAGAATCGAAGTCCGGGCAGTGCACGCAGCGCAGGCTTCCACGCCGCGCGCAACGACTTTGTCTTATTCGCCGACAACGATATTCGCCTCACGCCAGAAGCCGTTTTGGAGCTTGCGCGAGCGCTCGTGGAAAGGCCGCAAGCGGTAATCGCCATGCCGCGAGTGGTGCTCACCGAAAGGCCCGAGAGAATCCAGTACGAAGGGGCGTTTTGTCATTGGTTGGGTCACATGATTCTGCGCAACGAGGACGTCGTGCTGCGCCGATCGGACCAACCGCCCGAGAATGTCGACTCCATGATCAGTGCCTGTTTCATGGTGGTGCGTTCGCGCTGGAAGGACGCGGTCTTCTTCGATCCGGGCTATGCATTCTACTACGAGGACCATGACGTCGGCGTGCGCGCCCGACTGAGCGGCGCCGACATTCTTGCAGTTCCGCACGCCATGGTCTTGCACGGCTCCGGGACACCGGACTTGAGTATGCGGCCGGGAGTCGCTTACTCTTCGCGCCGCATTCGCACTTTGATCGAAGGACGATGGCGCCATCTGCTCAAAAATATGTCCGCGCGGGGCTTCATGATCCTGCTGCCCGCATTGCTGACCTACGAGATGGCGCAATTGGCGGGCGTGACCGTCAAGGGTTGGTTTCCGCACTGGTGGCAGGCTCTGCGCGCCACCGTTCGGGCACTACCCGAAATCCGCATCGCGCGCCGGAGAATCCAAAGCTCGCGCCGATTGCCCGACCGCGAACTGCTCAGAGGCGGTCCGCTGCCGTTCAAACCCGAATTGATCCGCGGGCGCGTGGGGGGAATGGCATTGTCAGCGATGAATTCGCTGAGCGCGGCCTACTGGGCCATGGCTCGCCGCCTGCTGTAGGCGGGCGCATACTGTGAGGCGGCGGGGGTGCTGCTCCCTTTATGAAAAATATCTGACCCTAAGGAGAGACCATGAATAAATTACTGCGATTTCTTACTCTAGGCGCCGTCTTGGCATTGGGTGCGGCTGCGATGGCATCAGCCGCCGGCGGCGCAGACCCGGCGATTGGCACGTGGACCCTCAATTTGGATAAATCGAAGTTTCACGACAATCGGGCACCGAAGTCATTGACACGAACCTATACCGCTGTCGCCAGTGGAACGGAGATGAAGGTAACCGGAGTGGCGGCCGACGGTACTGCGATAGCGCAAAATGCGACGTTGACCTACGACGGCAAGGACGTTCCTTTCACAGGATCGTCCGAATATGACACGCTCTCCTTGAAGAAGGTTAACGGGACTACGGTCAAGTCTGAGTTGAAGAAGGCCGGAAACATCGTCGGCCACACGACGCGCACGGTTTCGGGACAAGGCAAGATCCTGACCTTGTCTACGGCAATGAAGACCACAAAGGGCGGCACATCTCACGACGTAGCGGTGTTCGACAAACAGTGAAGTGAAATCAAACGCGGCTCGGGGGCGCTCCGCAGCCTGCCTGCGGGGCGCGCTTACGCCGGCTTCTCGCCGCGCACAGTGGTGCGGTACAACTCGCGACGGTAGCCCTGGTAATCGTTGTAAGCCTGGTGAACGCAGATGCGGTTATCCCAGATGACGAGCATGGCGGGCTCCCAGCGGAGCCTGCAACCGAAGACGGGCTGGGTGAGATGCTGGGTCAAGAAACGCAGGATCGGCGCAGATTCTTCGGCCGGCATGTCCTCGATACCGACGCCATAGGAAGGATCGACGTACAAGGCTTTCTCGCCGGTCACAGGATGCGTGCGTACGATCGGATGAACATGACCCTTGATCTTGCGTAGGAGATCCTCGGACAGCCGTGTGCAATCCCGCGTCGAGGCGAGACGACCGATGGGACTGTCGCTTACCTCGACAGATTCCTGCGATGCTTTGAGCACGTCGCGCAAGGAAAAATGCACCTTGAGGCCGTCGATCATCCGGCGATAGGTCTCGCTCAGCATGGCATAGGCCAGCGCCGAGTTGGCCCAGGTGGTATCGCCGCCCAAGGGCGGAATCTCGGACCGAGCGGAGCGTCGTGATCGCCGGCGGCTCAGGCAGGAACGGCGAATCGGTGTGCCAACCTTCGCCGAATACCATTCTGGAGGAATCGGCAGCCTCCTTGATGAGCGGAGGTACGTTGCGGTGTCCGGGAAGGCCTCGGGTGTAGGCGTCTTCGGAAAACGGACCGAAGCGCAAGCTGAAGGTCTCATGCTCAGCGTGGTTCAGCGTCTGGCCACGGAGATAAATCATCTTATGGCGGAACAGCGCATGCGCGAGTTCCTCAAACTGCGCATCGCTGACCTCGGCCGCCTGTGCGCCGCACACTTCCGCCCCCATCGCGGCGGACAGGGGCCTTACTTCAATGTGCCGGTAACTAGCCGAGTAATTATCGAACTTGCCGGTGGGATGAAGCCGCATGGGTAATACATCATTCCACTAGCGGGTATTCCTGGACAAGAATGCCGCGAGGGCATCGAGATCCGCGTCGCTGATTTCCGTCTTGCGGAATTGCGGCATGACGGAGATTCCATGACGTACCAGTACCTTTACCATCGCAGCAGGCAGGTCGGTCCACTCGAGCAGCACGCCTGATTTGACTCCCTGGTACTTCACTGTCAATGCATGGGTGCCGGGATGGGTGACGCCGGGATCGTGGCAAGGGGCGCACCATTTGCGGTACACGGCGCGGCCTTGCGCTTGCTGGACCGCGGGTTCCTGCGCGAGGGCGGGTGCCATGGGGAGAAGCGCGCACACCGCTGCAAACGCTGCCGTGCGCAAACGCTGCGGCGCGTGGCAGGCCCGCGGCCTCATGTCTGCGAACCCCGCAGATGTTTTGGCCAGATCGCGTAGCGGCCGGGCGACAGCACGCCATTGGGATCGAGCGCGTCCTTGAGCGTTTCGTGAAATCGCAGCAGAGCGTGGTCGTTAAAGGAGTACACGTCCATCACCGTCTTTTGGAACACCGGAGCGGTCCGATACTCGCCCCACCCATGCGGGCCTCCGATTTCGATCAGCTTCTTAAAGCCGTCCCGGTAGCGCTTGTTGGTGGCCGGATCCTCAGTCACCGAGGTCGCCAGAATGAAGATGAATGAACGTTCCCAGAAGCAGGCGGGCAGCGTGAAGGTTCGAAATAGCGGCATCCCGAGTTCGCGTGCCGCTTCGCTGAAGACCCGGTTCGCCTCGATAATGGCCTCGCCGGTACGCGGAATGATAGGCGAGAACCACATGTGACCCTTCGATGGCGTTGGGTTCCAGGGTGTGCGCGCACCGATCGAAAATACCCGCAAGGAGGGAATACCCAGTTCCGGTTCGTGGTATCTCTCTGCTTGTGCCGGGTCGAGCGGCAGCGGCAGCCGGTCGACGACGCGAAACTTAGCGCCCTCGAGCTTCGCGAAGTGCCGCTGCGCGGCCTGCCATTGAGCGTCGATCACTTCCAGGGGCCCGTAGAAACTCAACCAGAGTTCCCAGTAGGCGATCCCGGACTTGAGGCCATACGCTTCAAGATCGCCGGAATAGCCGAGTGTGACCCCACCGAGCAGCTTTCTGTGCTCCTCCGTCATTACCGGCGGCCCGGTCTCGTTCCATAATTGCAGCTGGCCGATCGGCGGATAGCCGTTGAGCGGCGAGGCGATGTCCGGAAACCCCGAGGTGATGCGGGCGTTCTCGAGATAGTTCAGGGTTTCGACGAGCGGTCCGAGATCTCGATAACGCGGCAGGGAGACGGTGCATCGCAGGTATGCCTCGGACTGCGGCATCAGCCAAAAACCCATTTTGGTAACGATGCCGAAATTGGATTGCGAAATCCGCCGCCGCGGTCAATCGCGTTGCCCACGACACTGCCCCAGCCAGGGTCGGGGCAATCGATCCACACCTTCAGTTTCCGTTCCTGGATGTGGCGATGCAGATCGAAGTAGCTGACACCGGGCTCGACCAGCGCGAAGGCATTTTCCTCATTCACCTCCAAGATTCGATTCATGCGCTTGAGGTCGACCACGACGCAACCCGAGTAGGCCGGGGCGGAACCGCCGTAGCCGAGATTCTTACCGGTTGAAATGGCGTACAGGGGCACGCGATAGCGGTTCGCGGTGCGCACGATTTGTTGCACCTCCTCCGTGGAGGCCGGCGCCACCGCGGCGGAAGCGACCCGCTCCTCAGCCTCATGCAGGAAGGGCGAATAGGCGTCGCGGTACAGGTCCACGTCCTCATCGCTGGTGAACACCCATTGCTTGCCGACGGAATGCTCGAATTCGGCGAGCGCGCTCGCAAAATCCTGAGCCGTTACTCCGGGCGGTAATCTCATGAAATCACCCATGAAATCAGGGCGGTCTCCACCGGGACAGTTGGATCTGCGATCGGTCGTGCTTGGCGATGTTCGATGCGAACCAGCACACGCCGCCAATGGTCCTTGGCCAGTTGCTCCAGGCAGAATAGGCCTGAGGGTGTGGTGATGCCGCCGATGGCGCCGCAACCGGCGGCCCACCGAGGACGAAGCGTGTCGTGCCACACGCGAGTGATGTCCCCGTCGAATGCCACCGTCTGGCGCCCCAACCTTCTCGCGGCTGCAGCAAAGGATCGGCACTCGATAAAGCGCGCGTCGAACAGGACCAGGTCCAAGGTGATGGGTGCACCGGGGCCGGCCGCAAAGCGCGATCGGCGCGCCCATAGAATGCGGCGGCCGCGCTGCCGAGACAGAAAGTGCGGCGGTCCATGACGCTCCATTCAGAAAGTAACCGACGTAAAGATAGGCATTTTCGCCGTGCATAACTCGCACGACAGTGAACTCTCAGGATCGAATGTCGCCCAGCGCACAGACGATGCCCGCTCGCAGATTCCGGCGCTCCGATGTTCTCCCTCAGTGGCTGTGGAACTTTGGGGGTGCAAATCAGCGGCCCATTTGAAGTCGCATTGGTCGAAAACCCTCTTCACCGGACGCGGACAGCCGCCTCGCGTGGTGCCGAACAGCGCCGAGGTCAAGTCCTGCGCACTCCGGTGATCGCGCAGCGCTAGCGGGTGTACGGCGCGTGATCGTGAGAAGATTGCGCCCTAGGCAAAGAAGGGGATGCTCGAATGACCGACGAATCTAAGAAGCAAGGCCGCGCGAGGCGAATCCGTTGCGCTGCGTGGTCGCTGACGATGGTAATTGCGGCGGCGTGTACGATACCGTCCCGCGCCGGCCAAGATTCGCGCCCCATGGCGGGGGAGGAGTACATCTCGGCGGTCCGCAATGCCCAAGTTCACCCGCCGCTTCCGGCACCGAATCGCGGGGCAGGCGAGGGATTGGGACCCTACCATCGCCTGGTGATTCGAGGAGCGACGTTGATCGATGGTACTGGCGCGCCGCCCATCGGTCCCGTGGACATCGTCATCGAACAAGATCGGATCGCGCGAATCCAAGGCGTTGGTTATGCGCACCTGCCGATCAAAGCGCAGGGTCGACCGGCGCAAGGCGACTACGAGATCGATGCTACCGGCATGTACGTGTTGCCCGGCTTCATCAATTCCCACGCCCATATCGCGGACGCTTCCCAAGGCAAGGTGGGCGAAGTGCCGCCGGCAGAATACGTTTACAAATTGTGGCTGGGTCATGGCATCACAACCGTGCGCGAAGCCGGCTCATTCAACGGGCTGCGTTGGACACTGAACGAGCGCCGGCGAAGCGCTGCCCATGAGATCGTTGCGCCGCGCATTGTTCCGTACGTTGGTTTTCCAGTGGAAGTGGATACTCCCGGCGGTGTCAGTACCCCCGAGGAAGCGCGGCGCTGGGTCGATGCCGTCGCCGCTGCCGGCGCCGAAGGCATAAAATTTTTGGGATCGCCGCCGGAACTCATGCAAGCGGCGCTGGCGGAGGCCAAGCTCAAGCACCTTCGGAGCGCGTGTCACCATTCGCAAACCGCAGTGGCGCGCATGAACGCGCTGGATACGTCGGGGTGGGGGCTGACGAGCCTCGAGCACTGGTATGGATTGCCCGAAGCGCTATTTACCGACCGGCGAGTGCAGGACTTTCCGCTGGACTATAACTACAGCGACGAGTCCAACCGATTCGGCCAGGCTGGGCGCCTTTGGTCCCAGGCCGCGCCTCGCGGCAGTGAGCGCTGGTCGCAAGTCATCGACACGCTGAAAGGCCGCGATTTCACGCTGGTGCCGACTTTTACTATTTATGAAGCCAGCCGCGATCTCATGCGCGAGATGCGTGCCGAATGGCACGACGAGTACACGCTGCCGACCCTGATGCGTTGGTATGCGCCGAACCGCGAGGCGCACGGGGCATACTGGTTCAACTGGACGACCGCGGACGAAATCGCCTGGAAAAAGAACTATGCCATTTGGATGTCATTCGTCAATGACTACAAGAACGCGGGAGGGCGAGTCGCCGTCGGCGACGACGCCGGCTATATCTACAAGTTGTTCGGCTTCGCCTACATTCGGGAACTCGAACTGCTTCAGGAAGCAGGTTTTCACCCGCTGGAAGTAGTTCGAGCGGCGACGCTGTCCGGCGCCGAACTCTTGGGTATGTCGGATCGCATAGGCTCGGTGGAGGCGGGGAAGGCTGCCGATCTGGTGATTGTGAAGGAGAACCCGCTGGCTAATTTCAAGGTGCTGTATGGAACCGGCGCACTGAAACTGGACGATACGACCGGCAAAGCCGCACGTGTCGGAGGCGTTCGATTCACGATTCACGACGGCATTATTTACGATGCGCCTGCGCTGCTCGGCGATGTAAAACGCATGGTTACGGCTGCCAAGCGGAGGGAGACGCTCGCCGAACAATAGGCTTTCATATGCCGCAGTCACCGCGGGCGCAGCCGCTCGTCGGCTGCGCGCGGGTGGTTCGCCTATTTGCTGCAGTGGGAGTACTCGTCCGGGCTCAGGTGGCCGTCATGATCAAGATCGCATCGGGGGCGTCTGCGGGGTCTTTGGTTGGCGCCCAATACCAGGTGCAAATAGTTCGATTTCATGTCAACTCCTTTACGCTAGGATCGTGGTGCCGACCATAAACCGGCAACCTGCCGGTGTCGGTACACGCGACTCCGTGACAATGTGTAGGTGCCAACTGACGACCGAGGTCCTCGCAATGACAGAGCCATCTCACGCGAATTTACAGCTGGCGATCGTGCTACCGCTAGGCGTAGTTGCGAATCAGCTGATGCGGATAGAGGCGGATTTGCGATTTCTGAACATGAAGACATTGGTCCATGCGAAACAGAGCGCCGACGGTGCGATAGGCTCCCAAATTACGGCTCAGCTCGATCAGATCAACCAGGCACTCGATCGCATTCGCGGTCTTACGTCGGATATCGAGGCCGACATGTATCCTAAGCCCGCGAGCAGGCGGCCTGACTCATCCCAGCGCGAAGATTGATCGCCGCCTTTGTGAGCTTGCGCCATTTATGTGGCAGGATGCGATCGTCGCGAGTGTATCGGCGCCAAATTCGAGGCTGCGCAAAGATGCATGATTTCATCGTCGTGGGTGCAGGCATCGTCGGTGCATCAGTGGCCTACGAGCTTGCCCGTTCGACGCGTGTCTGCCTGATCGAGGCAGAAGCACGGCCCGGTGTTCACGCGACCGGCCGCTCAGCGGGGCTGTTCGCGCCAAGTTACGGTGGCAGAGAAATTCGGGCAATCACTCGAGCGAGCCGTGCGTTTTTCGACCACCCGCCATCCGGATTCTCCGAGCATCCGCTGCTGCGGCCGCGCGGCAATCCCTATATTGCGCGCTCGGATCAACAGGAGCGGCTGGAACAAATGGTGGCAGCCATTCGCGCATCGGGGGGAACGCTGATGTTGATCGACCCGTCCGAAGCCTTGGCGCGCGTGCCGCTGCTTCGCCAGGGCTATCTGACGGGGGCAGCTGTCGATGCCGCAGCGATGGACGTCGACGTCAACGCGCTGCATCAGGGATTTCTCCGCGGCGCGCGCGCCGTGGGTGCCCAGCTCATTACGGCGAGCCCGGTCACCGAGGTGCAGCGCCGGAACGGCGTATGGAGCATTGAAGTTCAAGGGGCCACGGTAAGCGCACCGGTTTTGATCAATGCCGCAGGCGCCTGGGCGGATGAGATTGCGGTACTTTGCGGCGCCGGAGGTATGGGCCTGCAACCTTTGCGCCGCACGGCGATGTTGGTCGATCCACCGGAAGGCGTCGACATTCAGCAATGGCCGGCGGTCATCGACGCTGACGAGCAGTTCTACTTCAAACCCGATGCGGGGAAACTGCTGCTTTCGCCGGCCGACGAGACCCCGAGTTCACCTTGCGATGCGCAACCCGAGGAGTTGGATATTGCACTCGGAGTGGATCGTGTGCAGGCGGCCTTGAATCTCGAGGTTCGGCGGATCAGCCATCGTTGGGCGGGCCTGCGAACGTTCTCTCCTGATCGGGCGCCCGTGGTAGGCTTCGATGCGGAGCGCGCCGGGTTTTTTTGGTGCGCGGGGCAGGGCGGGTATGGTATCCAAACCGCCCCGGCCATGGCGCGTACCGCGGCGGCGCTGGCGAAACACGAGAGTTTACCGGCCGACATCGCATCGCAAGGATTGACTGCGCAGGACCTCTCACCCAGCCGATTCACGATGGGGGCGCTCGCCCAGATTCGCTAAGGACCGCATTGCCCACGAACTCCTCCTGGTTTCAAAGACTCGTGCTGCCGGGCTTCGCATTCAAGGCCGTGGTCATCGGCGGCGGCTATGCAACCGGACGCGAGCTCGCGGCGTTCTTCTTGCCGAGCGGCGCGTGGGGCGGTCTGTGCGGCATGCTGCTGGCCATGGCCATTTGGAGTGCCGTGTGCGTCGTCACGTTCGTGTTCGCTTTTCGCACCGGCAGCCGCGATTACCGCAGCTTCTTTCTGCACTTGCTGGGGCCCTTGTGGCCGGCATTCGAGATCGCCTATTTTCTGGCGGTGATGCTGATCTTGGCCGTATTCGCGGCATCCGCCGGGGCGATCGGCCAGGCACTGTTTGCGTGGCCGCAATTCTTGGGATCCGTGTGCTTGGTAGTTTCCATTGCGCTGGTCGCGACCTGGGGAAACGTAGCCGTCGAGCGTTTGTTCAAATATGTGTCGTTTTTTCTTTACGCGACCTATGCTGCATTCGTCATTCTGTCGCTGATTCACTTTGGTGACCGCACGCTAGCCGCATTCGCAGTCCCCGCGCCGGGCTTCGGATGGATTGCCGGGGGCGTGACCTACGCGGGCTACAACATCATTGGCGCCATCGTCATTTTGCCGGTGATCCGTCACATGGTCAGCACCAGAGACGCAGTTGTGGCGGGCACTTTGGCCGGCCCCTTGGCCATGATTCCGGCGATGCTCTTTTTCATTTGCATGATTGCCTACTATCCTGAGATTCAGCAGCAGCCGCTGCCCTCGGATTTTTTGCTCGGGAAACTGGGCATTCCGGCCTTCCGCATGCTCTTTCAAGCGATGATTTTTGCCGCGCTTCTCGAGAGCGGCACGGGGTGCGTACATGCCATCAACGAGCGCGTCGCCCATGCTTACCGGGCGAGGGGCAATCGGCTGCTGTCGATGCGCGCTCGCTTGGGCATCACCGTCTTGGTTTTGACCGGCTCCGTCTTTGTCGCCGGCCGCTTCGGCTTGGTCGCGCTGATTGCCGGCGGCTATCGCTGGCTTGCCTATGCGCTGCTGAGTATTTACGTATTGCCGCTGATGACCCTGGGCTTGTGGCGCATCTTGCGAGGCGATCTCAATTCATGCCGGCCGCGCTCTTCTCGCGATGCGGAAGCTTCCACTCAGGTCGGATGAAATGGCAGGTATAGCCACCGGGATAGCGCTCCAGATAGTCCTGATGATCGGGCTCGGCCTCCCAGAAATCGCCTGCCGGAGCAAGTTCGGTCACCACCTTGCCGGGCCATAGGCCTGAGGCCTCGACATCGGCGATGGT
>JANXZQ010000004.1 GCA_025355445.1 Gammaproteobacteria bacterium
TTAGGCGGCACAGGCCCGGCTTCTATGCGCAACGGAATGCCAGAAGAACCAAAATAATACCGGTCTCGGATGTGGGGAAAAGGCAACATTGAAGGGGATGCGCAATGCGTTCGAATGCGATTAAGCGATGTTTGTGGCCGATTGCCGTAGCCGGCCAACTGGCCTGGCCCGCCCTGTCGATGGCGGCAGCCGGGGACGCCGATACCTCGAGTGGTGCTCTGGAAGAGGTCGTGGTCACCGCCACCCGCCGCAGCGAGCGCCTGCAAGACGTTCCCATCAGTGTGACCGCGTTCAGCCAGGAAAAGCTCGATGCGCAGGGCCTGCGCAGCATCGACGACCTCTCGCGCTTGAGCCCGGGTGTCATGTTTCAGCGCAATGGTAATGGCTCCTCGGCCAATTACAACGACGAGAATTCGGATATCAGCATCCGCGGAATCGACTCCCAGGCGGGCACTTCCACCACCGGTATTTACGTCGATGACACCCCGGTGCAAAGCCGCCACATTGGATTCGGCGCGGTCAATGTGTTTCCGGCGCTCTTCGATCTCGATCGCGTCGAAGTATTGCGCGGTCCGCAGGGCACGCTGTTCGGCGCGGGAGCCGAAGGCGGCGTGGTGCGCTTCATCACACCGCAGCCGGACCTCAACCGCGATTCAGGTTATCTGCGCAGTGAACTCGCGTCGACCAAGGGCGGAGCGACCAGCTATGAAATGGGCGCCGCAATGGGCGGTCCGATCATCGATGACATACTGGGGTTTCGCATCAGTGCGTCCTATCGTCGAGACGGGGGCTGGGTCGATCGCGCGAGCTACGCACTGACGCCGCCCACCGATCCGGCGGCGTTCAGTTTACAGACCCCTGCTCTCGCACGAGTCACCGAGCCCGACGCCAATTGGCAGGAGACGGTGACCTTTCGCGCGGCTTTGAAGTGGGCCGTCAACGACGCGGTGACCGTCTCGCCGTCGTTTTATTATCAACAATTGCACGTCAATGACACGGCGTCCTACTGGGTCGGCCTGTCGAACCCTCACTCAGACACTTTCTACAACGGCAACCAGCTCACGAATCCAAGCAGCGATCCGTTTGGCCTTGCGGCGATCAAAGTCGACTGGAACCTGGGTTTCGCGCAGCTAACCTCGAATACTTCGTACTTCCAGCGCAGCCAGCATTCAACCTCGGACTACTCGCAGTATCTTCGCGCCACGTACTCACTCTTCGGGTTGCTGCCGAGCATCTTTCCGGGGCCGGGAGACGCCGGCTACGCCACCTTCCAGGACAATCAGCGGAATTTCTATCAAGAGGTGCGTCTGGCCTCGACGGATACCGCGGCACGCTTCGTCTGGAACACGGGCGTTTTTTACTCCCACCTGAATGAGAACATTCCGGAGAATATCTACGATCAAACGTTGCAGCCCGAAATACTCAACTACTCGGGTGTCGATATCTGCGCAGCGCCGCTGACTTGTCCGAACGGCGAGATTTTCTACGGACCGGTGGACCGCGTGGTCGATAAGCAAATTGCGCTGTTTGGCGAGGCGACCTTCAAGTTCACGGATACCTTGAAAGCGACAGTCGGCCTGCGCGTGTCCAAGGTTGACTTCACCGGAACCACCTATGCCGGCGGCCCCTTCCTGGGCAGCCCGAACTCGGGAACGGAGGCGAGCGCCTCGGAAAAGCCGGTCACTCCGAAAGCCGTGTTCTCGTGGCAGCCGGATCGCGACAATCTGTACTACGTCAGCGCCTCTAAAGGCTATCGCGTCGGCGGCGTGAACGTCGGGGTCGGCACCATTTGCGGGGCCGATTTGACGACGCTGGGGCTGCCGATCGGATCCGATGGCCTGCGACACGTGCCCACCGGATTCGCATCGGACAGCCTCTGGAGCTATGAGATCGGCGGCAAGAATACTTTTCTGGATCATCGGCTACAAATCGACTCGAGCCTATTCCTGATCAACTGGAAGAACATCCAGCAGAACGTGTACCTGCCGAGCTGCGGCGAACAATTCACCGCGAACCTGGGCCAGGTGCAGAGCCGCGGCGGCGACATCGATGTGCAATTCAAACCCGCCGACTCGTTGCTCGTCGGGCTGACGGTGGCTTACACCGATGCGCGGTTCACCAAGAGTTCCTGCGCCGGCGTGCTGCAATATGACCCCAACGCAGGCCTGTGCACCGGCGTGATCGGCGGCGCCGCGTCGAGCGCGCCCCCGGTGGTCAGCGAAGGCAACCGGCTGGTCGGCGCCCCGTGGACCATCCTGGCTGCCGTCGAGGAAACTTTCAGCGACTGGAGAGGCCGCAAACCCTACGTACGCCTGGACTACCAGTTCACGAACGCGCAGAGCGCATTGCTGCCGGGCCAGGACAGCCGCAACGCGCTGTTCGATACCACCATCCCCGGGCTGCCGCAAACCAAGAACCTGCAGCTGCGCGCCGGCTTCCGCTGGAGCGGCTACGATGTGTCGTTTTTCGCACAGAACGTGCTGGACCAGCAGCCGGTGCTGTTCAAGTCGCGCGATATCGCGTACGACCCGACGGACAATCTTTACTTCGCGCGCGGCGTCCGTCCCCGAACCGTCGGCGTCACCGCGACCTACCGCTACTAGCCGAAACGCGTTCGGCAAAGCGTGCTTCAGAGGCGGGGAGTCACTTCCCCGCCTTCTCCTGCCACACTTCCGTCATGTCCGGCGAGCCCTGCGCCCGCACGCCGTTGTCGGTCAGGATTTCGTCCGTCGCCGCCAGCATCGCCGTGCGCGAGAACACCAGCGCCTCATTGCCCTTCTGATCGAATTCGATGCTGACGAAGGGGTCCTTGAGGTCGCGCAATAAAGTCACGAGATGTTTGAGGCTGCGCACGTGCGTGCCGTTGATGGAATACACCACTGATCCTTGCGGATTCGAGTAGCCGTTGACCAGCTTGTGCGGGAAGAAGGGCGATGAAACCACCACCAGTTCTTCGTTCTCCGCGTCCGGCGCATCAAAGGCACGAGTCACCAG
This sequence comes from Gammaproteobacteria bacterium, assembly GCA_025355445.1. Lineage (GTDB taxonomy): Bacteria > Pseudomonadota > Gammaproteobacteria > Steroidobacterales > Steroidobacteraceae > Bog-1198. Next base: position 2,995 of record JANXZQ010000004.1, read on the forward strand.
CGGGTTCTTCACCGCACCCAGCATTCGCAGCAAGGCCGCGTTCTTCTCAAAGCTCGAGACCATTTGCCAGGTGGCGGTCGAAAACACCATCGGCCCATAAATGAAATAGGACGGGTAGCTGCCTTGAAGATCGGTGACCAGGGTGGGGTGCTGCGCCGACACCGGCAGTTTGATCTGCATGCTCTTGCCCGCCCTGACGATGGACATGGGCACCATGCCGTTGCTCGCCAAGTGCTGGATCATGTAGGCGAAGCTTACCCGCAGATCCTTGTCCAGCCTGATCATCCCTTGGTTGTCGATGGGCGTGTCGCCGATGCGGCTGATGACGTCCCATTCCTTGAGGGGATAGGCGGCGGCGGTCTTGTCCGGACGGTGAACCACCATTCCTTCGACGGATTTATCCAACTTCAAGTACTCGCGCAGTGCCGGATTTTCCAGTGTTTGCAGTTCATCGTACATGGCCGGCTTGCCGTCGTAACGGCCGTCGGCAATGTCCTTCAGGAACAATTCAATCTCTTCATTCGGGATGATGTAGGCAATGTTCTGCGTGTCGCCGCCCAGCTTGCTGAAGGCCAGCCCGATCATCTTGTCGCCGGCGATGGCCGGACCGCCGCTATTGCCGGGATTGATGGCGGCGTCCACTTGGATGCGCAGGCCCGACACGGGGTAGTTGTAGGCCACGAACTCGATGCGCGACACGATGCCCTTGGTGATGGACAGCGAACTGCCCCCGGTGGGGAAGCCATAAGCCATTACCGCATCCTTGTTCTGCGGCAGCTTGCCGGCGCGGGCAACCGGCGGATGCGTGTCGAAGAACGTGGCGTCGTCGAGCTGCAGCACGGCCAAGTCGATGCCGGGGGCGATGGCCACGACCGTGGCCGACACCTTGTCGCCGGCCGCATTCGCCTGAATCTGCACCTGGGTGGCGTATAGCACTACGTGCGCGTTGGTGAGGATACGCTTGCCCTCGATCACCACGCCCGAGCCCGTCGCTTCACTGGGTGCCTGTTTGGTCCAGGGCTTGAAGGTGTCCGGGTAACGCATGGTCGCGAAAACCTTCACCACCGAATTTTCTATGGCGGTCGGTTGGGTAGCATCGTTCGAGCGGGCCGCGGCACCGGCCTGCGCGGCAGCGTTGAGGCCGCCTAATACCCAACAACCGATCAACGCAAGCCGCTTAAAGGTTCCCATGTGCAACTGTCGACTCCTATTTACCTTCAACTGAAAAGGCGAGCAGTGCGTTGCCCGAATTCACGTAGACGCTGCCGTTCACAATGGTCGCTCCGCCGTGATCCAGCGGGCCGCCGTTCGCCTTGATACCGTTCTTGGTTGGAAATTCCTTGGCCGTGTCGAAGTCCCACAGAATCTTGCCGTCGATGGTCGAATAGGCGCGTAAATGCCCGTCCATCGACCCCGAGAATGCGCTGCCCGGCATGACAGTGACGGCCTGACCCTGTCCGTGCGAGCAGTTGTGCTCGCCCCAGCTACAGGCGGGCTCCGGCGCAGCTCGGTGCCAGCGTGCGATGCCGGTTTTCATATCCAGCGCGGTCAGGCTGCCTGAGGAATTCGCCGGCTGCGCCAGCGCGCCTGAGATGGCCACATATAGATTGCGGTGATCCGCAGCGCTGCCCCAAGCCACCCCGCCGGGATGCCCGGCGACGCCCGCACTTGCCACCGCGGGGCCCGCGGCGGTAGTCGCCGCGGTGCTAGTGGCCGCAGCGACAGCCGTCCCGCCCAGCGCGGTGCCCGGTGGCCCGGTGCCCGGTGGCCCGGCGCCCGGTGGCCCGGCGCCCGCGTCACCGATTCTCGTCTGCCACAGAATCTCGCCGCCGTGATCGGGATCCAAGCCGTAGATCGCACCCGACTTTTGTCCGGCGAAGAGGATTTGATTGCCGCTTGCCAGGGTCCGCAATACTGGGGAGCTCGAGAAGCCGGCCCCGCCCGTGTGCACGGGGCCCGCCGCCGCGTCCGGCTGTGTCAATTGTTTGACCCAGCGCAGTTTGCCGTCGGCTAGACCGAAGGCGGCGACAGCGTCCGTCAGCGACTGCTCCTGACCGCTTCCGGAACCGCCGGTGGCGACGTACAGAACATGGCGCGGGCCATCGATGGTCGGCGACGAGAAGATGGCGGCGCCGGCCGGCCCGAATTCCTGAATGCCGGCGCTGTTCTTGCGGGTGGGCTGTGGCTCTTCGAGCACGGTGTAGCTCTTCCACGCTATTTTGCCGGTGGCAATATCGAGGGAAGCCACGCTGCCGCGAAAAGTACAGCAGCTGTAGCTCGAATTGGCGGCTGCCGCGTCCTCCGTCGAGGCCACCGCCACGTATAGATGATCTTCGAACAAGACGGGCGCGGCCACGATGCGCGCCAGCGGGTGGGCATCCACCTGGGTTTTCCACAGCAGAGTTCCCTTCTGCGCGTCCAAGGCATACACCGTGCCGGCGTCGTCGCCGAAGAATGCGGCGCTCGGCGCCTTGATGACGTCAAGATGCGCGAGGGTGCGCTTCAGCTTGCGGGGCAGCGCCACCACCCGCTTGCGCGCCAGTTCGCCGATGGTCACTGCGGTGCGGCTACCGGCCGCAGCATCATAAGTCCAATAGGTACAACCGGTTTTCGCATCGAGAGCGTAGACGCGGCCCGCGGAACTCGTGACGAATAGACGCTCGTCGACGATGGTGGGCTGGCCGAACTCCGTTCCGTTGGAGTAGCCGAACGCCCACTTCAGCGCGAGCTTCGCCACATCGCTGGCGCGGATCGCCGGCTCCGGCTGGTAGCGCGCATTGTCGAGGGTCCGCCCCCAGCCGTTCCACTGCACACTGCCGAGGGCAACCGGGCCCGCGGCATTCGGACAGGCGTCGGCAACAGCGCCATTCGCAGCAAGCCCAAGCAACAGCGCCGTCACTGCGCTCAAACCGGCCTGCGCGTGACTTCGCATCGATCAGCGCTTATCTATGGGCTGATAGTCTCGCTGGGTAGGGCCGGTGTAGAGCTGGCGCGGCCGGCCGATTCTCATGTGCGGATCGGACACCATTTCCTGCCACTGCGCGACCCAGCCGGCGGTGCGCGCAATCGCGAACATCACGGTGAACATGGAGCGCGGAATTCCCAGCGCGCTATAGATGATGCCGGAGTAGAAGTCGACGTTCGGATACAGCTTGCGCGACACGAAGTATTCGTCCTTGAGCGCAATTTCCTCCAATCTCAGCGCCAGCTCGAACAGCGGATTATTGGTCTTGCCCAGCTTTTCCAATACGCGGTAGCACATGCCGCGGATGATCTTGGCGCGCGGATCGAAGTTCTTGTAGACACGATGGCCGAACCCCATCATCATTACAAATAGGCGGTTTGGCAATAACGCCAATAACTTCATTAGGCTGCCGCCCTACTCTACCTTGATGCCAT
>JANXZQ010000013.1 GCA_025355445.1 Gammaproteobacteria bacterium
GATGCGGTTATCCGCTTGGGCGAGCGAGGTCGTATGCGCCTCGCAAACCATGCTGCGCGGAAATTCCTTCAATGCCGCCTTGTAATCGGCGCCCCACATCGGTGGACTCCCCGCTTGCGTGAGCGCCCACAGGATCGGCATCGGGCCGATACGTGCATCGATGCCGCCACCGCCATAGAAGCCGCGTTTCGGATCGGCCTCGTAGAAATCATGCACGACCCGGGTCGCCTGCACGCTCTTGTACTCGTTCAGCGGGTGCTCGAACACCGCTGCGGCATCCGCATTCTGGTTGAACATCAGATAGCGCCCGACCAGGCCGCTCGAATTGCCGAGGCCATTGGGAAATTTGGACGTCGCCGAGTTCAGCAGCAGCCGCGGCGTCTCCGCGCCGTTCGCGCTGACCACAACAGCGCGCGCCTTCTGGAATTGTTCGTGCTTGCTGGCATCGAAGTAGCTCACGCCGGTGGCCCGGCCACCCTTGTCGGTATCGACGCGGAACGCATAACTGTTCGCGCGGATCTCACAGCGCCCGGTCGCTTCGGCCTCCGGGATCATCGTATATAAAGAAGAAGCCTTCGCCTGCGCCTCGCAACCGAATCCCATGCAAAAGCCGCAATGGATGCAAGCTGGTCGGCCGCGATAATTGATCGAGTTAATCGCGAGCGGCGCCGGGAACGGATGCAGTCCCAGCTTGCGGGCCCCGCGTTCCATGAGTACGCCGGAGGACTTCACGGGCATCGGCGGCATCGGATAGGGCTTCGAGCGCGGCGGATCGAACGGGCTTGCGCCGGCAAGGCCGGATACGCCGACCTCCCAGTCGACCTTGGTGTAATAGGGCTCAAGTTCGGCGTAGCTGATCGGCCAGTCCGCGAACCCCGTGCCCGAGATTTCGCCCAGCAGGCTGCGTTCATGAAAGTCATTTTCATGAAAACGCCAGAAATTGGCCGTGAAGTGATTACTGCTGCCCCCGACCATGCGCGCATACCAGGCCGAGGGAAAACCCACCCGCCGGGTCGCGACATCCTTCGGTGTCTTGCGATAGGTCTGCGCGCTGACGGCCGGATCATTGCTGATGCCGTTGCGCATCCAGTACTTGAACTCATCGTGCTCGAAATCGGTTGGCGCAAAGCGCGGGCCTTGTTCCATGACGACGACGCTGAACCCGGCTTGTGACAACTCGCGCGCGATCACGCCGCCGGCCGCGCCAGAGCCCACCACCACGAAATCGACCGTCTCGCTGGACTTGAAGGTACGCCGGCTCATCGAGCTGGCTCCGTGGAATACGGCACGAAGCCCTGATAATCCTTGTCGTAGTAGCCAAATGGCGGCGCATAAATATGGGTGTCATCGAACCCAATAACTTTCCAGCCCGCGCCGTCCCGATTGCCGCCGTAGCTGGGGGATGAGAGCAATCCGATGACGGTCAGCAGGTGCAGTTGTGCAAAAAACGGCGTGCGCTCGATCGAATGAAGGAGCTCGACCTGCCGGGCCGAGCTCAATGCGACAAAACCCGCCGCATCGGCAAAGCGTTCTCGTGCGCTGCTATCGAGCGCCTTGAGTCCGTTGCGAAAATCATCACCCACGCCGAGGCAGCGCGCACCCACGCAATAGTCGATGAAATAAACGACACCCGCCTCGTGCGCACCGGGGGCCTCGTCGGTCGGCACGATGTGACCGGCGGCGGCATCCGCGATCGCCGCCTCCGCCGCCGTCAGGTAAGAGATGGTCGCAGGACCCGCCGCCGCGCTCATGTTCATCATCTGATGGGCATGTTCGGCGGCCCCCGCCACCGTCGGCCAATTCGCGGCGAGCCAGCCAAGACCCAACGTGCCGGTGACCCCTTTCAGTAATGCTCGGCGAGATTCATCCATGTCTTTCATTGGGTTGCTGCCTGATCGTGAGTGAGGGGGCGAAGAATAGACCACCTGTTCGCAGAGCGCACCTCGCGAACACAGAGCCGCGACGGCGCGGAGGTATCCGGCCATTTTTTTCGCGTCCGAGCCTCGTTCGCCAAGCGTCTATCGGGTCCGTTGCCGACGGCCAAAACTGCTCCCTGGTTTGCAAAGAATTGTATAGGCAATTTATTGTTAAATAACAACTTTATGCGCGTTCATTCAGATCTTTTTTTGCCATTTTCTTGTGTTACATTGCGCGCCATCCGCAGCCACGTTGTTCATTCATTCGATGCTATTCCACGTCGGTGCGCCGGACAGAGGGGGGGTAAAGAATGAAAATGATCGTGCGCATCACGGGCTTTGTAGTGATTGCAGCGCTCGCGACAGGCGCAGCGTACGCACAAACCAGCGTACTGACGCAGGACTATGACATCGCTCGATCCGGCGCAAACCTGAATGAAGCAATCCTGAATCCATCGAACGTGACATCCGCGACGTTCGGGAAACTCTTTTCCTACTCGGTCGATGAAGAAGTCTGCGCACAACCGCTCTATGTCCCTAATCTGTCGATTGCCGGCGGCGTACACAACGTCGTCTTTGTTGCCACAATGGGCAATACGGTCTATGCGTTCGATGCGGATGATCCGACGCAATCGAGCGCTCCACTCTGGAGCGTAAAACTCGCCCCTGCCGTTCCACCCTCCAAGTTCCTATTCTTTGCCGGCAGCGGCATTGCAAGCAATGGCATTTTTTCCACGCCCGTCATCGATCCTTCCACGAACACGATTTATGTTCTGACCCACGAATGGAATTCGGCGAGCCAATCGGTCGCCATGCAACTGCATGCGCTGGATCTGGCCACAGGGGCAGAAAAATTGGGGGGCCCGGTTCCGATCGCCGCACCGGGTTTTGACCCGGTGCTGAATTTGCAGCGCGCCGGACTGCTCTTGTTAAATGGCACCGTGTATGTGGCCTTAGGGTCCCATGCCGATTTTCGTACCAACCTCGCGACCCTGGCTCCAAACCCCTATGTCGGGATGGTGCTTGCCTACGATTCGCAGCTGCTGACCCAGGTCGGTGTTTTTAGTGCGGAAGCAGGCGGAATTGGCGCCGCCATCTGGCAGGGGGGCCGCGGACTCGCTTCGGATGGAAATTACATTTACGCGATGACCGGCAACGCCGAAAAAATAGGGTTTGCCGACTATTCCGAGAGTTTTGTCCAGCTAAACCCGCAGACCCTATCGGTAGCTGACTCTTTCCAGGACCCGGATCAAAGCTGCTTGAATTTATTGGATGAGGATCTAGGATCGTCCGGCCCACAGATCATGCCCGGGAGCGGTGCGAATCTTCTGCTGGGCGGAGGCAAGGAAGGCAAGGTCTATACGCTACAGCTAGACCAGGCGCTCTCGACGCAATCTGCGTCATTCATCTGGGGATCGAGCACTTTTCCGCTGTTTCCCTTCGAGGGGGGAGACTGCACGGATTCCCGCAAGGGCGGCAATGGGCGCCTTCAGGGCAGCGACACCGCCTTTTGGAGTAACCCGGCGGGCGACTCTTTTTATTATAGCCTTGCCAATAGCGACAAGCTGATGTCCTGGCTGGTGTCGGGAAATACCTTTGCCCAGACCTCCCTCGATATTCCGGCGAATCTAGCCATCAATGCCCTGGCCCTCTCGGCCAATGGCGGTTCAAATGGAATCCTGTGGACCGTCTCGAACGAGAATACCCGCAATCAGCTTTTCTCCGCGTATAACGCCGTGCCCGCCAATGGGCACCTGAGCCTGCTGTGGAGCTCAGCGCAAAACTCAAAAAGGGACGCGCTCGGTCAACTGGGGCGCTACGCCGTTCCGACCGTGGCCAATGGCAAGGTCTATGTCGGCTCCGGATCGAACCAGGTGTCCGTTTTTGGCCTGTTGCCAACAGTCCCATCGATTATCGTAACCCCGGCATTTGGCACCCTCGCCTTTACGGCGCAGATCCCGGCCTCTGTCGCCGTCTACGTGAATCCTATCGCCGGCTACACCGGGAAGGTCAGCCTGACGCTCACCGGTGGCTTGCCTGCGGGAGCGACCTATTCTTTTACACCGGCCACCGTGAGCCTGGGGGCAACACACAAACCTGTGACCTCGGTCCTGTCGATATCGCCAGCCGGCGCCGCCCTGCCTTTGGCCAATGACTATAGTGTCCAGATCCAGGCGAGCGCCGCTGGGGCGAGCACCAGCGTCACAAGCATCCGGCTCAACATGCGCAGCGCACTTTTAGGCGCACCCGCCAGGGCAGGGTGCAACTCCTCGAAGCAGATGAATGAGAGTTTGACCTGGCAAATGAACGGGTCCGTCGCGCCGGCCCTGTGGATACAGGATGCAGCAACCCCGGCTTTCCCGGGACGCCTGCTGATGATCCTGAGTGGTTCGAGTGGGACGATACAAACCGGCTATGTCGTCAACAACAAGAAGAGCTTGCTGTGGCTGATCGATCAGTCGGCGGGCATCCCGGCAGTTTTTGAAAATGCGCTGGTCTATAAGAACCTGGGGGTTTTATATAATTGTCCGTAGGGACGGCGAGCCTAAGCGGCTGTCGCTGTCCTGTCCTGCCGGCCATCTCCCATCGCAACAAAATGCGGGTTCTCGAAACCCGGCTTGCCATAGGCCAATACTTTTCCGCCGGTGTCCGTCACGCGACCCCCGGCGGCGAGCAGCACGGCATGACCCGCCGCGATATCCCATTCCATCGTGCGCCCCAGCCGGGGGTAAAGGTCCGCTTCTCCCGCGGCCACCAGGCAGAGCTTCAACGAGGAGCCGGCGCTGATCAGCGATGCGACCTTGCGTCCGGACAGGAATGCATCGAGCGCCGCCGCATCGCCATGCGAGCGGCTGGCCACTACGGTCAGTCCCTCGGGCGGGGTCCCCCGGCAATGAATCGGGCGCCGGCCTGCACCTTCTTCCACAAAGGCGCCGGTCTCCTGCGCACCCCCAAACAATCGATGCAGCGCCGGAGCGAAAACAACGCCCATGACCGGCACCCCCTGGCGCACCAGGGCGATGTTCACGGTAAACTCACCGTTGCGCCCGATAAATTCCTTTGTTCCATCCAAGGGATCAACCAACCAGAAAACTGCGCTGACGGTAGGTAGATCCCCGGCTGCAACGGCTTCCTCCGCCACGATGGGTATCTCGGGCGTCAACGCGCGCAACGCGGCCACAATAATAGCCTCCGCGCGCACATCGGCCTCTGTGACCGGCGATTTATCGGCCTTGCTGTTCACGGCATGGTCAGTGGCGTACACCGCCATGATTGCCTCGCCGGCTTTTCGAGCGATGGCGATCACCTGTTCAAGCATGTCACTTGGCGATCGCCGAAGTCCGTCCACACCCCGCTCCTGCTTGGATTTGAGAATGCCAGAGCTTAGGGAATTGCACGCCCGGCCACAATCCCACCGCCGATTTTTTGACCTGACATAAGCTGCCGGGCGACAAATTTGTCGGATCGCATTAAAGCGAGGCGTGCAACGCTGGTAAAGTTGCGCCCATGCATACGCCTGAACTGAAACTGACGCACCTGCAGCGCCTCGAGGCTGAGAGCATCCGCATCATGCGCGAGGTGGTCGCCGAGTGTGAAAAGCCGGTGATGCTGTATTCCATTGGCAAGGACAGCGCCACGATGCTGCATATTGCCAAGAAGGCATTCTTTCCGGCGCCGCTGCCCTTTCCCCTGCTGCACGTGGATACCACCTGGAAGTTCCGGGACATGTACGCGATGCGCAATCAGGTCGCCGCGGAACCGGGGATCAGGCTGATCGTGTATCAGAACCCGGAAGCCAAGTCGCTCGGGATCAATCCGTTCGATCACGGCTCCCAGATCCACACAGATATGTGGAAGACACAGGGACTGAAGCAGGCAATCGACCAGAATGGATTCGACGCGGCATTCGGGGGCGCACGGCGCGACGAGGAAAAATCACGCTCCAAGGAGCGGATATTCTCCTTCCGCAGCGACCAGCATCGCTGGGACCCCAAGAATCAGCGCCCGGAACTTTGGAACCTGTACAACGCGCGCACGCATAAGGGCGAGTCGATCCGCGTGTTCCCGTTGTCAAACTGGACAGAGCTCGACATCTGGCAGTACATCTACCTGGAAAACATCCCGATCGTATCCTTGTACCTGGCCGCCGAGCGCGCAGTCGTCGAGCGGGATGGGACACTGATCATGGTCGAT
>JANXZQ010000025.1 GCA_025355445.1 Gammaproteobacteria bacterium
CTACACCCGAGCGCTGCTGGCGGCCGTGCCGGCGTTGCAGCCCGCTGAGCGCGCCCCGGCCCAACGGGGCCCGGCCCAACGGGGCCCGGCCCAATCCACGGCACTTCCCCTGCCCGACGCTACTGAATCACCGGCTGCGGCACCGCCGGTTGGCGGCTGTGCGTTTCGCGATCGCTGCGGCTACGCGCTGGCAGTCTGCATCAGCACCGTTCCCGTGCTCGAGGAGGTGGCGCCAGGGCACTTCATCGCCTGCCATCGGTCGCGGGAACTGATGGCGATGGGCTATTTGCCGCCGCCGGCGCCGGCCGCGGCCAATGGTGCAGAGGAGGTCTGATTTTGCGCCCTTAGCCGTTCCGCGCAGTCCTTCTTCGCTTCATTGTAAGAGAGGGTTCTGTCGGAGGACATGCGTTTGCTCATGCAGCCCCTGATTTGCCGCTGGCCCACAGTGGTCTGACGGACCGAATCCACCGCAAACGCTGGGATACCGGCATACATGAGGCCGGCGAGGGCGATTGCGGGAAGCAGGCGAATCATGGCTGCAAGTATGTCGCCGGCGCCTTAGGCTGCAACCCGGGTAAATCGCCATTCGTTGTCAGTCTTTGGCCGACACGGCGGTATTCCGTTATTCTGCCGAGTTATGACACAACGAAAACCGGTGCGCTCAAGCGACGGCCTGGCCAATGTGCGCTATGAGATTCGCGGCAAGCTGGCGCGGCGTGCCTCCGCGCTGGAACGGCAGGGCTACGACATCATTTCACTGAATATCGGCAATCCCTACGCCTTTGGCTTCAGAACCCCGGAAACCATGCGTTTGGCGATGATCGAGAATCTGCGCCACAGCGAGGGCTACGTGCACCAGAAGGGCATCTTCCCGGCGCGCGAGGCGGTGGTGATGCAGCAACAGGAGCGCGGCGTGCGCGGCGTTACGGCGGAGGAAGTGTTCATCGGCAACGGTGTGAGCGAGCTCATCGATCTCACCTTGCGCGCGCTTCTGAACCCCGGCGACGAGGTGCTGGTTCCGAGTCCGGATTATCCGCTGTGGACGGCTGCGGTGAATCTCAATAACGGCCGTGCGGTGCACTACCCCTGTCATGCCGCGCACAAATTCATTCCCGATCCGGAGGAGCTCGAGGCCCTGGTGACGAAGCGCACGCGTGCCATCGTGATCGTCAATCCCAATAATCCCACCGGCGCGGTGTACCCACGTGACACCTTGGCCGCGATCGCGCGCATGGCCGAGAAACATCGGCTGGTGGTGTTGTGCGACGAAATCTACGACCAGATACTGTACGACGATGCGGAATTCGTGCCCATGGCGACGCTGGTGCACAACACCCTGTGCTGCACGATGAGCGGTCTGTCCAAGGTCTACCGAGCCTGCGGCTATCGCGTCGGCTGGGCCTCATTTTCCGGCGATATCGAAAGCGCGAGTGAGTATCTTAGCGGCCTCGAACTGCTGTCATCGCTGCGCCTTTGCAGCAATGTGCCCGGACAATGGGCCGTGCAAACGGCGCTCGGAGGACATCAAAGCATTCGCGAGCTGTGCCGGCCGGGCGGCCGGCTGCATGAGTCGCGGCAGACCATCCTCGACGGCGTGGCCGGCAGCCGGTATCTGCGCCTTGCGCGCCCCATGGGTGCGCTGTATTCCTTCGTCGAGGTGCGCAGCGACGTGCTGCCCGATTTCGACGACCAGACATTTGCGCTCGATCTGTTGGAGAACAAGCATGTGTTGGTGGCGCCGGGAGTGAGCTTCAACGTGCCGTACCGCAATTGCTTTCGCATCACCAATCTCCCCGAACCGCAGGTTCTCGCGACGGTGTTCGCGCGCATCGAAGAGGTGCTCGACGCGCACGCAGCGGCCCGGCCCGATGGGGCCCGGCCCGACCGGGTCCCCGATCTACAGCTGGTCGGGTCCACAGCGAAGGTTCAACAGAACTGAGCACAGAATTTGCAGATCCGGGTCTGATGGAGGTTATCCAGACCGGCCACACTCTGCTTGCGCCGAATACCGAGCTCGCCGCGGCGCTGTTCGCTGCGGTCGAGCGAAGCCACCAAGCCGCCGGCCGCGACGTCTGGCCCACCCCACGCGTGCGCGATTTCGGAAGTTGGCTGCGGGAACAGCATGCCGCTCGGCAGTTGCGCGACGCTGACTCGGCACGACTGCTCGGCGAAGTCGACGAGCGCGAATTGTGGCGCATAGTGATCGACTCCAGCGATGTGGGCAGGGACGTGCTCGAACCCGCCGGCGCCGCACACGCGGCGCGGCGCGCGCGGCGCGCCCTATACGAATATGGCATCCCGGTGCGCGCGGTTGCAGAACACGGCGCGGCGGGCGAGGAGACGCAGGCGTTTCTCGACTGGAATCGGCGCTTCGATCTGCGCTGCCGGGAATTGAATTGCACACGCGCCGATGAATTGCTTGGCCGCGCGCCGCCGCCCGCAGAGCCCATCGTGTGGATCGAGAGCCCAGTATGGCGGCC
>JANXZQ010000003.1 GCA_025355445.1 Gammaproteobacteria bacterium
AAGTAGTGATGCGCGAATGAGGGCTCGATGCCGTTCGACGCATTATTGGCGAGCGACAGAGAGATCGTGCCGGTGGGCGCGATGGATGTGTGATGGGTGAAACGCGCGCCGACCTCGGCGAGCTCATCCACCAGCTCCGGCGAAGCTTCGGCGATACGCTGCATGTAGCGGCTGTAGCGGGCATGCAGTACGCGGCCGGAAATGCGCGCGCCGACGCGCCAACCGTCCTTGACCATCTCGGGGCGCTTGCGCAGCATTGCGCGCGTCACCGTGAACTCTTCGTTCATGATGGGCGCGGGGCCTTTCTCGCGCGCCAGGTCGAGTGCGGCTTCCCAACCGGCCACGGCCATCTCGCGCGAGACGTTTTGAGTGAACGCCACCGATTTCTTCGAGCCGTACTTCATGCATAGCATGGTGATGGTCGAGCCCAGTCCTAAGAAACCCATGCCATGCCGCCGCTTGCGGATGATCTCTTCGCGCTGCTGCGCCAACGGCAAGCCGTTGATCTCGACCACGTTGTCGAGCATGCGCGTAAATACCTTCACGACCTTGCGATAGGTCTCCCAGTCGAAGCGCGCATCCTCGGTGAACGGATCGACGACGAACTTGGTGAGATTTACGGATCCGAGAAGACAAGAACCGTACGGCGGAAGTGGTTGTTCGCCGCAGTTACCTGTCACAATCCCATTGAAGATCAAATTGTTCTTGTCGGGCTGCGTCGTGTCGAACACGGCTTCGCGGCCGACATGTTCAATGGAGGCAACGGTGCTCAGAAATTTCTGGCAGTGTGCGAGGCTCCGGTTGCGCATCCACGCGCGGTATTTCTCATTCTTCTCGTCCGTCAAAAATCCGATTTTCTCCATGAAGTAGTCGCGCGACTCGGAACCAATGATCAACTCATAGTCCGCCTGCCAATCGTAGAGCCGCTTTCCGCCCTTGCCATCCGGCAGCATCCGCTGACCCGCAGCGCGGCGCTTCAGAACTCGGCAGAAGATGCCGAAATTCGCCAGCAGCATCTGTACATCCTTGAGCAAGGAAGGTTGGCTGGACGCCAGCCGGATCGTGCACTGAGCGTTTTTGTCATTGCGCTCCACCGTTCCATCCGACTGGAACAGCCCGCGCAGATAGCCCTTGACGCATTCCTCGTTGCCGCGCCACACGATCTCCGGCACCTGCGTCTTGCACTTTGCGGTGAATCCGTACTGCGCCAGCACGCGCGCCAAGATCACCGAACGGATCATGACCAGATTCCGCTGCGGAACCGCCACCGCGCTTACCTGGTAGTTTCTGGCATTGTGGGCAACTCCGGCAATCAAGGAGTTGACATGTGCGACTACACTGTCAGCAACAGCGCGGTCCGCTCCCCACAGATTCACGACCGCAGCTTCCTCGCCCTTGCCGCGGTTGGTGAAATGCCCGTCACCCGTCAGCAAGCCCAGCAGCTTGCCGAGCTCCGCACTGCCGCAGCCGCCGAATTGCCCCTTGCCGGACTGGATCAGCAATTCGTCGCCGGCTTTGAGATCCTTGAGCTTGATCTTGCCGCGGCTCGTGTAGAAATCATGCCATTCGGTGGCTTTGATCTCGTAGCCATCCTGCGTCACCACGCGGTAGACGTCCGCAGACGACGACGTCATGAAGGCCGGCACGGCCGGCCGAACGCCGACGCCCAGGCCTTCACCGAGCGCCCGCGTGTCCACGGTAGCCTGAATGTCGACGCGCGCATCGTACAAATCGCCGATACGCACCATTCCGAACTGCGTCGCCAGACGCGTATCCGCCGTGACGCATGGATTGGTGGCGCGGATATTCTCCGTCCACCAGTTGTTGTTCATTTCGTTGACCTTGTCGACGAGGATGAAACCCGGCTCCGCGAAATCGTAAGTCGAGGACATGATCACGTCCCAGACCCGGCGGGCCGGCAAGGTCTTGTAGATCTTGCAGGCCACCAGGCCTTCCTCATTCGCCACATAGCCTTCCGTATGCGGCCATTCGCGCCACACGTACTTCGACGTGTCATCTAGATCCGGCCGCTCCGCCGCTGCGCACGCCTCGAACTCCTGGCGTCCGAGCGGAAACGCCAACTGCCACTCGCCGTCGCTCTTCACGGCTTTCATGAAGTCGTCGCTGACGAGCAAAGACAAGTTGAATTGCCGCAACCGGCCGTTCTCACGTTTGGCGCGGATGAATTCCAGCGCATCGGGATGCCCGACGTCGAAGGTGCCCATCTGGGCGCCGCGCCGGCCTCCGGCCGAGGACACGGTGAAGCACATCTTGTCGTAGATATCCATGAACGACAGCGGACCCGAGGTGTAGGCACCCGCTCCGGAGACATAAGCGCCGCGCGGACGCAGCGTGGAAAATTCATATCCGATTCCGCAACCGGCCTTCAACGTGAGCCCTGCTTCATGAACCTTGTTCAGGATATCGTCCATGGAGTCGCGGATGGTCCCGGACACCGTGCAGTTGATGGTCGACGTGGCCGGCTTGTGCTCCAGCGCGCCTGCATTGGACGTGACGCGGCCGGCGGGAATCGCGCCATGGCGCAGCGCCCAGAGAAAAGAGTCGTACCACTGTTCGCGGGATTCTTCGTTCTCCACATCGGCAAGCGCGCGCGCGACGCGCTTGTACGTATCGTCCATCGAGTTGTCGATGGGCGAGCCATCCTTCGCCGTCAGACGGTATTTCTTATCCCAGATGTCGAACGACGCTTCTTGGAAAGTAATATCGCCAACTTCTTTGGGCTGTATTTTGACCACCGTGTTCATGGGTATTAACGCCGCTCCCTTATAATTCTCAAGCTGCCGACCAAATGCAAATTGCGGCGGTCCCGCCAAAATAAAGGTGATTTAACTGAATCAAGGCCGATGGGACTAACGCTAACTACCGACCACAACATCTTGTGTGCGGACGATGAGGTTAATTCGCGATGGCAATCAGCGTCAAGACATTTTTCATAGTTTTTTTTATATAAAAAAATAATATATATCAATAACTTATAAATATGTCCCGAGAAATTGGCTGATTACACTTTGCGAGGCCTCGGTCAAGGGGAAAAAGCCCTAATCGCAACATCTAGTGTTTTCACACCTTATCCACATTATGTTGCATTGACTTTGAACCACGTCACACTTTGCGGGCGCCTCAGCCGGAGTTGAATTACCCCGCCGCGTCCCAACCTCCTTGTCACGCGCGTGAATTTGCAAGCACATATTGGACAGCAACGTCTACACCTATTCTTATTGAGGAGTATTAGCAATGACCGTCGTTCGTTACGAGCCCTGGGCACTCGTCAGCCGCCTCCAGAAAGATATCGATCGTTTATTCAGCGCACCGTCGACCACGGCCGCGGATTCCGGTGCCTGGCTGCCGCCGGTGGACATTCATGAGGAAGCGAGCCAGTTCGCGCTGCAGGTCGATCTGCCCGGCGTGGATCCTAAGGCGGTGGAAATCACCGCCGATCAAGGCGTGCTGACCATTCGCGGACAGCGCGAGGACGCAAAGCGCGAATCGCGTGAGGGCTACCGGCGCGTGGAGCGCATTACCGGCGAATTCCAGCGCCGCTTCAGTCTGCCGGATTCGGCCGACACCCAGAACATCAAGGCGAAGTTCGTCAACGGTGTGCTGCAAGTCGCGATTCCTAAACTGGCGCAGGTGCAACCGCACCGGATCACGGTGGAAGCCGCCTAAGAGTGCCCGCCTCGCGCGAATCTTCCGTGTAATATCGCGCAATGACCTTGAGCCAATTGAGGCCGGACGAGAACTCGTCCGGCCTCGTTTTGTCGGCCCAAGATCCAATCAAAATGGAAGGATCGCGCATGAATCTGCGTCTTAAACTTGCGGCGGCCGGGCTCGCCGCAGCTGTCATCGCCGGACCGGCGGTTTTCATCGCGCCGGCATTCGCGGCCGTGCCCGCGCCGCTCGCGGATGCGGCACCGATGCCCTCGCTCGCTCCCATGGTCAAGCGCGTGTCGCCGGCCGTGGTCAATATTGCAACGCGCGGCACTATTAAAGAGCAGCCCGGACAGCGCAATCCGCTGTTGGATGATCCTTTTTTCCGCCGCTTCTTCGATACGCCGCCCGATGCGAAGCCCCACGAGCGCCAGTTTCAAAGCGCGGGCTCTGGAGTCATCGTCGACGCCAAGAACGGCTACATCATCACCAATCATCACGTGGTGGAGAACGCCAGCGAGATCACCATCACCCTGTTGGACAATCGCACGTTTTCAGCCAAGGTGATCGGCAGCGACGAAGGCGCGGACATCGCCGTGCTGCAGGCCAAGCAGCCGAATCTGATCTCCATGACGCTGGGTGACTCATCCAAGCTGGAGGCGGGAGATTACGTAGTCGCGATCGGCAACCCCTTCGGCCTGGCGCACACGGTCACCGCGGGTATCGTCAGCGCACTCGGCCGCACCGGCATCAATCCTGACGGCTACGAAGACTTCATCCAGACCGACGCCTCCATCAACCCCGGCAATTCCGGCGGGGCGCTGGTGAATCTGCGCGGCGAACTCGTCGGTATCAACTCGGCCATTCTGTCGCGCAGCGGCGGCAACATCGGCATCGGCTTTGCGATCCCGGTCAACATGGTCAAGGGTGTGATGGAGCAGCTGATCAAGTACGGCCAGGTCAAACGCGGCGTTCTAGGGGTGAATATCTATAACGTGACTCCGGACATCGCCAAGGAATTCGGGCTCACCGAGTCGAGCGGTGCCCTCGTAGCCGGCGTCGCGGCGGGCTCGGCCGCGGACCGCGCCGGGGTAAAGACCGGCGATATCATCACGTCCATTAACGGCGTCGTCATGAAAGACGCGGGCGAGTTGCGTAACACCATCGGCATGCTGCGTGTCGGCGACAAGGTGGAGATCGGATTGCTGCGCGACGGCAAGCCGCGCAAGGTCACCGCTCTGATCGCCGAACGTGGCGAGGTCGAAACCGCCAATGCCGTGGACATTAACAAGGGCTTGGACGGTGCGGAGCTCGGCGATGCGCCCGATGGCGGCGGGGTTCTGGTGAAGGCCATCCAAGAAGGCAGCCCTTCGGCGCAAAATGGCTTGCGCGCCAACGATTTGATCGTGGGCGTCGGCCGAACGCCGGTGTCGAACACCAAGGCATTCAAGGAAGCGGCGAAGAACGCCAACGTTCTGGTCCTCAATGTGCGCCGCGGCTCCGCCACGCAGCTGATTCAAATTCGCTGATCTATGCGCCCGCAATCCATCGTCGTGCTTGGCGGGACCGGATTCTTAGGGACGCGTCTGGTCGCCCGCTTGATCAAGGACGGGCACCGGGTCACGGTGCTGTCGCGCGATCGGGAACAGCACAAGCACCTCTTGGTGCTGCCTGGGCTCACCCTGGAAAAGTGCGATGTGTACGAGGAACCGCAACTCAGCGAGTATTTTCGCGGCAAGGACGTCGTGATCAATCTCATCGGCATCCTCAATGAGCGCGGATTCAGCGGGGCGGGCTTTCGGCGCGCACACACTGAACTTACGCGGGGCGTATTGCAGGCAGCCCGCTCCGCGGGTGTCCCGCGGCTGCTGCAAGTATCCGCGCTCAAGGCCGCGGTCGACGCACCGAGCTACTACCTGCGCACCAAGAATGACGCTGAGCAGCTGATTCGCGACAGCAGCGCTGCCGTGGATTGGACCATTTTCCAGCCCTCGGTGATGTTCGGACCCGGTGATTCGTTCCTGACCCGGTTCGCAGGTTGGCTCGCGGTGATTCCGTTTGCCCTGCCCCTGGCGAGGCCGCGTGCCCGTTTTCAGCCGGTGCTGGTGGATGATGTGGTCGAAGCACTGCGCCGCTGCCTGCGCGGCGGCGCCTGCAGCCGCCAGACCTACCAGCTAGGCGGACCACAGGTTTACACCTTGCGCGAAATCGTCGGCCTGGTTGCCAGACTCACCGGACGGCGCCGCTGGATCGTGGGCCTGCCGGATTTTGCGGCCCGGCTGCAGGCGTTCGCCATGGACTTCGTACCTGGGCGGCCCTTCTCCAGCGACAATTTTCGCTCCCTCACCATCGACAGCGTATGCACCGAAGACGGCTTCGCCAGGCTCGGTATCAAGCCGCAATCCATGGTGGCCTCCGCCCGCCATTACTTGGGCGCGCATGAGGACAATGCCCGCCTCAGCCAGAACCGCGCCAGCGCCGGCGGTCACGACAATTCAGTGGGCGACGAATCGCGGCTCGACGCGCTACGGTCGAGATAAAAAAATGCATCGATTGCGCAAACCTTACCTGCTCTTTCTGGGCGATGTTCAGGACAAGCTGACGGCGAAGACCGCGTTCGGTCTCAAGGACTGGTGCGCCGACGATGTGGTGGGCGAGTGGAGCCTGCCGGGTTGCAGCATCACGTTGGGGCTTGAGCGCCTGTCGCCGGCGGCAGCCGCGCAACGCGGCGCCGGATCGATCATCGTCGGAATTGCGCCCACCGGCGGCAAGCTGCCGCCTCATTGGATAGCTGAACTCAAGGCCGCGGCTGACGCCGGCCTGGATGTCGTGAGCGGTCTGCACACGCGCCTCACATCTTTTCCAGAACTCGTGCAAGCCGCAGCCCGGCGTGGGGTGCGGCTGATCGATGTGCGGCACAGCGACGCAGCGTTCGGCGCGGCCAGCGGCCGCAAACGCGGCGGCAAGCGCGTGCTCACCGTAGGCACCGATTGCGCCCTCGGCAAGAAATACACCGCGCTCGCCCTGGCCAAGAATTTGCGTTCGCGAGGGATCACCGCCACTTTTCGCGCGACGGGGCAGACAGGCATCATGATTTGCGGCGAAGGAATCGCCATAGATGCGGTCATTGCCGATTTTCTTGCCGGCGCCGCCGAACAGCTATCCCCGGATAATGCGGCGGATCACTGGGACGTCATCGAGGGGCAAGGCTCGCTGTTCCATCCGGCCTACGCCGGGGTCACCTTGGGGCTGCTGCATGGCTCGCAGCCCGACGCCATCGTGCTGTGTCACGATCCACAACGCCGCACCATCGACGAATACCCGGACTTTCCGCTTCCCGCCTTGCAAGTGGTCATCGATGATTATCTTCGCGCCGGCCGGCTGACCAATGCCGCCATTCGCTGCGTCGGCTTGAGCATTAATTCCTCGAGCCTCTCGGACGCGGACTGCTCCGCTTATTTCGCGCGGCTGACGGCCGAACTGGGACTGCCGGTGTGCGATCCGGTACGCACGGGTGTCGATGCTCTCGCCGAAGCTCTGCTCGCGCCTTAGCGAAATAGTTCGGCGATCGCCAATGCCGTGGGATAGGGCTCGGGAGAGCCGCGATTCGTCAGCACGATGACGGTGGTGCGGCGCTGCGGATAGCGCATGATGACATTGCGAAATCCAATCGACTCGCCGGAATGCCACAGCGCATCGCCGCTCAAGCGCCAGCCGAACCCGTAGCGAACCGCGGGATCGTCGCTGGCGGCGGCGGCGGCAAACGCCTGGCGCAGCGACTCCGGCCGCAGCAGCCGCCCGTCATACAACGCGGCATCCCATTTCGCGAGGTCATCGATGGAGGAATAGATGCCGCCGTCGCCCAAGGTGGCGCTGGTCAGGTCCTGATCCGTGCGTTTCCACGCAGGGCCGGCATTGCTGTAGCCGAAGGCGCGATGCGCCACCTGTGATGCTCCCGCCTCGAAGGCGACCGTAGATTCCATGCCGAGCGGCTGAAAAATACGACTGCGCAGAAATGCCGGGAAGTGCGTGCCCGAAGCCCGTGCCACGACCGACGCAAGCAGGATGTAGCCGCTATTGCTGTAGCGGAATCGAGTTCCGGAAGGAAAATAACTGCGGTCGTGCGCTTCCAGCAACGCCAGGACGTCGGCGTCGTGTAATTGCGCCGAGCGGCCTTCTGGAATCAAGTCCTCGAAGTCAAGGACACCGGAAGTGTGCGCGAGCAGGTGGCGCACCAGCACTGCATCGGCGCTGTGCGGCAGCGCCGGCAGCCACTTGCGCGCCCTGTCGTCGATGGACAGCAACCCTCGCTCCGCCAACAGCAGTATCGCGGCTGCAGTGATTTGCTTCGTCATGGAGGCGAGCCGGTAGTTGGTCGCGGGTGTCGCGGCCACGCCCTCTTCGAGATCGGCGAGACCATAGGCGCGCCGCACCACCGCTTTCCCGTCCTGAAGCACGGCGACGCAGGCGCCGGGCACCGCGCCCCGGTAGATGCCCATGAGCGCGTCAATCATTTCGTAGCGCGAGGCCCGGGGAATTCCTGCGCGGCGGCAAAATCCACTCGCGGAATTGCGTCACTTTAGGCAGCGCCAGAAAGTTCTTCGGACACACGAAGTAATAGGCTGAACCGAAGAGCACCGCCTCCTTGCCGGCCAGTTTCAAGGTGCCTTTTTGCAGCGAACGCGCGACCAAAGTCCAACGCGCCAGCGCGTACCCCAGCCCCTCTTCAGCCGCAGTCAGCAGTCCGGCCGAATCGTCGATGCTGGGCGCCCTGGATTGCCACGCAGCTTCCTCGTCGGTGCGGCGCCAGACGCCCCATGGCTCATCGTCGCTCTCGAGCAAAGGGTACTTGCGCAGGTCCGCACCGCGATCGATCATTCCATACTGTTTGATCAGATCTGGGCTCGCGACCGGCACCAGCCAGTCGTCGAGAAGTTTTTCGCAGTGCAAATTCGGATAATTGCCGCGGCCGAAACGGATCGCGACGTGATGCGTGGTGCGCGAAAAATCCACCAGCTCCCGCGAGGTGTGAAAGCGCAACTCGACGTTGGGGTATTTGCGGCGAAATGAACGAATTCGCGGCAGCAGCCAAATCTGCAGAAACGATGCCAGCAGACTGATCTGCAGCGGCCCGGCGCGGCGGTAGTGCTTGATCTGCTGCAGAGCGGATTCGAGTTTTTCGAGGCCGGCCCGAACCGCCGGCAGCAATTCGCACCCCTCGTCGGTGATTTCCACCCGGCGGCCGCTGCGCCGAAACAGCGGCACCTGAATGTACCCCTCCAGCGTCTTGATTTGCTGGCTGACGGCGGCCGGCGTGACATTGAGCGCATCAGCGGCTGCCGAAAAACTCAGGTGAGTGGCCACCGCTTCAAACACCCGCAGCGCCCCCAGAGGCAATCGATCATAGGCTGTCGGCACTTTAAGTTTTCCTTAACGGACTATCAGGCATTGCGTTTGTTGCCAGGCTCGCACAGGGGCTGCTGGCCGTCACCATAGTATTGGCGCTCACGCTCGCGTTTCAGCTTACGCTGGTGTATTGAGCACGCGGCGTGCAAAGGAGCGCATCGCGCTGCAGCCGATCGAGCTTCGCCAACTCGCGGGCACGGGAGTAAAAGGCGGTGAGGTCGCCGCCCACCGCCTTGAGCTCACGCTCGAAGCCCGGTACGCAGGCGAAATAGGTTGCGACCGACGCCAGATGCGCATTGTTGAGATCCTCGGCGAACCACGATTCGAACGGAGCGTGTCCGCCCCACTGCGCCTTGAGGAGCGCGAAGGAAGCATGCAGGGCGGCGAATGCCGCCCGCTTACGCTGGCGCATGATTTCGGGCGCGAGTCCGGATGCGTAAACGGCGCGCAGCTCCGTACGTGTCGCGTTCAGCAAATCGACAACCATTTCATAGTGCTGCTCTTGCAATAAATGGGCCGCCAAATCGGCGCCGCGGCCTTGCGCGTTCAGCCAACGCCGCACCCCCTCCTCCTCGACCGTGGTCGCGAGGGCCTCGTTGAAGGCGGAATCACCCGGCACGTACAGCAGCTGATGCGTGAGTTCGTGGAATATGATCGATGCCAGCTCGACGTCGTCCCAGCCCATCATGGTGTTGAGGACAGGATCATTGAAATGCCCCAAGGTCGAATACGCGGCGACGCCGCCGACCGTGATGTCGAGTCCGTCGCCGTGCAATCCGGCCGCGAAGCGGCGTGCCCGGCTCTCCACGAAGTATCCACGGTAGGCGACGCAGCCGACGATGGGGTAGCACCACTGCTTCGGGTCGGCCGAGAACTCCGCTGCCGCGACGACGTTCCATACCACGTACCGGCGCCCCACATCCGCGTAGCTGCGATAGCTGCCGTTGTCCGGCAACTTGAGGTCACGGCTGGCGAAATCGCGTATGGCGGCGACGGCCTCCAGCCGGGTGCGCAGCGCCATCGGTGTCGATGCATCGCCGATCACGCGGCCGATGGGTTCGCGCTTGGACATCAGGTTCAACTGGCCTTGGGCGCTTTGCAGCAGATAGCAGCAGCCGCTGCACGCCGCGATCAGGGCGACGGCCACCGCCGCGCGGAACCATGTGCCTATGCTGCTAATATTCACGCATGCAAGTGTATCTGGTTGGCGGAGCGGTTCGAGACGCCCTGCTCGGCGTCCCCGTCAAAGAGCGGGATTGGGTGGTCGTCGGCGGCACACGCGAGGAACTGTTGCGCCTGAAATATCGCGAGGTCGGCCGCGACTTTCCGGTGTTTCTGCATCCCGAGACTCACGAGGAACACGCGCTGGCGCGGCTCGAGCGCAAGGTATCGCCGGGCTACCGCGGGTTCACCGTCGAATTCGGGCCGCAAGTCACGCTCGAGGAGGATCTCGCGCGGCGTGACCTCACCATCAACGCCATCGCGCAGTCGGCGGACGGTACTTTGCTCGACCCCTACGACGGCAGGCGCGATCTTAAGGCCCGGGTGCTGCGTCATGTGTCGCCCGCCTTTATCGAGGATCCGGTGCGGGTGCTGCGCGTAGCGCGCTTCGCGGCGCGCTTCGCCCCGCTCGGATTTACGGTCGCCCCAGAGACCCTGGCGTTGATGCGTGCCATGGTGCTGCGGCGTGAGGTTGACGAACTGGTGCCGGAGCGCGTCTGGCAGGAGACCGAGAAGGCGCTGCGCGAACTGAAGGCCAGCGAGTTTTTCCGCGTACTGCGCGGGTGCGGCGCGCTGCTGCCGATATATCCCGAAATCGACGCTTTGTTCGGCGTGCCGCAGCCGGCGCAATGGCATCCGGAGATCGACACCGGGCTGCACACCTTGCTGGTACTGGATCAGGCCGCGTTGCTCAGTGCGGAGCCCCAGGTTCGCTTTGCGGCATTGGTGCACGATCTCGGCAAGGCGACGACCCCGCCCGCCGAGTGGCCCAGCCATCGGGGGCATGAGGAACGCAGCGTCTCGCTCATCGCAGCGCTGGCGCAGAGGCTGCGCCTGCCGGCGGATTACCGTGAACTCGCCATCATCGTCGCGCGCTATCACGGCATCGTGCACCGCGCCTCGGAACTGCGGCCCAATACCATTCTGGAATTCCTCGAGCGCGCCGACGCATTCCGCCGCCCGGAGCGATTTACGCAGGCGCTTCTCGCCTGCGAAGCGGACGCCCGCGGCCGCACTGGTCTGGAGGACAACCCTTACCCGCAGCGCGCGTACCTGCAGGCGGCGCGCGACGCCGCGGCCGCGATCAAACCCTCCCCCGAAGACATCGCCGCGCATTCCGGAGCGACGATTGCCGAACATCTGCATCGTCGTCGGGCGATTGTCATCGCCGAACTGCGCGAGCGTTAAGAGAACTCATTATGCAAAGGCGTTTCCTGGTGGCGATTGCGTCCGTCGTTTGGGCGGCCGGTATGATCTGCGCATCACGCGCAGACACGGTGCTCGTCGGCGCGGCCGCCTACCCTGAAGGCCCTCTGTGGCGGGACGGCAAGCTCCTCTATGTGGAATACGCCGGACCAGGTGTCAAAATGTGGGACGGAAAACGCGCCACTGACTTTTGGCAGGGCACCCACTGCGGAGCATCCGGGCTGATCAATTACCGAAACGGCCATATTCTGGTGGCCTGTTACGACGCGAATACCATCGTGGAATTAGACCAGGACGGCAGGCAAATCCGCGCCATCGACCGCGACAGCAGCGGCAAGCCCTTCGTCGGGCCCAACGATTTTACCGCGGACCCTAGCGGCGGGATCTATATCTCCGCTTCCGGGGTCTACGATCTGCAGGCGCCGATCAGCGGAACGATCCTGTATTTGTCTACCGCGGGCAGCCTGGTCGAAGTGGCCGATCTCATTCACTATTCGAACGGCCTCACCCTGTCCAAGGACGGCCAGCACTTGCTGGTATCGGAGATGCTGGCGGGCCGCATCCTGTCCTTCCCCGTCCAGGCCGGCGGCGCCTTGGGTCCGCGCACGGTATGGGCGCGGTTACGGGATCTCGCGCTGCCGACGGCGCACGAGGATGCCTTCAACGGCCCAGACGGCTTCAAATTGGGCCCCGATGGCAACTACTACATTGCGCAGAACGGCTCGAGCCGGGTGCTGGTGGTGAACGACGCCAGAAAGCTGGTGCGGACCATCACCGTTCCCACCCCTTACATCACCAATATGAACTTCGGCGCGGATGGCGCGAACACACTGTACATCACGGGAGTCTTCGACCCGTGGAAAGCGCCGTTCGCCGGCGCGGTGTATCGCTGGACCAAGTAGCCTTAGAAGCTATAACCGAAAGTGACCCCGATCACTCTCGGCCGCAACGGTGTCTCCTCGACGATGAACTGATCGGTGCTCGTGAACGTGCTGGCATGCGTATTGTTCAAGTTTTCAGCGAAAACCATCACGTTCCAGGCGTCCTTCGCAACTCCGAACGATGCGTCGAAAGTCGAGTACGCGGGATTTTCAAACCGCAACCTGCCGGTGGTGATGCCGCCGGCTTCCGCGATCGTCGGATTCGAACCGGCCTGCGTAAATGAATGGCCGGTGTGGACCGCACCGAATTGAACGAAGGGCTTGAAATCCATGACGTTCCAATCGTAGCGGACGCGCAGACTGAACTGGACCGGCGGCGCATTGGCGCTCGGCGAGCCTATCGGACCGAAAGGGTTGGTGACCGGCGTGCAATTGGCGCCGCTGCTGTCGCAGTTCTGCGTGATGGGTTTGCCGACGTTCGCGCTCAGCGGATTGTTGGCGATCAGCACCGGCGAATTCGTCTGCCGGCTCTGGTTCCAGGAGGCCGCGCCCTGCAGGGTCAGCCCGGGTACCACGTGCGCCACCATCGACGTCTCGATGCCCTTGATGAGAAAATTCTGGCCGTTGGTATTGTAGAAAATGTTGCCGACCAACCCCGGATCGAAGAAAGCCACCTGGACGTTGTTCCAGTTCTCGCGGTACACCGCGCCGTTCCATTGCAGCCGGCGGTCCAAGAACTCGGTCTTCCAGCCTATCTCGTTGTTGGTCAACTGGTCGGAGGTGTAGGAACTCGGCACCGCGTACTGCTGCACCGCGTCCGGGCCGTAAGCGTGCAGTGAGCCGCCATTCTGATTGAAACCGCCCGGACGAAACCCCTGCGAGAAGGTGTAGTACACCATGACGTCGGAGGTGACATGCCAAGTCAGGTTTCCGCGGCTCTTGAAGCCGGATTCCGTGTCATGCAGATGTTGCGCATCGAGATTGAAATTATCCGCCAAACATCCGCCCTTCGGCGCGCCCTGCTCGAAGCAGTAAAAACTCCCGCTGACGCTGCCTTTTGAGCTGTTCTCGAAGCGGAAATGGCGCGTTCCCGCAGTGATCGTCAATACCTTCGGAATGAGGTCGAAGTCCAGCGACGCGAAAAACGCCGTCTGCTTGGTCTCGCGCACGGTGTCCTGATAAAAAGACGTGTTCGACGGCTGCACGCCGGGATTCACGACGGTTGCCCCGGGTGCGGTACCGACATCCGAGAAGCAGCCGCTATTTCCCGGCGAGCCCGCCGCATCGTTCGAGGTGCAGGAAGGGACGGTCTTATAGCCCCACCCTGTCTGATCGAACAGTTTGTTGTCCTCCCAGTAGGCGCCGGCGATCGCGCGCAAGCGCCACTCGTCCGGTGTGCTGACCCGGAACTCGTGTTGCTGGTGCGTGTTGCGCTCGGCCGAGTGCCAGGTCGCGCTCGGCGAGAAGCAGGTCGCATTGGGATGCAATGCATCTCCCGAACCCGCCCCGTAGCACTGATAGTAATCGGCATAGAAGCCGCGCGCATAGTTCGTGTAGTCGCCGACCTGTTCGACGTTGCGCACCAGGTAGCCACCGGTGTACACGGCTTTCAAATCACCGAACTTGCCGTTCAAAGTCCATGCCGTGCTTTCAAACTTGTCCTTGTCGAATGCCGAATTGAACAAGGTCGCCTCGAGCGGCCGCAATGCCGCTCCGTCGGAGGCCGTCGGCTGCTGGTAAAAGACGCCCTTTGAGTTCAATTCCTGATAGGACTGCGTGATCAATACGTCCCAATTCTCGTTGAACTTGTACAGCGCCTCGCCGCGCACGCCCTGGTAGGTGACGGGATTGATGGCTCTGGCGGCGATGCTGTTGTTATTGATAGAAGGGCTGCCCGGCGGCACGCAATAGCCATTGTTCGGCAGCCCATCGGGGCACACTCCATTGACGGCCTGGTAGCCTGCGTAGGAAATGCCGATGTCGGTGTTTTT
>JANXZQ010000050.1 GCA_025355445.1 Gammaproteobacteria bacterium
CAAGTGACGGCCGTCGACCCGCTCAAGGTCAGGATAGAAACCAAGTATCCCGACCCGCTGCTGCCGATGATGATGCCGGAAATCCTGATCATACCGGCCGCGAACAAGGGCGCCACCACCAACGATTTCAATACCGGCAAGACCATGATCGGCACCGGCCCGTTTATTTTTGGCGCTCACGTGCCCGGCGACCGCATCATCATGAAGCGCAACGACAAGTACTGGGGCAAGCCGGCCGACTGGGAAAAGGTCACGCTGCGTTTTATCGGCAACGAAGGCGCGCGCGTGGCGGCGCTCTTGTCGGGCGACGTCGATCTCATAGAAAACGTGCCGCCCGACCTGATACCGAAAGTAAAACAAAGCGGCGCATTCCAGGTCGTGCAGAGCCGGCCGGCGCTGCCGGTCTACCTGGGTCTCGACATGGGTCGCGATGATGGGCCTGCTGACGGCGATGGAAATACTGCCCTTCGCGCTGTTTTCCCTACCGACCGGGGTGTGGCTCGATCGCGTGCGCAAACTGCCGGTTTACGTGGTCGGCGAGTTGTCGATCTCGGTGGCGGTCGCGACCGTGCCGGTGGCGTGGTGGTTCGGCTGGCTTTCGATGCACTGGCTGTACCTCGTGGGTTTTCTGATCGGCTTGGTGAACACCGTTGCCGGCAGCGCGGCGCAAATCGTCCTCACGCAGATCGTGCCGCGCGAGCGCCTGGTGGAAGCTCACGCCAAGAACGCACTGGCCAACTCGGCCGCAGAGGTGACCGGACCCGGCGTCGCGGGCGCGCTGATCAAGCTCACGGGTGCGCCGCTCGCACTAATAGCGGATGCCTTGCTGCTGCTGGTCTCGGCAACCATTCTGCGCGGCGTTCCCGTCAAGGAAATTCCGACCGCTAATCCCTTGGCGTTCTGGCCGGCCATGCGCGAGGGCTTGAGCTTCGTGCGCCGCCACCGATTGCTGGTGACCATGGCGAGCTGCGTCGGTGCCTGGCAATTGTGCAATCAGGCTGCAATGGTGGTGCAGATATTGTTTGCTACGCGCCAGCTGGGTCTGCCGGAGCGGGGAGTGGGCTTGAGCTACGTCATGTTGGGAGTCGGTACCGTGCTCGCCAGCGCGAACGGCTACCGCGTGGTGCGGCGCTTCGGTCCCGGACCTACGATGGTCTTGGGGTTTGCCATTTCCGGCGCCGGCTGGCTGCTGTTGAGCGTCGCACCGCTCAATTCCTTCGGGGTGATCGCCTATGCGTTGATGCTGTTCATGTTCGGTGTCGGCGCAGTATTCATCTTCATTAACTTTTTGTCGTTGCGGCAGGCAGTCACGCCGGGTCCCATGTTGGGCCGTATGACCAGCACCATGCGTTGGCTGATTCTGGTACCTGCGGGACCGGGCGCCTTGCTCGGCGGCTGGTTGGGTGAGCACTTAGGCCTGCGTGTTGCGCTGGGGTTTGCCGGCTCGTCGGCACTGCTGTTGGCGGGATTTGCCTGGCGACGGCCGGTGATCCGCAGCATCAAAACATTACCGAGTCTTAAGGCGGAGGCGGTGACGCCATATTCTGCCGATTGATCAAGAGCTTAGCTGCGCTCGGCGGCATTACGAATGCGCTGCTGTCCTATAGACGCCGCATCGCCGTCAACCGATGATGCGCGCAACGCGTTCGAGCACCTAGGTTGGATTGCGATTGGGTCGGACGTCCAATAAAAGGAGTATGGAATGAAATCTTCTCGTAAGGCATTGCTCTTGGGTTTGATGATGGCCGCAGGCACCGTTGCCGCGCCCACGATCGCGTCCGCCGGAATCGCCATCGACATCGATGTGGCGCCGCCGCCGGTGCGTATCGAGACCGTGCCGGGACCCCGCACCGGCTTCGTGTGGGCGCCAGGGTTTTGGGAGTGGCGAGATCACGCCCACGTGTGGGTCCCGGGCCGTTACATCCGCGAACGTCGCGGTTACCACTGGGTTCCCGCCCGTTGGGACCAACGCGGCCCACGCTGGCATAATGAGCCGGGTCATTGGGAGCGCTAAGCGAACGCTAAGCGAGCGCTAATTCGCGCTTGACGACTTGATAATCGTTCGCGTGGCGGGTGGTGCGACACGTCTGTTCCACCACCCGCTACCAAGCCCCATAACGACATGAAAAGCAAGCTTCGAATTGGGGTGCTGTCCGACACCCACGGACTGCTCCGCCCGGAAGCGCGGGCGTTTCTCATCGGCAGCGATTACATCGTACACGGCGGCGATGTGGGAGGCGCCCAGATTATCGACGAACTGGCGGGCATGGCGCCTCTCATTGCGGTGAGCGGCAACAACGATACGCAACCCTGGGCGACACGCCTTCGTGAGACGGAATTGATCCGAATCGGCAATCTATTCGCGTATGTCATCCACGATCTTGCTGAACTCGACATCGATCCGGGCGCGGCAGGGGTGCGGGTGGTCATCAGTGGCCACTCGCACAAGCCCATGGTCGCGGAGCGCGACGGGATTCTGTACGTCAATCCGGGAAGCTGCGGACCGCGGCGTTTCAATCTGCCGGTCTCGATCGGCGAAATCCTTGTCGACGGCGGTTCAGTGAGCGCACGGACCATCGACTTGAACGTAAGCTAGTCTATCTTGCGCGTAACTTAGGTCCCAGGACCGCCTGGATCGCCGGGGCCTTGCGCCCAGCCCGGAGTGACGAATCGATAGATGAGCGCACCGATGGTAGCGCCCAGCAAGGGTGCGACCCAGAACAGCCATAGCTGCGACAGTGCCCAGCCCTGTACGAATACCGCGGGACCGGTGCTGCGCGCCGGGTTCACGGAGGTGTTGGTCACGGGAATGCTGATGAGGTGGATCAGCGTGAGGGCCAGGCCGATCGCCAGGGGCGCGAAGCCCTTAGGTGCGAGCTTGTCGGTGGCGCCCATGATGACGAACAGAAATACCGTCGTCATGACCACCTCGCACACGAATCCTGCGGCCATGCTGTAATTGCCGGGCGAGTGGGCGCCGAAACCATTGGCGGCCAAGCCGCCGGCCAGAGGGTCGCTGCCGTTGCCGCCGGCTATGAACACCAGCACCTGCGCTGCTGCAATAGCCCCTAGGGTCTGAACCACCCAGTAGGGCAGCATTTCCTTGGCAGGATGGCGGCCCCCGATCACCAATCCCAAGGTGACGGCAGGATTCAAATGACAGCCGGACACATGGCCGATCGCAAAGGCCATGGTGACGACGGTCAGGCCGAAGGCCAGGGACACGCCGAGCAGGCCAATACCCACGTGCGGAAACGCGGCGGCGAGCACGGCGCTCCCGCAACCGCCAAGAACCAACCAGAATGTGCCGATGAACTCGGCGGCGAGCTTTCTAACGAGTGGCATTTTTGACTCCTGTCGCTTTTTTAAGTCTTTTTTCGGGGCCGCGGGCGGC
>JANXZQ010000100.1 GCA_025355445.1 Gammaproteobacteria bacterium
GAACGAGGAACCGGAAGAATGGAAATTCGGCTTAGCAGTGTTCTTCTAGCGGCGGCGCTGCTGTCCGGCTGCGGCTGGTTCCATCGCGGCGAAAAGGGTGCGACGCAGATCGTTGCCGAGGAGCCGCCGGGGGAACCCTCCATCATCGAGCCGCAGGTCAACCGCCGCGCCGTCAAGACGCCGAAGATCAAGGCCAAGGACTTCGAACTCGGCGGCTACTTCGGCGCGCTCAGCATCCAGGACTTCGGCACCAACCCTGTTTACGGCGTGCGCGCGGCATACCACGTGTCCGAAGACCTTTTTTTTGAGGGGTTTCTGGCCCGCTCCAAGGCCGGCACCACCAGCCTAGAGGACGTATTTCCCGATATCACGGTTCTCAGCGACTCTGGGAGGCACTTCACGTATTACGATTTGGACGTGGGCTACAACGTACTCCCCGGCGAGATCTTTCTCGGGCGAGGGCGTGCATTTAATTCAGCCCTGTATGTGACGGTCGGCCTGGGCGATGTGAAATTTGCCGACAAGGACCAGTTTGCACTGAATTTCGGGCTGGGCGAGCGCCTGCTGATTACCGATTGGCTCGCGATGCACTTGGATGTGAGAGATCACGTGTTCGAGACGGCTTTGACCGGCCGAACCAAGAACGTCCACAACCTCGAGGCCACGCTCGGCTTAACCGTTTTCTACTGATCAGGAGGACAGATCATGCAATATTTATCGATGAAATTCGTCAAGCGCTGCACGATGGCCGCCATCGTCGTCGCATCGACGGCGTTTGCGGCAAGCGGCGATGCCTCGGGCCCGGCCCCCGCCTTCACCTTGACGGCGTTGTCCGGACAGCAAGGCGCCTTGAGCCAGTACAAGGGCCAAGTGGTGATGGTGAATTTCTGGGCCACTTGGTGCGGACCCTGCCAGCAGGAAATGCCCTTGCTGGACCAGATGTACAAGAAGTACAAACCGGCGGGCTTCACCTTGATCGGCGTCAACGTCGACAAGGAAGGGCCGGCGGTCAAGGACTTGCTGGCGCGCAAGCCGGTGAGTTTTCCGGTGCTGCTCGACCCCGCGAATCAGGTGAGCAAGGCCTACCACGTCGACGAAATGCCGAGCTCGGTGATCATCGACCGCAAGGGCGACATCCGCTACATCCACCGCGGCTACCGGCCCGGCGATGAGAACGAGTATCAAGACCGCATCCGCCAGCTGATTCGCGAATGACCATGCGCGCCGCATCGAAGCTTGCCATCGCAGCGGCCGGGCTGATGCTGCTCGGGGCATGCAGCATCCAGCCCTGGGTCAAGCCCTATGAGCGGGATCGACTGGCGGACCCGATCATGTCTTGGGACCGGGATGCCATTTCCGGCGCGTATCTGGACCACATCTATGAATCCCGCGAAGGATCGCGGGGCGCCACCGGCACGGCCGGCGGCGGCTGCGGTTGCAACTAGGCTCATAAGTCCAGTGCCGATATGAGGAAGATGCCGCGCTATTTGCCACGCTTCGCCGCTGTGGCAGCCCTGTCGCTGATGTGCGCCGCCGGCGCCGCCGTGCTGCCGGACGACCGCGCCGATCTTTTTTGGAGCCAGTACAAGGGCGGCGGCATGGACATCACCGGCGAATCGGTGCTGGTACGCAAGAAGTTCTCGGAACAATTCGCGGTGGAAGCGAACTACTTCGTCGACAAGGTCAGCGGCGCCTCCGTGGATGTGCTGAGCAATGCCAGCGTCATCAAGGACACGCGCAAGCAGAAGAGTATCTCGGTCGACTACATCCACGATAAGACTCCATACAATCTTTCGTATACCAACAGCACTGAACGCGACTATATCTCCAACACGACGCACTTCTCGCTGAGCCAGGACATGTTCGGCGATTTGACCACCGTGACTCTCGGATTCACCGACAGCCGCGACAAGGTGGGAGAAAACAACGGCAAATCGTTCGCGCCCAACGTCGCCTGGCTTGGCCATGCGAAAAGCCGCAGCTACGAAGGCGGCCTATCGCAGATCATCACCAAGAATCTGATCGCCGGCGCCACGCTGGAAGTGATTACGGACCAGGGACTGCTCAGCAATCCGTACCGCTCCATTCGCTACCTGGATTCCAGCGTTCCGCTCGGCTATTCGCTGGGACAGCAGATATATCCCAATACGCACACCAGCACCGCTGCGGAGATGCGGGTGAAATACTACCTGCCGTATCGCGCGGCGGCGTCGCTGTCCTATCGCTATTTCACCGACACCTGGGGAATCCGCGCCAACACCATAGAATTGGGCTACACCCAACCCATCTCCAACAAGTTCATTCTCGAAGGGCGGGTTCGGCACTACAGCCAAAACTCGGCGACGTTCTACAGCGACCTGTTCCCCTTCGTGGATTCGCAAAACTTCGTGGCCCGCGATCAGAACCTGGCTGAGCAGACCAACAATACCTACGGCTTCAAGGCGACCTGGGCCTTCGCGCCGGAAGGTTTCCTGATGTTCAAGCGCGCCACCACCACCTTTGACGTGAGCCGCATCCAGTTCAAATACGGCGACTTCAGAAACATCAAGGCGTATACCATCGCCAATGGCTACGCACCCGGCACTGAGCCCGAGTATGCGTTCAACACCATGGTCTACCAGGTTTACCTGTCGGTATTCTTTTAGGGTGACGTTCCCGATAATTTTCGGCATATTTGCGGCATGAGAGTTTCACGGCGCCTGATGCTCAAAGACTTAAGCCTGGCGGCCGCTGCGGCCGTTCTCACTGGGCGGCGAGCACGCGGCGCCGATACCCCCCGGCTGGATGTGAAGGATCCGGCGGCGGTCGAACTGGGCTATGTCGAGAACGCCGCTCAAGTCGATGTCAAGAAATATCCGGATTACACGGCGGGATCGAACTGCGAGAATTGCCTGCAGCTGCAGGGAACCTCGGGAAACAATTATCGTCCCTGCTCCCTGTTTCCCGGCAAGCTGGTCTCGGTCAGCGGCTGGTGCAAAGGTTGGACGCCGGAAATGTAGGCGCTACGCAGTAGGCGCCGTGCTAACGTGCGCTACGCGGTAGGCGTCGCGCACGCGCACTCCCACAGCCGGAAAATCCACGAACATGCCGTCGATGCCGCGATCCAAAAACCGCCGGATTTCACCATCGAGGTCGCCGTGCGCGGCCGGCGCAGCGCCGATCTTCAGATCGTCCGGCAGGAACTCGTTCTCGGCGCGAAAAGTCCACACGTGGACCTTAAGATTCACCGCGTGCGCCGCGCGCACACCAGAAGGCGTAGCCAGGGCCTTGGCGATGCCGACGCCATCGGCGTACTTTGCGATTTCCGCCAGATCCCCCAATTCGTGCTCCAACAGCTGGATCAAGGGGAGCTTTGTCTGTCCGCGCAATTCACGCAGGTTACGCGGATCGAATGACTGGATGAACACCGGACTGCCCGCCGCGTCGTAGCCGTGGCGCCGCAGCGTATCGAGCACGGCCTGCTCCAGCGGCAAGCCAATCCCGGTGAAATGCGCCGGATGTTTGGTCTCCGGATACACGCCGATTCTTGCGGCACCGCCGCGGCCGCGGTTGGACTCGACCGCCAATTGCATGATTTCATCGAAGGTTGGAATCAAGAACTGTCCGTCGAAGACGCAGTTCTGCGGCCGCAATTCCGGCAACCGCTCCCGCGCCCGCAAGGTCTTGATCTCGGCCAGCGTGAAGTCTTCGGTGAACCAACCCGTCATGGTTTCACCGTCGATGGTTTGAGTGCGGCGGCGCGCCGCAAATTCCGCATGCTGCGCGACGTCGGTGGTGCCGCTGATCTCGTTCTCGTGGCGGGCGATGAGCACCCCGTCGCGGGTCATTACCAGGTCGGGCTCGATGTAATCGGCGCCCTCCGCTATCGCCAGCCGGTACGATTCAATGGTGTGCTCGGGACGTTCGCCGCTGGCGCCCCGATGTGCGATGACGAGAATGCTGGCCAAGGGGCACCGATTTACGAATGGCCCATGAGTTTACCGCACGCAGTTCAAGTTGAGGCTCCGTTGTAACGGAGCCTCAAACTTGAAGCGCCCTCCTGCCGTATCAGCGCGGAGGTGTCAGCATCGATAGACCCGGTTCATAGGCCGACATGACTGTATTCGTGCCGGGAACCCACGAGGATCCCGGACGCGATACTGCCTGCCCCCAGTCGGCACGCAGCGATGTCGGCTGGGCCGCAAACGCAACACCAAACGCGAACACTGCCGCTGCCATCAATAGCACTTTTCTACGATACATCCTCAACCCCCCCCCCTAGTAATCGACTAGAACAGGCGCGGCGGCAGGCTCGGCTGGGAATCCAGCACCCGGGCGCGCGGCGGCAGGCTCGGCTGGGAATCCGTAAGGGCAAAAGCGGAACTGGCGACTGCGCAGCCAGCGATTAAAGCGATTAGACTGATCTTCATATGAATACTCCGAGCGGGTTGTTGAAAGGCGCACCAATAAACATCGCCAACGAATGGCGACGCGTAGAGGTAAGAGCGACATAACGGGGTAAATACCCTCATGCCGCCGCCCCAAACTGTATGATTAAGGGAAAACCTGCACGCTTGCACTATGAGTTTCATGCGAGGTCAAGGGCACGACGATGTCAGTCCCGGCGAATTTCACCCAACTGCTGACCGAGTGGCGATCGGGCCAGCCTGAGGCTCTGGATAGACTGACCCCACTGGTTTACGACGAATTGCGGCGTTTGGCCCGGAACTACATGCGCGGCGAACGGGGCAGTCACACCTTGCAGGCGACCGCCGTGGTGCACGAGGCATTCATGCGCCTGATTCAGGCAAATGTTGCTTTGCAAGATCGCGGTCATTTCTTCGCGCTCGCGTCCCGCCTCATGCGTCGCGTCCTCGTGGACCATGCCAAGTCGCGCTCGCGCATGAAACGCAATTCCGGTTCGCGGGATTTGATCGCCGAAGAAACGGGTGAGATGTTGCCGTCGGTCGACTTCGACGTCGTCGCGCTCGATGACGCTCTGGAAGGCCTGCAGCAGATGGAGCCGCGGCTGGCCCAGGTCATCGAATTGCATTACTTTGGCGGCTTGACCTACGACCAAATTGCCGCAGCCCTTGGCACCTCGGCCGCCACGGTGCATCGCGACATCCGGCTGGCGCGCGCCTGGCTGCTGCAAGAAATCGGCAGCAGTACTCCTACATGATTCCGCGCGCACGCTGGCAGCAAATTCAGTCGCTGTTCGAGCAGGTGGTCGACACTGGTGCGGGCGAGCGTGCGGCATACCTCGCGCGGGTCTGCGGCGACGACATGGAACTGCGCGCATCCGTCGAATCTCTGCTGAAGTCCGATCAAAGGCGCGAGGACTCGCTGCTGCAGGCCATCGGCGTGGCTGCGGAATCGCTGCTGGAGGAGCACCAGGATCGTCTGATCGGCACACGAATCGGCCCCTATCGCGTGGTGTCCGTACTCGGCCATGGCGGCATGAGCACGGTGTACCGAGGCGAGCGCGACGACTCGCAATATCAACAAACCGTTGCCATCAAGGTTCTACAGCACGCAACCTTGCATCCGCGGCTGCGCAGCCGGCTACACAGCGAGCGGCACATTCTCGCCACCTTGGACAACCCGTCGATTGCGCGCTTGATCGACAGCGGCGAACTCGAGGATGGCACTCCGTATTTGGTCATGGAGTTCGTCGACGGAGTATCCATCGACTCCTATTGCGATAGCCGC
>JANXZQ010000137.1 GCA_025355445.1 Gammaproteobacteria bacterium
GTAAGGGCAAATAATTTAGACCATTCCATTCGTTTCGCTCCCGTGGCCTCTGCTTGATGTCGCTGGCCGACTGGTATACTGCCGACCCGCCGCCAAAGACTGGGACGTATCGCCCGTTTTTGCCGTTTGCCAACGCGCTACGCGCTGCCAAACCAGGCATTAAGTTAAGCAGCGGCGGAACTTTAGCAACATTCTTCAGCCAAAAACACGATATTGCTCTCATAACTCCCATGACAAAGCTCGTAATTCTGGAGTATCCCGATCCGCGGCTGCGGAAGACGGCCGCAGCGGTGCTTGCAGTCGATGATGCGGTGCGTCAATTGGCCGACAATATGCTCGAAACCATGTACGCAGCGAAAGGCGTGGGGCTGGCTGCGACCCAGGTCGACGTTCATAAACGATTGATTGTCCTGGATGTCAGTGAGACGCGCGATCAGCCGTGGGTGCTGATCAATCCGGAGTTGCTGAAGCTTGAAGGATCCGGGCCAGGCGAAGAGGGTTGTTTGTCCCTGCCCGGCATCTACGACAAGCTAACCCGCGCGACACACATTCGGGTGCGCGCCCTTGACCGCCACGGTCAGCCCTTTGAAATGGATGCCGATGGGCTGCTGGCCGTCTGTATACAGCATGAGATGGATCATCTCGAAGGTAAATTGTTCGTCGATTATCTCTCCGAGCTCAAGCGTCAGCTGATTCGTCGCCGACTGGAAAAAGAGCGCAAGCAGCGATCCACGGGGAGCGAACCTCGAAGCGGCGCACTCGGCGTCGCAGCGCCCGCCGCCCGCACGCCGGCTCTTTAGAGTCTTGAGCACGGATCTTTCTCCCTTAAGGCTGGGTTTCGCCGGCACGCCAGAGTTCGCTGTCCCGGCATTGGAGGCCCTTGCAGCGGTGCATCGGATTTGCGCCGTTTTCACGCAGCCGGATCGCCCGGCCGGCCGCGGCCAGCCGCTGCATGCGGGACCGGTCAAAGTACGTGCCGCGGAACTCGGCTTGGATGTGTACCAGCCGGCAGGTTTCAAATCGCCCGAGGTGCTGGAACTGCTGCGCGGCCTGAATCTCGACGCCCTGGTGGTCGTAGCCTATGGCTTGATCCTGCCGGCCGGGGCTCTGGCCGTTCCGCAGCTAGGCTGTATCAATATCCATGCTTCGCTGCTGCCTCGATGGCGGGGCGCGGCCCCGATTCAGCGAGCTTTGCTGGCAGGCGACACGAAAACCGGCGTCACCATCATGCGCATGGAAGCGGGCCTCGATACCGGACCCATGCTCGCGACGCGGCAACTGGAAATCGGCGCACGGGACACCACCAAAAACTTGCACGATAAGCTGGCGGCGCTCGGCGCAGAACTCATCGTGGACACTCTGGATGGGCTGCGGTGCGGCCGTATGCCCGACGTGCCGCAACCGCCGGACGGCGTCACTTACGCGGAAAAAATCCGCAAGGCCGAAGCACTGATCGATTGGGGCGTGGATGCGGAGCGGGTATTCAGGCAGGTCCGCGCGTTCAACCCGTGGCCGATTGCCGAGACTCGTTTGAAGGGCGCACAGCTCAGAATCTGGGATGCGGAACTTCGCGGGGGCGTGCATGCGGACGCTGCGGCGGCGCCGGGCACTGTGCTCGCGGCCGCCGATGATGGCATCGATGTCGCATGCGGCAGCGGTACCTTGCGAATTCTGCGTCTACAACTCGCCGGCCGCAAACCGCTGATGGCGCGCGAATTCATCAAGGCGCAGCAACTCGACGGCGCTCGCTTCGCGCAAGCATGAAAGCCACGGCCGCCCCCGCCCGCTCTCCCGCCACTGCGCGCTCTCTCGCCGCACACGCGGTGGCGCGAATCTTGCGCGAGGGCGTGACGCTCGACGCGGCTCTCAAAGACGCGCTGGTTGCAGCCAACCCCCAGCTGGCGCCGTCGGTACGGTCCTTAAGTTACGGCGCGGTGCGTGGTTATTATCGTCACGAGGCGATCTTGGGTCGCCTGTTATCGACGCCGGTGAGGTCCTTGGACTTTTTAGTGCGCTCGCTGCTGTCGGTGGCGCTGTACGAACTCGAGGATGAGAAGACTCCGGAATACGCCGTGGTAGACGCTGCGGTGCAGACCGCCAAAGCCACCGACGCCGTGCGCGCGGCCGGACTGATCAATGCCGTACTGCGCCGTTACTTGCGCGAGCGCAAGACCTTGGATGCCGACATCGCGCGCAATCCCGCCACCCGTCATGCCTCGCCGGTGTGGCTGGCGGATCGGCTGCGTGCCGATTGGCCGGTGCGTTGGACGCAATTGCTGGCCGCCGGCGATGCTCAAGCGCCCATGTGGTTGCGCATCAACAGCCGCCGCACCACGACCGAGGAGTATTTGGCCTTGTTGCGCGATGCCGGCATCGGTGCGCGCGCCGAGCCGCGGGTGCCGTACTCGGTGGTCCTGGATTCACCCTGCGATGTGCAGGAGCTGCCCGGGTTCAATGCCGGCTTGGTGTCGGTGCAGGACTTGGGGGCGCAATGTGTGGCTTTTCCGCTGGCGCTGGCGGCGGGCCAGCGGGTGCTCGACGCCTGCGCGGCTCCCGGCGGGAAGACCGCCCTGATCGCCGAACGCGAACCGAATCTGGCGAATCTGACTGCGGTCGACGTCGACCCGCAACGGCTGACCCGGGTGCGCGAGAACCTCAAGCGCGGCGAGCTTCACGCCGACGTTGTCAGCGGCGACGCCGCCGTGCCGGACGCTTGGTGGGACGGCGTCCCCTTCGATCGGATTTTGCTCGATGCGCCGTGTTCGGCGCTGGGCGTGATTCGCCGCCATCCGGACATTCGGCTACGTAAGTCCCCGTCGGATATCGACAAATTGCCGCAGCTGCAGGGGAAGCTGTTGAATTCCGCGTGGGCGATGCTGAAATCCGGCGGGCGGCTGGTCTATGCCACCTGCACGCTGACACGCAGCGAGAACCGCGATGTGCTTGCGGCGTTTCTGCGCAACACTCCCGACGCCGTCAGTATTCCGGCTGAAAGCTGGGAGGGTTGGCCAAATTTCGGCGAAGCGGACGAGTGGGGCCGGCAAATTCTTCCCGGAGAGGCGGGTGCTGACGGCTTCTATTATGCTGTTGTTAATAAGCAATGAACGCCCTGCGCTCAAACTCCAAGCCCAATGCCCGCCGCCGGCCGCCGCCGCTCGCGGCATCCATCGGGCTTTGTTGCGTGCTGCTGACGGCGATGCTGTGGGCCCGGCCCCTCAAGGCCGATGGCCTCGAGGGGCGTTTCGAGGTGCGCTCCGCCGATTTGCAGCTCAAGGACGGCGTCTACCATTTGAACGCCCATGTGGACCTGCCCGTCAGCGACGCCGTGCGCCGCGGCCTCGCCGAGGGAGTGCCGTTGACCATGGAACTCGACCTCGACATCGAGCGGGTACGCCAGCTGCTACCGAACTCACGGGTCGCCGAGCTCACCCAGCGCTATCACTTGCAATACAACGCCGTCAGCGCGCGCTACATCCTGCGCAATGACAACAGCGGCCAGCAGCAGTCGCTGAGCAGCATCGAAGCCGCGATCGAGCAGCTCTCGGACGTGCGCTGGCTGCCGGTGTTGGACAAGGCATTGATCACCGCCGACCGCCGCTACGAGGCGAATGTCCGCGCCAAGATCGACTACGCCAACGTGCCGTTCTCACTGCGCGTACTGATGTTCTGGGTCAACGACTGGCACCGCGAAAGCGACTGGTACACATGGACGCTGCAGCCGTGATCCGCAAGTACGGTTCCACAGTGCTGGGCTCCATCGGAGTGGCACTGTGGCTGGTTGCGCTGTACCTGCTGGCAGCGGCCGCGCAGAACTCCGCGGGATTCGAGAAGGGCATGCCGTGGATCCTGCTGATCAACATCACCGGGCTGCTCACGTTGGTCGTGCTGCTCGTGTTCAAGCTCACGCGCTTGGTGCGTGATTACCGCAGGCATGTGCCGGGTTCGCGCCTCAAGGGACGCACGGTCGCGATTTTCAGCGCTTTGGCGGTCGCGCCGATCCTGGTGGTGAACTACTTTTCGCTGCAATTCATCAATCGCGGCATCGATAGCTGGTTCGAACTGGAAGTCAGCCAGGGATTGAAGGACACGCGCGAGCTGTCGCATGCGGCGCTTGAAGTGCGGGTGCGTGAATTTTTGCAGCATACCCAGCTGGTCGCCCATACCCTGTCGGCGAGTTCCGCGTTCGAACTGATCGGCGCCCTCGATCGCGAGCGGCGCGAAAGCACCGCGCTCGAGTTCACCATCGTAGGCACGCAGGCGCAGATTCTTGCCACCAGTTCGGATCGTCCCATGGATACGCTGCCGGTGCCCGCGACCGACGAGATGATGCTGCAATTGCGGCGCGGCCGGCCCTACGTGAGCTTGGACACCGATTCGCTGGGCGGCTACCTGATCCGAGCGGCGGCGCCGCTCGATGCCAACGGCAGCGGCAGCGCACGGGTGCTGATCGCCCTGTACCCGGTGCCGCAGCAATTGAGCCAGCTCGCCGACACGGTGCAGCGCTCGTATACCCAGTACGCCAATCTCGTGCAGTTGCGCAGGCCGCTCAAGTCGACGTTTGTATTGATTCTGACTTTCGTGGTGCTGATGTCGCTGATTGCCGCGGTCTACGGCGCCCTGTTCGCCGCGCAGCGCCTCGTGCAACCTGTGCAGGACCTGATCGCCGGCACGCGGGCGGTGGCCAAGGGCAATTACGACACCAAGCTGCCGCTGCCGTCGCGCGACGAATTGGGTTTTCTGGTGACCTCGTTCAACGATATGACCAAGCGGCTGGGCCGAGCCCGTGAGGAGACGCGGCTTAGTCAGCAAGCGGTGGAAGCCGAACGTGCGGGACTTGCCGTGATTCTTGCGCGTCTGTCTACCGGGGTGGTGTCGCTCGAGGCGGATTTGACCGTGCGCACGGCGAACCAGGCCGCCAGCGCCATCCTGGGAGTGGATCTTGAGGGCGCCGTGGGCAAGCGCTTCGACGAATCCATCAGTGATTCGACGCTGTTCATGCAGTTTCTGGCGGCGCTCAAGCTGCACTTGGGGGTTGAGGATTTGGATTGGCGCGAGCAGGTCGAGCTATTGTCGGACTCCGGCAAGCGCGTGCTCATGTGTGCCTGCACAGCGTTGCCCAATGACTTAGGCGGCGCGCCCGGCGTGGTGCTGGTGTTCGACGACATTACGACGCTGCTGCAGGCGCAGCGCGATGCGGCCTGGGGTGAAGTGGCGCGGCGCTTGGCGCACGAAATCAAGAATCCGCTGACGCCCATTCAATTGTCGGCGGAGCGCATGCGGCGCAAATTCTTAGGCAGCATGAACGCGCAAGATGCGCAGATTCTCGAACGCGCGACGCATACCATCGTCGCGCAGGTCGATGCGATGAAGCAGATGGTCAATGCGTTCAGCGAGTACGCGCGTGCGCCCGACATGAACTTCTCGCGCTTCGACTTGAACCAGCTGATCACGGAAGTCGCGGATCTGTACCGCGCCCAGGCCAGCGCCGCCGAGCTCAAATTATCGCTCGATCCGCTGCTGCCGGTGGTGTCGGCGGATCGGGTGCGAATCCGGCAGATCCTGAACAATCTGGTGACCAACTCGCTGGAGGCCCTGGAGGGCCGGCCCGGCGCCTGCATCGAGATCGAGACGCATGTGTGGGAGGATGGACCGAAGCAAACAGCATCGGCGGCCATCGTGGTCACCGACAATGGACCGGGGTTTCAGCGGGACTTGATCGGTACCGTGTTCGACCCCTACGTCACGAGCAAACCCAAGGGCACGGGGCTGGGGCTTGCCATCGTGAAGAAAATCGTCGAAGAACACGGCGGACGCATTGAGGCGGATAATCAACGCACCGGCGGCGCCCGCGTGCGAATTCTATTGCCGTTGGGCGACAACGCACGCTCCTTGGGCGTGCGCGAACCGCGCAAAGGCGAACACAGGAGAGAACGCGTATGACCGCTTCGAGAATACTGGTGGTGGACGACGAGGCGGATATCCGCGGTTTGCTGAAGGAAATTCTGTCCGAAGAAGGCTACGAAGTGGACGTGGCGGCGGACGCCACCCAGGCGCGCTCCTCGCGCGCCACCCAGGTTCCGGACCTCGTGCTGCTCGACATCTGGATGCCCGATACCGATGGGATCACTTTGCTGCGCGAGTGGTCGGTCACCGACGGCTACGACTGCCCAGTGGTGATGATGTCCGGTCACGGCACCGTCGAGACCGCGGTCGAGGCCACGCGCTTAGGCGCCTTCGATTTCGTCGAAAAGCCCTTATCGTTGACCAAGCTGCTGCGCACCGTGGAGCGCGCGCTCGACGCCGGGCGCCGCAAACGGCTGTCCGCCCGCACCCACGGTCCGACGCTGGCCGTGCCCATCGGCAAGAGCAAGGTGACGCTGGCCCTGCGTGAGCAGATACAACAAGCAGCCTCCAGTTCATCGCCGGTGCTGCTGCTCGGAGAACTGGGATCCGGACGCGAGGCCTATGCACGGTTCCTGCATTCGCTGAGCGCGCGTGCCGCGAAGCCGTTTTTCATGGTGGTGGCCGCGAGCCTCGGTAAAGAGCCGGCGGCGGCGCTGTTCGGCAGCGAACGGGACGGACGCGTCGAATTGGGCGCGCTCGATCAGGCCGCGGGCGGATCGCTGTATATCAACGGACTGGAGGATTTGAACAGCGAGGCACAGCGCGCGCTGGCGGGCGCCATTGAGCAGAACGGCTACACGCGCGTGGGCGGGCGACAGAGGCTGCCGCTGGATGTGCGCTGGATCAGTTCCGCCCAGGACGCGTTCGACTTGCATGCCTCGCCGGAGCCATTCCGCCGTGATCTCGTGGCGCACCTCAACGTCATCACCTTGCGCGTGCCGCCGCTGCGCGATTATTCAGAGGATGTGCCGGACTTATTGCGTTACTACGTGGATCGCCTGGTCGACGATCAGCATCTGCCGCTGCGCCGCTTCAGCGTCGCGGCGCAAAACCGCCTGCGAAATTATCCCTGGCCCGGGAATGTGGGGGAACTCAAAAACCTGGTGCAGCGCGTGCTGATTCTGGGAGTGGGCGAGGAGATCCGGCTAGAGGAAATCGAGCGCGAATTGGCGGTGAAACTGGCGGTGGATGAGCCGTTGGTGAAGCAGGATCTGCTGGCGCTACCGCTGCGCGAGGCACGCGAACAATTCGAGCGTGCTTACCTGCAGCAGCAACTGCTCCTTTGTAATGGCAAGGTGGGGCAGTTGGCGAAGAGGGTGGGGATGGAAAGGACGCACTTGTATCGAAAGTTGCGGGCATTGGGGGTGGATTTTCGTCAATTGGGTGAGGATTAGCGCCGATCCTCGGTGACGTGGGCTGGACGGCTGGAGCAGCAGTCGCGCGCCGAGCGAAGACACGAACCGATCAGCGGCACGGCGCCAGAGGATCGTGGCGTTGATGGGTTACGGCATCGGCTCGTCGAAGCTCACGTTGCAATGAGGGCAATGCGCCGGGACGGGTACGGTGTTGTTACTGCCCATCCCCGAGTTCGCCACTTTGAAACCGACGAACCCCAAGGACTTACGGCATTTTGGGCACGGAATTTGGAACAAACTCCCAAACGCCGCCACTGTCACGACGACGATCACTACCGCACACACAAACTTGACCACGAAGCTTCTGGTCCCGATGGTTAACAAGGTCCCTGACGCAAGGAGAAAGGCCACGGTCTCTCTAGAGTATTGACCGTTCCGTCGCATAAGAAACTCGCGGATGGTCAACTCGATCGACTCCTGAAGTGGCATCCGATTTTATTCCATCCAGCGGCGCGGAGGCCAGCTCTTGAATTCCGATGATTAGCGTGCTCGAGGGTCTCTGCAGGGCGAAAACTGAGCACACAATCGGTTGGAGCGATCGCGGGGCCGAGGCTTCGTTGAACCAAGGAGGAGTCGATGATTAGGATAAATCAGCTTCGTTCTGCGATTGCGCAACCCCGCGTCGCTCAACCTCATCGTTAGACGACTAATAAACGTCTTGACGTTATAACGTTTACGGTACAATTATGCTGTGGACAACCCCAAGCGCGTAACCGTCTATTTCGATTCCGACGTTCATAAGGCACTGCGTCTCCGGGCTGCCGCGTCCGATCGTTCCGTATCGGATATGGTCAATGATGCCGTGCGTGTAAGCCTTGCAGAGGACGCCTCTGATCTTGAAGCTTTTTCCGCACGTCGAAACGAAAAGAGCCTCTCGTTTGTGTCC
Organism: Gammaproteobacteria bacterium; assembly: GCA_025355445.1. Lineage (GTDB taxonomy): Bacteria > Pseudomonadota > Gammaproteobacteria > Steroidobacterales > Steroidobacteraceae > Bog-1198. The sequence continues at coordinate 8,206 of JANXZQ010000137.1, forward strand.
TTCGTTAGCTGTCTGAAGCGGCGTGGCCAACTATAGACTTCTGGTAATGCCCTCGGCCGCGAAGGAAATTGAGAAGGTCGGTTCCAAAAACGATCGGCGGCGCATTGTCCAGAAGATCGGGAGTTTAGCCGCAGAGCCTCGACCAAGCGGCGCGGAAAAACTTGCGGGGTACGACGACCGGTATCGCATGCGTCAAGGTAGCTATCGAATCGCATATTTGATTGACGACGCGCGCTTAGAGGTCACAATATATAAAGTCGGACACCGCAAAGACGTGTACCGCTGAATCGTCTAACAATCGGTTCGAGCGATCGCGGGGCAGCAGCGTCGATGAGCCAAGGAGGGAGTCGATGATTGGGGTAAAGTGCCTTCGTTTGACGTTGGTGAAGCCCCGCGTCGCTCAACCTCATCGTTAGGCGGCAGTCTTCCTCTATGGTTAGTCACTCCGTTTTCGTTACCGGATCAACGGGCTATGTGGGCCGCTCGCTCATCCTGGCGCTAGTCGCCCGCGGCCACAGCGTTCGCGCGCTTGCAAGAGCGGCCAGTGCGAATAGGATTCCCGCGGGGGCCGAAACTATCGTTGGCGACGCGTTGGTCCCAGCTAGCTTCGTTGACTCTATTGCTCCGGCGGACACGCTCATCCATTTGATTGGTACCCCACATCCCAGTCCGGCCAAAGCTGCCAGCTTCGAAGCCGTGGACCTGCAATCAGTACATGCCGCAGTAGCCGCAGCGCTTATAGCGAAAATCCGCCATTTTATCTACGTCAGCGTGGCCCAACCCGCTCCAGTCATGCGCGCCTACGTTGCTGCGCGTCAAGCCGGAGAGCAGCTCATACGCGCTAGTAACCTCCCTGCCACCTTCGTTCGTCCTTGGTACGTATTGGGTCCAGGTCACCGTTGGCCTTACGTTCTGCTCCCCTTGTATGGAGCTCTCATGTTGCTGCCGCCTACACGGGATGCCGCTCGCCGCTTGGGCCTAGTTACCTTGTCGCAAATGGTAGGCGCTCTTGTCGCTTGCGTAGAGCAATCACCGGAAAAAGTTCGTACGCTCGACGTACAGGCCATAAGGGCTGCCAGTGCGGTGAAAAATGAATGAAAGCTCGTCGCGTGGATTTTTGATAGCAATTCTAATCGTTGTTGGCCTAAATTTAGCGGCAACATTGGTGCAAACCGGCCTTCTGCTTAGATCGAACGCCGGAATCTCGGGGACCGCTATAGGGGCAGACAGGACTCTTCCGCAGAAGTATACCGACGCCGCGCTGACCAAGATCGCGGAGCGGGTTGTAGGGCCGTACAACAAACAAGATTTGGATGCGCTCTACGGAACGTTCGACGAAATCGCGAAGAGCCAAATTCCACGTGAGAAATTTGATGCCCAACTGGGAAAACTCTGGAGTCTCGTCGGGAAAGTTGAATCATCGTCCTTCGTTGGGTCTCAGCGGCAACAGAGCCAGGGACGCCTTGACATGTACACTCTCAATTATGTTGTCCGACTTTCCGGAGGTGATCTTCCTACCGGGACTATGACCATAACCGTTGTTGACAGAGAGTCCGGTCCCGGGATTGTCGGTTTCTTCATAAATGGAAAGACCCAATAGCGAAACAGAGGCGGACACGTGGCGGACAAGTGCTGGCCCCTCCGAATCCCACTAATCACCAACCCGAATGACCAGCACATCGACATCGGCCTTACGCAAAATTTGCCGCAACCGATTGAGCTCACCCAGCTTCGAGATCGGCCCGATGCGGATACGATGCCAAGTATCGGAATCCACGGACACCTTCTGGACCTTGGACTCAACACCCTGCAACGCCAGCTTGGCGCGCACGCGGTCCGCGTCCGCGAAGTTCTTGTACGAGCCGGCCTGCAGCACGTAGGTGCCGCGCCGAGTCTCGGGAACGGATTGGGTATCCGGCCGGACGTCCTTTTCCTTTTCCGGCACCACGACTTCGAATTTCGGCAGCATGTCGTAGAAGGCGTACGACTTCGCCGGTTCTTCCGCGCTTGAATCGCCCGCATCGGCATCGGGGGGCTCGTTGCCGCGGGCCCGCCTCTTTTCAACCTTGCCGGTTCCGGCGATTTGCGTATCGGGCCGATGGTCCTTGATATACACGATGCCGGCGACCGCGAGTCCCATGGCCAATCCGCACAGAATCCCCATCCAGCCGGAGAACCCGGCGGGGCGGCGGCGTCTGGTTTTGTAGTCTCGCGCTGCAATCTTGGCCATGATCTTGCCTGGCCTACATCGTGTCGGGCGCTGATACGCCCAGCAATGCGAGACCGTTGCGGATCACGATTTGCGTCGCCAATGCGAGATTCAGCCGGGCGTCTCGTAAGCCCGCGTCCTCCACGATGAACTGGTGCGCACTGTAGTTGGTGTGAAAATCGTTCGCCAAATCCCGTAGGTAGTGCACCAGAGTATGCGGTGCACGTTGCGCGGCGCACTGCCGGACGATTTCCGGAAAGGCGCTCAGCCGCTTGATCAGCTGGATTTCCTGCGGCTCGGTGAGCTTGACCAGCGAAGCATGGCCCTGTGCCCGGTCGTGGGCGAGTCCGCGTTCCTGCATCTGCCGCATTACGCTGGCGACGCGTGCGTGCGCGTATTGAATGTAGTACACCGGGTTGTCGTTGGAGCGCGCGGTGGCGAGCTCCAAATCGAAATCCAAATGCTGATCGTTGCTGCGCATGACGTAGAACAGACGGGCAGCGTCGTTGCCCACTTCCTTGCGCAGATCGCGCAGCGTCACGAACTCTCCCGAGCGCGTGGACATCTGGGCCTTCTCGCCGCCGCGGAACAGCGACACGAATTGCACCAGGCGCACCTCGAAGGAATCCTTAGGTCCCCCGAGCGCTATCAATCCCGCGCGCAGGCGAGTGATGTAGCCGTGATGGTCGGCGCCCCAAATATAGAGCAGGTGATCGAAGCCGCGCTCGAGCTTGTTGAACACATACGCGATGTCCGATGCGAAATACGTCTTGACGCCGTTCTCGCGCACCATGACCCGGTCTTTCTCGTCGCCGTACTCCGTGCTCTTGAACCACCAGGCACCGTCCTTGAGGTAGGCGTGCCCGGCTTTCTTCAGAGCGGCGATCGCCCGATCCACCGAACCCGAATCGCTCAAGGAACGCTCGGAGAACCAGCAATCGAAGGTGACCCCGAACTCCTTCAGGTCTTCGCGAATGTCGCCCAAGATGCCGTCGAGAGCCAGGGCTAGTACGCGGCGAAAGGCGGCGTCGCCAATGAGCAGCCGGGCGCGCACGATCAGGGCATCGATGTAGATGTCTTTATCGCCCCCGGCCGGCTCATCCGGCGGCAGATCCTTGAAGATCTCCGCGCTGCCGTGCCGTAGCCCGGCGCCCTCCGCGGCGAACAGCCGCTCGCCGATTTCCGTGATGTATTCGCCCCGATAGCCGTTGGCAGGAAAGGTGAATTCCTCGCCGCAGTGCTCCAGATACCGCAGCCAGGTGCTGACGGCCAAAATTTCCATCTGGCGGCCCGCGTCGTTGATGTAGTACTCGCGCTCCACCCGATAGCCCACAGCCTCGAGCAAGTTGGCGACGCTGGCGCCGAAGGCGGCATGCCGGCCGTGACCGACATGCAAGGGACCCGTCGGATTCGCCGAGACGAATTCCACTTGAACCGATCGCCCGCTGCCCTCGAGCGAACGCCCATAGCGCTCGTTCTGCTCGAGCACCTTGGCGATTTCCGCGTGATAGGCGTCCTTGGCAAGAAAGAAATTGATGAAACCGGCGCCCGCAATCTCGGTCTTTGCCACCGCAGGGTTCTGCGGCAGCAGTCGCAGCAGAGCGTCCGCCAGCCTGCGCGGATTCTGGCGGGTCGCCTTGGCGAGCTTCATGGCGAGATTGCTCGCAAAATCGCCGTGTTGCGCGTCGCGCGTGTTCTCAACCTCAATGGCGACGTTACGCCCGTCCGCTGGCACCATCTCTTCCGGCAGGGCCGCGAGGGCTTCGCTGAGCAACTTTTCGATCACGGTCTTCAAGGCGATATTCCAAAGGTCAGGGGTACAAAGGGACGGCAGTTTAATCTACTTCGAGTGGATCGACGTCGATGGACCAGCGCAGACCGGGGGGCCCCGGCAGCCGCTCCACGAGCGGCAGCCAGTCCTTGAGGAAACGCTGCAAGCCGGAGCGTGCGACGGTTTCGATCAATAGGTGCGCCCTGAAGTGATCGGCGCGCCGCGCAATCAAGGCGCTCGCCGGTCCCAACACTTTAATCGCGGCATCCTTGAGCCGCGCGCTCGCGTCGGCCGCGGCACGCAGAAATGCGTCGAGTGCCGCGCTGTCCTTGGCCTCCGCACGCAGCATGGCGAGGCGCGAGTAAGGCGGCCAACCTGCCTCGCGCCGCTCTTCCAAGGCGCTTACTGCGAATCCCTCATAGCCTTCCGTGAGCAGCCGATTGAGAAGCGGATGTTCCGGGAACTCGGTTTGAATCAATACCTCTCCCGGGCGCAGCTCACGTCCGGCGCGGCCGGCGACCTGCGTGATGGTCTGCGCGAGGCGCTCGGTGGCGCGAAAATCGCTTGCGAACAAGCCCTGATCGGCATCCAGGATCACCACCAGGGTGACTTCGGGGAAGTGATGACCCTTGGTGAGCATTTGGGTGCCCACCAGAATTCGCGCCTCGCCGCTATGCACCCGCTCGAGCACGCTTTGCACCGCGCCACGTGCGGACGCCGTGTCTCGATCCAATCGCGCCAGCGGCGCCCCCGGGAACAATCGTGCCAGCGTCTCTTCCACCCGTTCGGTGCCCTGGCCGACGGGATTGAGCGGCTGGGCGCACTTGCCGCAGATCACAGGCACCGCGCCGTGCGCACCGCAGTGATGGCAGCGCAGTTGCTGCGCGCGGCGATGCAGGGTCATGCGCGCGTCGCAGTGTTCGCAGGGCGCGACCCAGCCACAGGCATTGCAAAACAAACTCGGCGCATAGCCGCGGCGGTTCAAGAACACGATGACTTGGCCGCCCGCTTTCAGGTGCCGGGCCATCGACTGCATCGCAGGTGTGGACAGTCCTTGATCGCCGCCGTGCTTGCGCAGGTCCACCAGCGACATTTGCGGCGCCTGCGCCGCGCCCGGCCGGTGCGGCAGGCGCAATTTCGAATAGCGTCCGGTCGCCGCATTCTCCAGCGTTTCCAGCGATGGCGTGGCGGAGCCGAGCACGACGGGCACGCCGGCACGCTGTGCCCGGACGACGGCGAGGTCGCGCGCCGAATAGCGAAAGCCCTCGTGCTGTTTGTACGAGGCGTCGTGCTCCTCATCGACCACGATGAGGGCAAGTTTGGGCAGGGAAGTGAACACCGCTGAGCGCGTGCCGATGACGATTCGCGCCTCGCCGTTGTGTGCCGCACGCCAGGCGTCGCGGCGTTCAACGCCGGTGAGACCCGAATGCACCGCCACCACCCCTGCGCTGAAGCGGCGGCGAAAGCGCTCGACCAGCTGCGGGGTCAAGGCAATCTCAGGCACCAGCACCAGCGCTTGACCGCCCGCGGCGATGGCGGCGGCGATCACCCGCAGGTATACCTCGGTCTTACCGCTGCCGGTCACCCCATATAGCAGATGCGCGGCAAAGCCCGGCAGGGTCGCGAGTATGGCGGCCACGCTTTCGGCTTGATGCTCGGTGAGGCTCACAGCACTAGCCGCTGTGTCGGGCACCACCACGCCAGGTGTTTCTTCAGACGCCGCGCCAGCGGTTTGGGTTTGAGGCGTGACCCAGCCGCGGACCGCGAGCGCCCGCAAATGCGCGGGCTTGAAGGTCTCGTCGAGGTCATCTAGGGACACACTGCCGCGTTGCGCCAACCAGGCCAGCATGGCTCGCTGCTGCGGAGCGCGCCGATCGCTGGGCGAGGACAGCTCCTGGCGCCCGGAATCACTCACGGACCACCATTCGGTGCCGTGCTGCGTCGGTTGACCCTCGCGCAGGCTGACCGGCAACGCGGCCGCGAACACTTCCCCCAAGGGGTGGTGGTAGTACTGCGCCGCCCAGCGCAGCAAGTCGAAGGTGACGGAATCGACGATCGGTTGCTGGTCCAAAATAGCCAAGGCCGATTTCAGTTTCCCGGAATCGATCGCCGACTCCCCGGTGATGCCCACCAGGATTCCGATCAACTGCCGGCGCCCGAACGGGACGCGCACCCGAACGCCGAGCTGGGGCGCGGGATTTGCCTCGCCCGGCAGGGTTGCGGGCGGCCGATAGTCGAACACGCGCCGCAATGGGGTATCCAATGCGATCTGCAGAATCATGGGTCCTTATTCTGTCCACAAAACGTGTGGATAAGTCTGTTGAGAAGCCGGGATCATCTGCCCTAAGTGCCCGTTCCGTTTCGGGTCGCCTTCAAATTGATGGAAAAGTATTCTAAATCAAAATGAATCCTTAGAATTCAATCAGTTACGGATGCCTCTAGATCCCGCGCTGAGGACTTGTTGAAATTATTGCAATGGACGTCACATTTGGTGTGCGTAAGTCGCTGATCCTACGCAAGCCCCGACGTCAACCGCGCCGCTGGATGGCCGTTTATACCTGGATTGGTGATGGTCCGCCGATGTTAAGAGGACGCGCATGGCTCGCTTTGATACGCTGAATCAAGCTGGGATGGTCTGGGATGGTCCCGCCCCAGCTCTTAAGGAATCGGTTCTGGAGTACACCCGAGAACTCGAGAAATTCTTGGCGGAGATCGAGCGCCGTGCGTTTCGCATGGCGCAGATCGCGCTGCGTGATCCCGACGACGCGTTGGACGTGGTGCAGGACGCCATGCTCAAACTGGCGCGCAACTATGCCTCACGGCCGAGCGCCGAATGGCGGCCGCTGTTTTATCGAATTTTGGAAAATGGCATTCGCGATTTGCAGCGGCGCCGGTCCGTGCGCAAGCGCTTCATGACTTGGATGCCCGGTGCGAAAGAGGATCCCGACAACGAGGCTCAGGATCCGCTCGAGAATGTCGCCGCCGCGGGCCCGGACATACCCGAGTTGCTGATGCAGGGGCAGGCCATGCAGCACCTCGAGCTTGGCTTGCGTGCGTTGCCGGCGCGGCAACGGGAAGCGTTTATGCTGCGAAATTTTGAAGGCATGGACGTGGCCGAAACGGCAACCGCCATGGGCTGCTCGGAAGGCAGCGTCAAGACGCATTATTCGCGCGCAGTGCACACTCTGCGCGAACAACTCGGTGAGGTTTGGTGATGAACGAGCAGGAACAGCAAACTCAAGATTCCTTCGAGGAGCGCAGCCGCGCGCTGTTTCACGACAGCGTCGCTGGGATGGATTTCGCGTCGCGTTCGCGTCTTACGCAGGCCCGCGCTGCTGCGGTCGAAGCGGCTGGCGCGGGGCGCCGCCCTTGGTTTTTCCGCTTAGGTGTGCTGACCCCTGCGGCCGGCGTGACCGCCGCCGCGGTTCTGGGAGCCTTCCTCTGGCTGGGATCGCCATTGGGTCAGCACGCCGTTACAGTAGCTGATGGTGCGAATTTGGAAGATTTGGAAATCGTCGCCTCCTCGGATGAGGGCGGAGGGGACGCCATGGACATGCTGCAAGACGATATCGATTTTTATGACTGGGCAGATAAGTCCGCGAATTCGGGACCCGCGGCCTAGGGGCTGGCAGCCTGGCATCGAACTGGGGCGGGTGTGGGAAGGGTGTTGCCTGTTGCTGGGCATGGCGGTGTGTGCGGCAGCAATTGCCGACCCGCCGCCGGCACCAGCAGCGCCCGCGACGGGCCAGGCGCAGGGTGCACCGCCGGCGCAGGCTGCGCCCGACGATGACTTCATTGAGTTCTTGGGCGCGGATGATATGGGTGATGCAGCTTGGTGGGAATTTTTGAAGAAGGTGCCGCCCCGAGGGGAGAATCCCCCCGTGCCGCCACCGCAGGATGCGAAGCAATGATCAGGGCGACATTCATCTGTGCAACTCTGCTGCTCGCGGCAGCGAGCGCGGTCGCGCAGATGCCCGCCGCGCCGCCCGAATCGTCCGCCCCTGGGCCGGAAGCCGCGGCCGCGCCGGGATCGGCGCCGCCGCGGGCCTGGTCTTCGATGTCGCCTCAACAGCAGCAATTGCTGCAGAACTATCAGGGCAAGTGGGATAGCTTGCCGCCGGAGCGCCAGCAGGCACTGGCCAAAGGCAGTCAGCGCTGGCTGTCGATGACTCCGCAACAGCAAACCGGAGCGCAGCAGCGCTTTACTCAGTGGCGGGCCATGCCGCAGGATCAGCGCCAGCAGCTGCGCCAGCGGTGGCAGCAGTTCAAAACCATGCCGCCCGAACAGCAGCAACGGGTCCGCGAATCATTCAACCGGTTTCGGCAAATGCCCCCCGAGAGGCGCATGGAATTGCGCAGGCAGTGGCGTCAGATGAGTCCCCAGCAACGGCACAGTGTCATCCAGCAGCGCTCGCCGCCGCTGCCGCGGCATAATCCGCACTAGCCGCGGCGCGCGAAACTGCGCGCGCGATGTTAAGGATGGTAGCTACGTTCGGCATGCGCAGCGACATTCTCGCGGCTGAACAGCACGTCGCGGAACCGTCCCTGGGTGAACATCGGCGCTTGGTCGGTGAAGTGCGGTGACTGGGGGTCGCCGCTTTCACCACCGCTCATGATGGCCTTGGCGTGGATGGTGGGGCCGAATTCCACAGCCGCGACGAAGCTATTCCCGACCGAGCCGTAAATCTTCTTGGTCTTGCGCGGATACGAGGTATCGAAGGACGCCAGAGCTCCCCAATTGGAGGAGGCAAAGCCTACCGGGAGACTGGGTTGGGTGTCATCGACCGGCTGCACGATGTCGTCGGTCAAGCGCTGGTAACGATTGATTTCACCCCACGGTGTCTGCCATCGGCCGAAGTCGCGCTGCAATTTGGCGACGGCGGCCGTCAAACCCTCGATGCGCTCGGACGCGGTCAAATGATCGACCAGGTAATCGTAGACCGGCTCGTCGGCGTCGCGCGCTTCGGGTCCCTTGTGCTCGAGCAGCTCCTGACCCCAAAAGATCGCGAGCGCCGTCGCAATCGAATCCGCCGCCGTGCGCCGGCTCCAGCCGCGTAAGGTCTCGATGGGCTCCTTCAGGGCGGCACGCCGCGGATCATCCGCTGCCAATTGGTCATAGTCTTTGAACAAGGGCGGCAACAGCACCTCGAACGCGGTCAAATGGCCGTCGTAGCCGGCGCTGATCAAGCTGTCCAAGGTGACATCGTGAATATTTTGCAGCACCTCGACGGCATGGATGCCGCGGGGATTCTCGCCCTTGATCCACATGTAGGCCGGATAATTCTCGCGCTTCGGACTCGCATCGCCGGCCGCCGTGAAGGGCCAGTTGTTGGTGTTCACTATCCAACCATTGCTCGGATTGAGCAGGGTAATGGTCTCCTCGACGGCGTGCGGGCCGTGCCATTCGGTGCGCGGATCACTGCCGTCGACGGGGTGGGTGAAATCGAATTGCGGATCGCGCCGGGGAATGAAATTCCCATGAAAATAGGCGATGGTCCCGTCCGCATCGGCGTACACCGTGTTGTTGGAGGTGTCGGTGCGCATCTCCTGGGTCTTGCGGAAGGAGGCGTAATCCACGGTCTTGGTGCGCAGATAGGACTGTTCGAGGGCCGGCACGGGTTCTTGCAGTAGCTTAATGGCTATCCAGGGGGCGTCCAGACGCCGGGCGTCGTTACGCTGGGCGTCACCACGCCGGTCCTTCTCGGCGCGAATGATGGGTCCATGATGGCTGTGATACACGGTGAACTCTCGATGGCCAATGTTGCTGCCCTGCTTGAACGCGATGGAGACGCGACTGGCCTTGAGCTTTCGCAAGCCTGAGCCGTACTTGTAGAACAGCCCGTCCGGCCTCTTGACGATGGTCTCGGCGTATTCGTCGATGGCGTCGCCGCCGTACGAAGTGTGCATCCAGCCGTTGTGTGAGTTGAACCCCTGGTAGATGAAGAATTGTCCCCAGGTGGCCGCGCCATAGACGTTCAATCCCTGTTCGCTCACCATCTGCAGTTCCGAACGAAAATAATACGAGGTGTGCGGATTGATCCACAGGAGGGCGTGCCCCGACGCGCTGCGGCTGGGCGCGATGGCAAAGCCATTTGAACCACCGGGAATCGGCCTCGTGCGCCCGAGCTGTGCCACTGGCGCGGCGGCGGGCGGCTTTTCTCCGTAGAACTCGCGCAGCTTGCCGAGATCGACGCTTTCGATGTCGCCGCCGATGCTGCCTTCGGTGAAGGATAAGGCCATCCACGGCTCGAAATGGCGGATGACTTTCGGGTTGACCTGCGGATGCTTCGACAGGAAGTAATTCAGGCCGTCAGACCACGCCAACATGAGTGCCTTGAGCCACACCGGGCTGCGCGCATACTGTCGCTGCAGTTGCACGGGATCGACGAACAGCCGCGCGCGCAAGTCGTTGTAAATCGCACTCTCGCCCTCGGCCCGCGCCAACTCCCCGAGCGCAATGAGATAATTGCGCTCGATGCGTCCGAAGTCATCCTCAGCCTGCGCGTAGATGGCGCCAAATACCGTATCGGCATCCGATTTACCGTAAATGTGGGCGATGCCCCAGCTGTCACGGACGATGCGGACATTCTGCGCGCGCTGCTGCCAGCGCGAGTCTTGATGGTCTGCAGCACGGGCGGCGCCGGCGGCGCTCAAAACCCATACAGCAGCAGTAAGGACGAGGAATCTCATGGCGGTGAACGTCTCCTGTGAGTAGGATCGCGCAATGCGAGCTACCGTGGTCGGTCTTTTATTCCTGTTGAGCGCACTCGCCGGGCCGCCGCGCGCCGCGCCGCCGGCCGCGGCCACCTTCAA
>JANXZQ010000168.1 GCA_025355445.1 Gammaproteobacteria bacterium
TCTCCAGTTTCTGTTCCGCCGTAAATCGTCGATGTTCGCGTTTGCTCATTCACTTCGCTCCGTCTGCGGGGCGCCCGCAGCAGATCGAAGTCTCTCATCTTTGCGCTAGCCTTTTGTCCAGAAGTCGCTGAAGCTACACAAGATGGACCAGCAGCGACCGGCTGCCGGGCGTGTGACCGGGCTTGGAAATCAAAGTGATGCTCCCGTCGCCGAATACATCGGTATCACCGTCGATGAGATGAAGGTTTCTCGGGGTGCCCAAGAGCTTACGCGCCAGTGCCATCAATTGATTTAAGTTGTCGTTCGGCCCGTTGGCGGAATTTATCCAGTTGTACTCTGCCCGCTGCATCAGAATTGTGGAATTCGGGAATAAGCTCACGTTTCCTATGTGATCTCCGTGCGTGTGCGATATTGCAACAAGCCCGATATCGCTTGGCTTCAGTCCGATTTCCGCCAGTTGATCTGTCAGCGACTTATCGAGGTGATAGACGATCAATTTAGGTAAAGTGGACCAACCTCGGGGATCGTTGAGCGAGGACTCAGGAACGCCCGCATCCCAAAGCAACCAATCCCTTCCATGCTTAATCAGCCAGCAAGTAGATGAGAATTCGATACCACGTCCGACTGGCGCGCCTTGCATCATCAGTGAGAAGGCACCCAGCGCAAATGAGACCGCTGCTTTCGCTCGTCTCGCCATAACTATTGCTCCTCTGCGAGAATGCAACGCCGCTCGGTGACGGCTGATCTGCGCTCAATCGATCTCGATCACCACTTTGCCGCGCGCCGCCCGCCCTCCCAGGCGGGCAATCGCTTCACCGCCGCGCGCCAAAGTAAATCTCTCGGTGACCGCCGGCCGGATGCGGCCGGCGACATACAGACCCAGCAGTTCCTCGACGTTGGCGGCGTGTTGCGCGGGAAACCGCGCGGTGAAGTCGCCCCAGAACACGCCCACGATCTGGCAGCTCTTGAGCAGCGGCAGATTCAGCGGCAATTTTGCGATGCCGGCCGGAAATCCCACCACCAAGTGCCGGCCCTCATAACCGATCGCGCGCAGGGCGGCTTCCGTGTAATCACCGCCCACCCCGTCGTAAATCACTTGGGCTCCGTGAGCGCCGCATGCGGCCTTGAAGCGATCCGTGAGCTCGCGCGCCTGTGATTTATCGAGCGACCCGGCGGGATATTGAACCCCTTCGTCGGCGCCGTGTTCGCGCGCCAGCGCGATTTTCTCTGCGCTCGACGCAGCCGCCACCACGCGCGCGCCCATGGTCTTGCCCAACTCCACCGCCGCAAGCCCGACGCCACCCCCGGCGCCCAGCACCAGCAGCGTTTCTCCGGAGCGTAAACGGGCCCGGTCCTTGAGGGCATGATGCGATGTGCCATAGGCCATCAGAAGCGAGGCCGCCGCGTCGAACGGCATGGCCTCGGGAATTTTCCAGCAATTGCTCGCAAGCCCGACGGCCTTCTCTGCCATGCCGCCGCTGCGCACCGGGGAGAGCAGCACGCGGTCGCCGGCTCGAACATTCTCCACCCCGTCGCCCACAGCGTCGACGATTCCCGCCACTTCGGCACCGGGCGCAAACGGGCGCGGCGGCTTGAATTGGTAGAGATCCTGAATCATGAGCAGGTCGGGGTAATTGACTGAGCAGGCTCGCACCGTGACGCGCACATTCAAAGGTCCCGCCTCAGGCTCCGGGATGTCCTCGAGCACCAGGGTTTCAGGGCCGCCGGCGTGTTTGCTGAGCAATGCTTTCATGATTGATTCACTCGTTCGTTGGCTGCGGCTTCGCGATCCTGCAACTCGCGCCACATGATCTTGCCGGCGCCCGACTTGGGCAGGGCGTCGACGAATTCGACGATGCGCGGACATTTGTATGCCGCCATGTTCTCGCGGCACCAGCCGATGATTGCCTGTGCATCGATGCGGTCGCGCCATTCGGGCCGCGCCACGATCACGGCTTTGACGGTTTCGCCGCGATGCGCATCCGCCGCGCCGATGACGCAGGCTTCCAGAACCGCAGGATGCTGGTACATCAGTGACTCCACCTCGGTGGGCCAAACCTTGAAGCCGGAGGCGTTGATCATGCGTTTCAGCCGATCGACCATGAAAAAGTATCCATCCTCGTCGACCCGACCGAGATCGCCCGTGCGTAGGAAGCGCTTGCCGTCGATTTCCACGAGGGCCAGGGCGGTGTCCTCGGGCTTGCTCCAGTAGCCGAGGAAAACCTGCGGACCGTGCGTAATGATTTCACCCACTTCGCCGGCGGGCAGTTCGTTCAGGGTGACCGGGTCGACTATCCGCGAGTCGACGTCGTAGATCGGAATCCCCAGACATTGTTTCTTCGGGTTGCCCGGCGGATTCAAGTGGGTGGCGCCCATGGTCTCCGATAATCCGTACCCCTCGTAGTACGTTACTCCCATGTCGAGCAGTCGCTGTGCCACCGCGGCCGGCATGGCCGCGCCGCCGCCGCTCAAGCGGCGGATGGAACTCAAGTCGTATCTAGCGATGTCCGGATTCGCGAAAAAATCCTGAATCATGGTCGGAACCGCAGTCCAGCTGGCCACTCGATAACGCTGCACGCATTCCGCAGCCGCGTTGCGGTCCCAGCGGGGCAGCATGACCACCGTGATGCCCACGTACAGCGGGCCGTTCATGCCGCCCTGCATGCCGGTCACATGAAACAAGGGAGCGACCGACATCAATGTGAGTTCGGGCTGCAGCGAGAACCAGCGCATGCCGGCGACCAACGTATGCATGGTGCTGCGATGGGTGTGCATGCATCCCTTGGGCAGACCCGTAGTGCCCGAGGTATAGGGCATTACGCATAAGTCATCCGGGCCCGCCGTCAAGGGTCCGGGGGGCAGGCGGGCGGCGAGCGCCTCGCGCCACAGTGTCACTCCCGGTGCCGTAATTTCCATGCGCGGCGCCGCAATGAAATCCGGCACGGCCAACGTGGTCGGCGCTTGCAAATAATCCGAGTAGGCGGCAACGATCACCGACTTGACCACCGACTTGCCGATCAAGAGCTCGATGCGCGCGTACAGTTCCTGCGACACGATGGCCGTGTGCGCCCCCGCGTCTTGCGCGTAGCCCAGTATCTCCTGGGTCAGGTTCATGGGATTAATCGGCACCACCACGGCGTTGGCGCGCAGGATGCCGTAGTAGGCGATGACGAACTGCGGGCTGTTCTGCATGAACAGCAGCACGCGATCACCTTTGCGAACTCCGCAATGCTGCTGCAGAAAACCGGCAAGCCGCGTCGCCTCATCCAACAGGCCGGCAAAGGTCAATTCCGTGTCGTAGAAAATGAGGAACGGCTTGTCCGGATAACGGTGGGCGGACACCTCCGCGTTGTAAAATAGATTGGTCTGCGGCGCGACCAGCGAGTGCATCGCATTTGCCGGCCAGAATTTGAAATGTCGATCCGACATGGTTCGGCGCCGACGGTTCAGCGATACCGTCCGAGCTCCAGCTTGCCGATCTGCTCGCGATGCACTTCGTCCGGTCCGTCGGCGAATCGCAGGGTACGCGCGGCGGCATAAGCGGCCGCCAGCGGGAAATCATCGCTGACGCCGCCGCCGCCGTGGACTTGTATCGCCCAGTCGATGACCTGGCAGGCCATGGCGGGTGCCGCGACCTTGATCATGGCGATCTCCTTCTTGGCAGCGCGATTTCCCGCCGTGTCCATCATATACGCGGCATTGAGCACCAGCCAGCGCGCCTGATCGATCATGATGCGCGACTCGGCGATGCGTTCGAGCGTCACCCCCTGCTCGGAAACGCGCTTGCCGAAGGCCACGCGCGTTTGAGCGCGCTTGCACATCATTTCCAGCGCACGCTCCGCCAGGCCGACCAAGCGCATGCAATGGTGGATGCGGCCCGGTCCCAAGCGCCCCTGCGCGATCTCAAATCCGCGTCCTTCTCCCAGCAGCAGGTTCACCGCAGGCACGCGCACATCGACGAAATCGATCTGCGCGTGGCCGTGCGGCGCGTGATCGTAGCCGAACACGGAGAGCTGGCGCAGCCGCTTGACGCCCGGCGTGGCCATGGGCACCAGTATCATCGACTGCTGGCTGTGCAGCGCCGCCGCCGGGTTCGTCTTGCCCATGAATAGGAGAATTTCGCAGCGCGGATCGCCGACACCCGAAGTCCACCACTTGCGGCCGTTGATCACGTATTCGTCGCCATCGCGCAGGATGGAGGATTGGATATTCGTGGCATCGCTCGAGGCCACGTCGGGCTCGGTCATGGCGAAGGCCGAGCGAATCTTCCCGTCGAGCAGCGGCGCCAGCCAGCGTGTCTGTTGTGCCGGGGTGGCGTAGCGCGCCAGCACTTCCATGTTGCCGGTATCGGGGGCGGAGCAATTAAATGCCTCGGGCGCGAGATGCGAGCGTCCCATGATTTCGCACAAGGGCGCGTACTCGAGATTGGACAGTCCGGCGCCATGCTCGGAGTGCGGCAGGAACAGATTCCACAAATTCTGTGCCCGGGCATCGCGTTTCAACTCCTCCATGATCGCGGTCGGACGCCAGGGATTGCCTTCCAGCCGGTTCTTGTGCATTTCCTCATCGAAGCGCGGCTCCGCCGGATAGACGTGCGCATCCATGAAAGTCTGCAGCTGGTCCTGCAGGCCGCGAACCTTATCGCTGTGCGAAAAATCCATGTTCTGTCCTTTGCCGATTAATTACCGAACGCGTGTTGCACCAGAGCCCATCCCTGTTCGGCCAGAGGCCGCGCCCGGCGTCCCGCCTCCAGCGCCGTCGCGCTCGAGGCATTGCCTTGGATGGCTCGCG
>JANXZQ010000181.1 GCA_025355445.1 Gammaproteobacteria bacterium
ATCGTCAGTGGTTTTTGCAAAGTGGTGTTCAAGGAGCTGCCGATGGAGTTCGCCGTCGAAGCGCAGAATCTGTTGAGCGTGAGCCTGGAAGGCGCCGTCGGCTAGCGGCTGTAGAGGAATAATCTTGCTTAAAATTACCGATTTGCATGCTCGCGTCGCGGGCCGAGAGATACTCAAAGGCGTCAACCTCGAGGTCAAGGCCGGCGAAGTGCACGCCATCATGGGACCAAACGGCTCGGGCAAGAGCACGCTTGCGCAGGTGCTGGCGGGCCGCGAGGACTACGAGGTCACGGGCGGTTCAGTGAGTTTCGAGGGTCTCGACCTGTTGGCGCTGCCCGCGGAAGAGCGCGCCCGCGCCGGCTTGTTTCTGGGCTTTCAATATCCGGTGGAAATTCCCGGCGTCAACAATGTCTATCTGCTGAAAGCCGCGCTCAACGCGAAACGCAAGGCCGCCGGAGAATCCGAAGTCGACGCTTACGAATTTCTCGCCCTCATCAAGCAGAAAATGAAGTTCATGCACATGAGCGAATCCTTCCTGACGCGCGGCGTCAACGAAGGCTTCTCGGGCGGTGAGAAGAAGCGCAACGAAGTGCTGCAGATGTTGGTGCTCGAACCCAAGCTCGCGATCCTGGATGAGACGGATTCGGGCCTCGACATCGATGCGCTCAAGGTCGTGTCAAACGGCGTGAACAGTCTGCGCGATCCGCGGCGCGCGGTGGTGCTGGTGACCCACTATCAGCGCTTGCTCGACTACATCGTGCCCGACCAGGTGCATGTGCTGTCGGGCGGCCGGATATTGAAATCGGGCGACAAGTCGCTTGCCAAGGAACTCGAACGCCGCGGCTATGACTGGGTGGTGGACGCCCAAGTCGCATGAGCCCGGCAGCGCCATTATCCGCCCTGCCGCAATCGGCGGCGCTGCGCTCGTTCGCGGCGCAGTGGAAGTCGCGCGACGCCGATTCGCTCGCAGCGCTGCGCCAAGAGGCCATGCAGCGGTTTCTCAAGCTCGGGCTACCGACCACGCATGATGAGACCTGGCGGTACACGGATCTGCGCAGCCTGGCGGCACGCAGTTTCGTGGACGCCCCGCGCGCCGCCGCCGACGGCATCCCGGCCGACGCGTCGCTGCCGCTGCTGGGCGATTCGCTGCGCGCCGCAACGCTGCACATGGTTAATGGGCATCCGACCCTGCCGCCCGCGGGCGGCAGCGTCGAAGGCATGGAAGTCCGCAGTCTGCGGGAAGTCGCCGGCCTCGATCCCGCAACGCTGTTGCGCTTCCTTACGCCGCTGTCGGATGCCGATCAGCAGCGCTGGGGACTGCTCAATACCGCCCTGTTCGTCGACGGCCTGTATCTGAAAATCACGGGTCAGGTGCAGGCGCCGCTGGTCATATTGCACGTCGCATCCGGCGACGGTGCCGACAACATCGCTTACCCGCGGGTCATCATCGAAGCGGCCGCGGGATCGAGCGCGACCATCATCGAGCATCACGTGGCGCAAGGTGAGCACACGCCGCTGATCGATTCCAGCACGCACTTGGCGTTGCGGCAGGGTGCGCAACTCGAACATTACCGCGTGTATTCGACCGGCGCGGCCGCCACCCACGTCGACTCGCTCAATATCCATCAAGACAAGGACAGCCGCTGCAGGCAATTCACCGTCGTCCTGGGCGGTGGCCTGGTACGCACCGCTCTGGAGGCGCACCTGGACCAGCCCGGCGCCTCTCTCGACAGCAATTCGCTGTTGGTGGGGCATGCAGATCGGCACGTCGACTGCGTCAACATCGTCACGCACGGCGCGCCCGACACACGCAGCAATCAAACGGCGCGCGCCATCGCCGGCGACTCGAGCCGAGTCATATTCAACAGCAAGGTGATCGTCAACGCCGGTGCGGCACACGCGCAATCGCAGCAATCCTGCCGCGGCCTGCTGCTTTCCCCGAGCGCCGAGATCGACACGCGGCCGCAACTCGAGATTCATGCCGATGAGGTCAAGTGCGCGCATGGCGCGACGACGGGACGGCTCGATCCTGACATGCTCTTTTACATGCTCTCGCGCGGCCTGGATCGCGACACGGCGCAAAGTCTGTTGGTGTACGCCTTCCTGGCGGACGTGCTGACCGGCATGTCCGTGGTGCCGGCGCGCGCGGCGATTGAAAATGCGCTCATTGCCCAACTGCCCGATTCGCAAACACTTCGGAAATTCCGATGAACAATATTGCCCTCGCGGCCCGTACGCCAAGCTTCGACGTCGATGCCCTGCGCCGGCAGTTTCCGGTGCTGGCGCGCCTGGTGCGCGGCAAGCCCTTGGCCTATTTGGACAACGGCGCCTCGGCGCAGCGCCCCAACGCTGTGATCGAGGCCGTGGATGACTATGAGCGCCACCATCATGCCAACATCCACCGCGGCGTGCACACTCTGAGCCAGGAGGCGACCGCGCTATACGAAGCGGCGCGCGACAAAGTGA
>JANXZQ010000202.1 GCA_025355445.1 Gammaproteobacteria bacterium
TACATCACAAACACGGCGCCCGCGCATCGCGACCAATTGCGCGGGCACCGACCAATTCAATCTATATACAGCGAACTCACCGATTCTTCATCGTTGATCCGCCGCATGGTTTCTGCCAGCAATCCCGCCACGCTTAGCTGGCGTATCTTCTTGCAGGCTTTTCCGCTCTCCGACAGCGGTATGGTGTCGGTCACCACCAACTCGTCCATCACCGACTTCGAAATGCGCTCGATCGCCTGACCCGACAACACTGCGTGCGTGATGTAGGCCACGACCTTGAGCGCGCCCTCGTCTTTGAGGGCCTGCGCCGCTTGGCACAACGTGCCCGCGGTATCCACCATGTCATCGATCAGCACGCAGGTCTTGCCCTCGACCTCGCCGATGATGTTCATCACTTTCGACTCATTCGGCCGCGGTCGGCGTTTGTCGATGATGGCCAAATCGGCGTCATCCAAGCGTTTGGCCAGTGCCCTCGCACGCACCACGCCCCCCACATCCGGCGACACCACGATCATGTTCTCGTACTTTTGCTTCCAGGCGTCGCCCAACAGCACCGGCGAGGCATACACATTGTCGACCGGTATGTCGAAGAACCCCTGAATCTGATCCGCATGCAGATCGACCGTGAGCAATCGATCGACCCCGGCGCTCGCAATCATGTTCGCCACCAGCTTCGCCGTGATGGCGACGCGCGTGGCCCGCGGCCGCCGGTCCTGGCGCCCATAGCCGAAGTACGGCACCACCGCGGTGATGCGTTTCGCCGATGCCCGGCGGCAGGCGTCCGTCATCATCAGCAATTCCATCAAATTCTCGGCCGGCGGATTCGTCGGCTGCACGATGAACACATCGCGGCCGCGCACGTTCTCCATCAACTCGACATTCACCTCGCCGTCGCTGAAGCGCCCCACATGCGCGCGGCCCAGCGGCACATGCAAGTGACGCGTGATTTCCTGCGCCAGCGCGGGATTCGACTTGCCGGTGAACACGGCAATCGCAAGTGAATTGAACTCGTTGCTCTGCGACATGGATCAAAGCTCTAAAATGGCTGGGGTGGAAGGATTCGAACCTCCGTATGGCGGGATCAAAACCCGCTGCCTTACCGCTTGGCGACACCCCAACTTGAAATCAAAATCAGCGCGTTCGCTACAGCCGACCTCAGCCGGTCGCTAGTCTTTCAAGCAAGGGCGAGTCGTTAAGTCCACGAACCAAGAAAGCATCCCATTCCCGCGGCAGTTGCCGCATGATTTCCTGCCCTCGATCCTTGGACTCCAAGGCCAAAAAAACGCAAGCCCCCGTACCCGTCAGGCGCGCCGACCCAAAGCCCGACAGCCAGTCGAGTGCACGCGCTACTTCGGGATAGCGGCGCCGCACCACGCCCAAGCAATCGTTCTGCCCACCAGACGCCAGGAAGGCGTGAATTGTGATGGGCGGTGAATTCCTTGTCAATTCAGCATCTTGAAATACTTCCGCCGTGCTTACCTCGATATTTGGCTTTAAAATCAAATAGTTAGTCTGTAATGGAGCCTGCGGCGGATATAGCGGCGTGAGGCGTTCCCCCACCCCCTCCGCCCACGCCGCCCGCCCCCGCACAAACACGGGCACATCCGCGCCTAACTTAAGTCCCAGCGCCGCGAGTTCGTCCATGGGCCAGTGCAGTTGCCACAAATGATTGAGCGCCACTAAGCAAGTCGCTGCATCCGAGCTGCCCCCACCCAAGCCGCCGCCCATGGGGATGCGCTTGAGCACGCCTAAGTCTGCACCCAGTGGGGCGCCGGCGGCGGCCTTCAGCATGCGCGCCGCGCGCACGCAAAGGTCGCTGTCTTCGGGCACGCCGGGCATGTCCGCCACGCGCCGAATGCGGCCGTCCGCGCGGACGTCGATCGTAATCTCGTCGCACAGATCGACGAATTGAAAACACGTTTGCAGCTCGTGATAACCGTCGGGCCGCCGGCCCAGGATGTGCAGGAACAGGTTGAGCTTGGCGGGCGCAGGCCACGGTCTCGTCATCGCCACTGCCAGCGATCGACCGCGATGCGCACGCGCACCCCTTCTCGGCTCAGCACCAAGTGGCCTGGCAGTACGTCACCCGCGACCGGCATATAGCGATCGTACTCGATGCTCCAATCGCCCTGAGTCAGTTGCGCGGCACGGTCCTGCACATTGCGCTTCAAGTCGAATGCAGCGCCCGGATCGGGCACGCCGAGCAGCCAGAACCGCAAATGGTCGAGCGGCAGTTCGAAACCTAAACGTTCCTGTAATTGCGCCAGCACCGCATCGCTGGGCGGCGCACCGTTCACTGAAAGCCCGTCGGGAGATCGTTTCAGCACCAACGCGCCGACGCCGAACGGTCCCGACAGATGCACCTCGGATATTTCGCCGCGTTGCTGCCAATTCAACGTGGCCTGCCACCCCTGCGTGCCGACGGCGACAGCGGCTCGGCCGTCCAACTGCCAGGCAGCGGCCTTTTGCAAATCGCTCACCCGCTGCTCCCAATTCGGGGCCGCCGGCGCAGGCGGCGGTCGACTGGTCACGCATGCGGCCAGTATCGTGGAACACAACAGCGCCAATAGTATTCGGCGCACGTCAGTTCGCTGCGGTGTGCGGCGCGACGGGAGGCACCGCGGGAGGTGACGCGGCGGAAGCGGTTGGCGCGGTGTGCAATCGTTGCCGCGTCGACTTGAGCAAGCGATTATCGCCGTCGAGGGCGCGGGCCTCGGACCAAATGTGCTCGGCATCGGCGGATCGCCCCAGCTGCCACAACACTTCGCCGAGATGGGCCGCAATGTCGCCGCCGCGATCCTCCGCATAGGCCATGCGCAGGAACGACTCTGCTTCCGCACTATGCGCCTGGCGGAATAGCACCCACCCCAAACTGTCGAGGATCGCCGCATTTTTCGGTGCCGCAGCGTGCGCGCGCTCGATGAGCCTGCGCGCCCGCGGCAGGTCCCGTGAGTGATCCGCCAGGGTATACCCCAGCGCGTTCAAGGCGCCCGGATCATCCGGCCGCAAGTTGACGAGGTTGGCCAATTCGTGCAAAGCGGCGCCGACTCGCCCCTGTTCCTCATAGGTCGACGCCCTCGCATAGCGCAGGTCCACGCTGTCCGGATATTCCATCACACCGGCGTCGAGCAGCGTCAGCGCCCGGGCCAAATCGCCGCTCTCGGCGTACATCCGGGCGCGCGCCGCGAGGATGTCCGGCGCACGCAGCGGTTCGTCCTCGATGAGCCTGTCGAGTAATTCCTCGCCGGCGGCCGCGGCCCCGTGCTTTTCCAGCAGCGTGGTCGCTCGCAGCAGCGCAGGCAGTACATTTTCCCCGTTCTGCACCTGCGCATATAGGCGCAGCGCATGCTCCGGATCATCGTGCCGATCGGCGATCAGTCCCAAGTAATAGTACGCATCGTCCAGGTACTTGTCGGCGCGCAACAGCTCCGCAAATTTCACGGATGCAGCGTCCAGATGCCCCTCTTGAAACTCGACCAGACCGAGCAGCCGCAGCGCCACTGGTGCGTACTCGGCATTGTGGGCCAACAGCTCCAATTGCTGACTTGCCGCCGAGTCGCGCTGCGCCGTCATCAACAACAGCGCGTAGTCGAGCCGATTGACCGACGTATCTTCGTGCTGAACTTTCTCCTGCGCTTGTGCGAGGGGCGCCTCCGCATCGCCCGCCATGATTCGCGCCCGCGCCAGCGACTGCTGCAAGTCGCGCCGCCGATTTTCTTCGGTTTCGCCTGTGTCCGGGGCGTGCGCTGCGCTCGCCGGGGGGAGCGCCAAGGCCGCCGTAAACGATTGCACGGCCGCGGCCGGATCATCGGCCCGCAAGGCGGTGAATCCCTGCACGCGCAAAGCCGCGGCTGAGGACGGAAACGACGACGCCAAGCGATCCGCGAGCTGGCGCGCGCCGAAGATATTGTCATTGCCGCCAAGCTCTGTCTCGAGCGCTGCGAATTCTGCGTCCGTGCCGAGCGGCGAGCTCACCAGCACGAAATGATAGTGCGCGGCGGCGTTGCCGATCTTGTGCAGCGCCAGCGCGGCTCGCGCCGCCGCGCGTTGCGCCTCCACGGATTTTGGATCCACTTCCGTCCAGCGCGCCGCAATCTGCTCTGCCAACGACGGCTGCAAGCATTCGGCCGCGACGTCCGCCGCCCGCGCCAGCAGCCCCAAGTCGGTGTCGTGAGCCGCCGCCGCCGCATATTGCAGCGCCGCCACGCGCGGCTGATGACGCGCCAAGGCTATCTCGCCCGTGACGGTATAAAATGACTGCGGAGCCGCAGGTTCAGGGGCCTTGCGGTGAATGCCGGCGCAGGCGGCAAGCCCAAACACGATCGACGCTCTTGCTAAGTTTGAAATCGAGAACACGCCCGCACTATAGCGAAATGAGTACCCCGATGCCGCCCATTCCAGCTTGATCTCGCGGCACCTCTTCCACCAGAATCAGATAGTTACGTCCCAAAAGCGCATCAATGGCATTCAGCATCCTCGGCATCAATCACAGGACCGCTCCGGTCTCCCTGCGTGAGAAAGTAGCGTTCAGCGAGGAGCGGCTGCTGGCGGCATTGCGCACCTTGAGAGAGCAAGTCGGCGTTGCCGAGGTCGTGATCCTGTCCACCTGCAATCGAACCGAGGTGTATTGGGCGGGTTCCGCCAGCGGCGCGGAGCTATCGAAATGGCTCGAGCGGCACCATGGAAACAATCTCGACCTTGCCTCCAGCCTGTACGTTCACCAGGAACAGCGGGCGGTGGAACATGCTTTCAGTGTCGCATCGGGACTCGATTCCATGGTGCTCGGCGAGGCACAGATTCTAGGCCAGCTGAAAGACGCCTATCGCATGGCTCAGGAGGCCGGCAGCACCGGCCCCGCGCTCAACAAACTGTTCCAGGCAGCGTTTTCCGCGGCCAAACGCGTGCGCTCGGAGACCCGCATCGGCGAGAATGCTGTCTCGATCGCCTCCGCGACGGTAAGTTTGGCGCGGCGGGTGTATTCGGAGTTGAGCGCTCAGACCGCTCTGCTGATCGGTGCTGGGGAAATGAACGCGCTCGTGGCGCGTCATTTCATATCCGCCGGAGTCAAGCGCATGGTGATCGCCAATCGCACCCTGAGCAGGGCACAAACACTGGCTACGGAACTCAAGGTTCATGCGGTAGGACTCGAGGATCTCGACCAGGAACTGGCGCAGGCGGACATTGTCATTGCTTGCACCGCCAGCCCTGAACCTCTCATCACCAAGAGCGCGGCCGAGGCCGCCATTCGCGCGCGGCGTAGGCGTCCGATTTTCATGGTGGATTTGGCGGTGCCGCGCGATATCGAGCCGGGCGTGGCCGACCTGGAAGATGTCTACTTGTTTTCCATCGATGACCTGCAGCAGCTCATTGACGAGAATCGGCAGCAACGCGAGGCAGCGGCGGGCGGCGCAAGGCTGCTCATCGATGAGGAAGTGGCGCGATTTATCATCGACTCTCGCGCCCACGATGCCGGCCCCGCCATCCGGGCTTTGCGTCGGCAAGCGGATGAGATCCGTGTGCAAACCTTGGAACAGGCGCGGCGCCTGCTCGCCGCCGGAAAGTCCGCCGATGAGGTCATGGACTTTCTCGCCAACACCCTCACCAATCGTCTGCTGCACTCTCCGACTCAGGCGCTGCGCCAGGCCGCCGAGCTGGCCGATTCCGCCCTCGCGGAGGCTGTTACCCGGCTGCTGACCGAAGAACGCGACCGGCATTGAGTCCGGGAGCCTGCCTGCGGGCTCCCAGGGCCGGTATAATCCGCCGCCCATGAAAGACTCCATCCGCCGCAAGCTAGAAAAATTGGACGAACGATTCGAGGAAATCAGCCGTCTATTATCCGATGCGGGCGTCATTGCGCGTCAAAATCAATTTCGCGAGCTCTCCATGGAGTACTCCAAATTGGGGCCGCTGGTCGACCGCTACCGGCGCTTTATCGGTTTCGAGGGCGACCTTGCGATTGCCGTGGAACTGGCATCCGACAAGGACCCCGCGACCAAGGGATTGGGCGAGGAAGAAATTGCCGATCTCACGCCGCGCATGGCCGCCGAGGAACTCGAGCTGCAGCGCCTGTTGGTTCCCAAGGATCCCCAGGACGACAGCAACATCTTCTTGGAAATCCGCGCCGGCACCGGCGGCGATGAGGCCGCCATCTTTGCCGGGGACCTGTATCGCATGTACACCCGTTATGCCGAATCGAAAGGCTGGGAAGTGGAAACTTTGAGTGACAGCTCGGGCGAGCACGGCGGATACAAGGAGGTCATCAGCCGCGTCATCGGCCGGGGCGCCTATTCACTCCTGAAATTCGAATCAGGCACGCATCGAGTGCAGCGCGTTCCCGCGACCGAAGCGCAGGGGCGGATCCATACCTCCGCGTGCACGGTAGCCATTCTTCCCGAATTGGCGGAAGTCGAGGCCATTGAGTTGAATCCTGCGGATCTGCGCATCGACACCTTTCGCGCTTCCGGTGCGGGCGGCCAACACGTCAATAAGACCGATTCGGCGATTCGCATCACCCATATCCCCACGGGAGTCGTGGTCGAATGCCAGGACGAGCGCTCGCAGCACAAGAACCGCTCGCGGGCCATGTCCCTGTTGAAATCCCGGCTGCTCGCCGCCGAACGCGAGAAGCAACACAGCCAGCAGGCACAATCACGCAAATTGCAGGTCGGTTCCGGCGACCGTTCGGAACGCATTCGCACCTATAATTTTCCGCAAGGCCGAGTCACCGACCATCGCATCAACCTGACGCTGTACAAGCTTGATGATGTGATGAACGGCAATTTGGGGGAACTGATTGGCGCGCTGAATCAGGAATTCCAGGCCGAAGAGCTGGCACAGCAAGTCGAATGATGACCACCGTTGCCGAAACTCTGCAAATCGCCGCACGCTCGCTTCACATCCATAGCGAATCGCCGCGGCTCGACGCGGAATTGCTGCTCGCCAAGACCTTGGGGCTGTCGCGCTCAGGCTTGATTGCGCGCGGCAACGACGTCGTCGCGGGCGAGCGGGAGCAGGCGTTCTGCGCGCTGATCGAGCGCCGTTTGGCGGGGGCACCGGTCGCTTACCTGACGGGCACCCGGGAATTTTGGTCCCTCGCGCTCGACGTCACGCCTGACGTGCTGGTGCCGCGGCCGGAGACCGAACTGCTGGTCGAACTGGCCTTGCAAGTCCTGCCCCGAGAACAGGCGAGTTCGGTTCTCGACTTAGGGACGGGCAGCGGCGCCGTCGCGCTCGCCATCGCCTCCGAGAGGCCGCACGCGGCAGTCACGGCCGTCGATGTCTCAGCGCCGGCGCTCGACGTGGCGATCGGCAATTCGCGCAACCTCGGGCTCTCGCGCATCGACTGGCGCTTGGGGTCCTGGTTCGCGCCGGTGGCCGGCGAGCGATTCGACGTGATCCTCGCCAATCCCCCCTATGTGGCTGCCGCCGATCCGGCACTGCAAAAGCTCAACGCCGAACCCGCGCTAGCCCTCTGCCCCGGGCCGACTGGGCTTGAGGCCTTATCCGCCATTAGTGCCGCTGCGGCCGCGCACTTGCATGACGGCGGTCGTTTAATATTGGAACACGGCAGCGATCAAGCCCCGGCCGTTGCACAAATGCTGGAGCGGCATGGTTTCACCGCCGTCCGCTCGCATCTCGATTTCTCAGGCAAGCCCCGCGTTACGCTGGGATCAGTTCACTCACCACATTAGGAACGCTCATGCTCCGCTTCGAAACCTCACTCGGCGATTTCACCATTGAATTATTGGAAAAGGAGGCTCCGTTATCCGTCGCCAATTTCCTGAAGTACGTCGACGACGGATTCTTCGACAACACGATCTTTCACCGGGTCATTCCGGGCTTCGTCATCCAGGGCGGCGGCTTCACCGACGACATGTCGCAGAAGCGCACTCACCCGCCCGTCAAGAACGAGGCTGACAATGAAGTCAAGAACAAGCGCGGCACGCTCTCCATGGCGCGCACCAACGACATCAACAGCGCGACCTCACAATTCTTTGTCAATTTGAAGGACAACGGCTCTCTCGATCATTCGCGCGGCAACTTTGGTTATGCCGTGTTTGCGCGTGTCACTGAGGGGATGGATGTCGTCGATAAAATCGCCGCGGTCGAGACCGGGCGCAAGCGCGGCTTCGATGACGTCCCTGTCGACGCCGTCGTCACGAAGAGCGTGCGTCGACTGCCTGCGTAGGCGTACGCCTGGGTAGGGAAGGCCGGCGTGGCGCGCAATAGATCATTTTTTGGCCGGCTGGTACGGGTGCTGGCGTTGCTCGTGTTGCTTTTCATTGTACTGAGCACGGTCGTGGTGCTGTCGCTGCGCTGGACCAATCCCCCCTTCACCGCATTCATGGCCGAGTCGCAGATTGCGGCCTGGCTCAGCCGCGATTCCAGTTATGTGTCGCGTCATAGTTGGGTAAATCTGGATGGAATCTCGCCCAACTTGCCGCTCGCCGTGGTGGCCTCGGAGGATCAAAAATTTCCCGAGCACTGGGGGTTCGACGTCGAAGCCATCGAAAAGGCCTACGCATTGAATCAGCACAGCCATAAAGTGCGCGGCGCCAGCACCATCAGCCAGCAAGTCGCCAAGAACCTCTACCTGTGGTCAGGACGCAGCTATTTCCGCAAGGGACTCGAGGCCTACTTCACCGTGCTGATCGAAACCCTATGGCCGAAGCGGCGGATTCTGGAGATCTACTTGAATATCGCGGAGTTCGGCTACGGCATCTACGGAGCCGAAGCCGCCGCGAGAGCGTTCTTCCATAAGCCCGCCAGCCGTTTGACCCGTGGCGATGCCGCCGTGCTCGCTGCCGTATTGCCGAACCCGGAGCGCTTATCCGCGGCGGCGCCATCCAAGTACGTACAGCAGCGACGCGACTGGATCTTGAATCAGATGCAGGCCCTCGGCGGCCCGGAAATGCTGGATGAAAACGACGCCTATCCGCAGCGGCGCGCTAGGTAAGTCGCCCCCGCTGCAATCGAGAAAGGCGACTTAACTTAGCCGTCAATGCGCCTTTATTCCCGCGTTTTCAGCCGCATTTTTGCCTGTACATATATACAGCTAGCCTGCTGTATGTTACATTTTCTCTCTCTTAATTCTTAGGTGTCACCATGCCTAGGCGCCGCTCGTCTTCCCTCCCGCGCAAGAGAAATTCCTGCGCGCGCCTCGTCCATTCCGGTGGCCATCCCTACGGAGTACCGGTTCCCGAAGCCCTGCATGAAGCGATTGAGGAGGAGCGCGGCAATTTGTCGAAAACCGAATCCCTGCTTGGCTGCCTGGCAATTTCTCTGGAGCACGAGACCGATCCGGCGAGCGCCCCCTACTATCCCGATGTGGCCGGCCTCGCACGCGACCTGTTGAAGCAATCCATCAACCGCTTGGATTCTTTAAACTTGCAGAAGCGCCTGTTGGGTAACAGGGTGCGCGATCCGGCGCTCTTCGGCGTCTACCGCCCTGAGCTGGCGCGCCTCTCACTGACGCCGCAGTAAGAAGATCCCGTACCGATAAATGGGCTCGATCCAGTCGTGGATCAGCGAGAAGCCTGCGTTTTCCAATAGCTGCGTAAGTTCCGCAGGTTCGAATTTCCACATCACTTCGGCGTCGATCAAGTCCGACTCGCCGAGTTCGATACGTAATTCCAGCTTGCGCAGCGTCACGGCCTGCTGAACCAGGCTTTCAATACGAACCTCGTTGCGTCGCGCGCCCACATTGTAGGCCGATCGGTAGGCGAACTGGTCCATCGCAAAATCGCCGCCATACCGCCAGTTGAGATGCGTGAGCATATTGAGCGTCGAACGCGCCCCGAAGCCCGCCGCGTCGTTGTAAGCCCGATCGATAACTGCCGGATCTTTGTGCAAATCCGCGCCCACCAATAGAGTATCGCCGGGCGCGGTATGCCGAGAGATCTGCGCCAACAGCGCCTGCATCTCGTGCCATTCCATGTTCCCTAGCGAACTGCCCAGAAACAGGAACAAGCGCGGCCGTCCCTCCCCCGGCAACGCTGCCAGGCACTCCTCATAAGTACCGCCGAGACAGTGCACAAACAGTTTCGGATAGTCCTCAACCAGGCGATGTGCCGCTGCCGCAAGCGTTTCCATATCCACATCAATGGGAAAATAGTCGCAGCGCGTGCCCCACTTCGCATATTCCGCCAGCAGAATACGCGTTTTCTCCGCCGTGCCCGCTCCCAACTCGACGATGGGCAACACACCGCACAGCCGCACGATGTCACAGGCATACGCCTTGAGCAGCACCGCCTCCGCCCGCCGCAAGTAGTACTCCGATGTCCGGCACTGCTGTTCAAACAGCTGAGTGCCCAGCCGATCGTACACATACACGGCCGATATCTTTTTTGGCGAAAGGCACAGATTCCGAATGACATTCGGGCCGTCTTCTGCCAAGGGATCGTGCGTCGATTTGACGACAAACCGGACCCGGCTACTGAACTGCGACATCGCGGATGCCGTCGTCGGCAAATGTGGCGTATTTCCCTGCCTGATCGCGTCCATTACAAACTCGCACTACTTGAAGATCAACGTGTCCAGCTCGTGAAACATCTCTTGATAGAGATCCAAGTATCTCTCCGCGCCCTCTCGAAGCAGTGTTCCGTGTCCTGGCAGTACATCGAGGTATCGACTGATGCACGTCCGCGTGTGGTTGATATGGTCCGGCTCGTGCACGAAGTGCGAACGCATGTACTCGAACTGCGGCGTGTCTCGTAAAAATC
The DNA here is from genome assembly GCA_025355445.1 of Gammaproteobacteria bacterium. Classification (GTDB taxonomy): domain Bacteria; phylum Pseudomonadota; class Gammaproteobacteria; order Steroidobacterales; family Steroidobacteraceae; genus Bog-1198. Next base: position 10,722 of record JANXZQ010000202.1, read on the forward strand.
GATACTCCGGGAACTTCAGGAACACATCGTGCCACGCCATGAATTCTTTCACGCTCGTCGCCTCCGATGCTGCGTGCACGCCCAGCGCAAAGGCCACCGGCTCGTGGCGATACCACGAGTACAACGCATCTCCCAGCGCCACCGCCGAAGCACACGCATTGCTCCGTGCCTCGACCTCCGGCGCCGAGATCCCCAGGTACGCGGCGAAACTCCGCGCCAGCTCGACATGGGTTACGCTCTCGCGCAAGCCGTATTCGTCGACCGCGGCATCCAAAACATGCGCGCCAATCTCATGTCCCTTCGTGGGCAACAACGGTAGAATCTCGTCCGATAACCGCCCCGCCAAAATCGCGATGCCGCCTATCGTGTGCCGATTGAACGCCGCCATGCTTGCAAGGAACAGCGTCAATTCCGCGGCAGTCAATGGCCGGGCCGCCATGTGCGCGTTGAATACCTCGAGCGCCGCCATCGCCGCATGCCGTCCGCAATGCGCGTCGACGTCGTTGTCATCCAGCGATGCGCCCGGCCCAACCCCTTCCTCCAAATTCACGACGGTCCCGTCCATGTGGATCGCTCCTTCTAGTAGTTTTCAGTCTAGAGCGAAGCCTGAGCAATCAGAGCCGTATGTTCAACCTACATTTTGGGCCAGATCGTGCACAAAAAAGTCACTCAGCGGGCGCCGCGTACGCTCTTCACAAGCCACGCGCGAAGGGTTTTCACCGACGGATGTGCCGGAGCTCCTCGGGGAACCACCCAATAGTAGGCATTTCGCGACAGCACAAATGACTTGAACGGCTTCACGAGCCTCTCTTCCGAAAGATGTATACCCGCCAGGCAATCATCGCCCATCGCCACGCCCTGGCCCCGCACCGCCGCATCCATGCATAGCGCCGTCCCGTTGAATAGCATTCCCTCACGCATGTTGACTTCGACATCCGGCGCATAGGCATGCAGATATTCCTCCCACTCCTGGGGCGACCTATCATAAAGCAGCACACGCCCACGCAGATCGTCCGGCGTGGTAAGCGGCGCAGTACGCATCAACTCTTGGCTGCACACCGGAAACAGCCGCGACCTGAATAACAGCTCAACGTTCTTGCGCGCAGCGCCGACTTCGCCGTACTGGATTGCGCAGCTGACTTCGGGGTCCAGTGCCGAAAGACCTGTCTTCTCAGCCCGGATCTCCAATAACGTATGCGGCACGACCGCGTAGAACTCGCCCAGGCGCGGCGCCAGCCAAAGCGCGGCAAAATCCGGGTCCACCGAGATCACCAACCGGTCCGAATATTGATTGCCGCGCAAAAGCATGAACGCGCGATGAATGTGTGAGAACCCCGTCGATACCGCGGCCAGCAAGATCTCCCCGGCATCCGTCAAAAAGACCTGCCGATGATGCCGATTGAACAGCTTTCGACCGACATACAGTTCCAGCTTTTGAATATGCCGGCTCACCGAAGCGCGGCCCACGTGCAGTTCACCGGCGGCTGTCTTGAAACTCTGGCATCGCGCTGCCGCCTCGAAGGCGCGAAGCGAATTGAGCGGCGGAAGTCGAAACTTCGGCATAAGTCCCCCATCCATAGGGTCGATACTTACTGATAAATGTACCGCACTCGTGTGTTAGCGCAACAAGATTTTCCCGTGCGCCTTCATACGAGTTGCTCGTTTCCCCCAAGTTTCATTTCTTGGGTGACTTTTTTGTACACGACGATGCCCAAAGTGTCGCCCATGCTGCGTTGACAATATCGGCACGACAGTCGCAACGTTGAGCTGCTTCCGGAAAGCAATGGCAAGTGTTCTAACTGGTGAGAAGGAGATATTTTATGATTATCGAACTGGGCAAATTGTCGGACGTGACCAAAGATACCATTTTCCTTGGAGGTCACGACGAAATGGGAACCAGGTTCTGACACGAGGGCGCAATGACCGGCTTGCGACATGCAAGCCGGTCATTG
>JANXZQ010000222.1 GCA_025355445.1 Gammaproteobacteria bacterium
CGCGGCGGCCGCTGTCGGCGCGTCAGGCGCCGCGATCGCTGCTCCGGCGGCCCAGGCGCCCGCCAGCAGCGCGGCGCGCGCGATCATGGACACAGTTCGGTCCTTGGAATGCATACTGATGACCTATCGTTTACTCGCGAAGCAATTCGCGTATGTGATCAAGATACACGCGCTCGTCGCCGCGTTTGAAGCCGACGTTGGAATAGCGGACGACACCGGCGCGATCCACCAGAATGGTGACGGGCATCTTCTCCAGCAGGTAATCCCTGCCTATATCGGCGCCGGTGTCGAACAAGATGGGATACGACACCTTCATGGCGCCCGCGAACTCGCGCGCGCGGCTCAAGTCCTCATCGACCGATATGCCCAGCACCACGAGCCCGGCCCGGCTGTAAGTCGTATTGATTCGATCAAGAGCGGGCATCTCCTGACGCGAGTCCCCGGCCCAGCGCGCCCAAAAATTCACCAACACCACCTGGCCGCGGAATTCGGACATGCGCAGGTTCCTGCCGTCCAGGCCTTTCAGCACGAAGTCCGGCGCATCCTTGCCGAGCAGCGTGGGCGCAGCTGCAATCGACGGGCCGATCAACAAGGCGCCGACGACCAGGCCGGCAAGCAATGCGCTACGCATGGGTCAATACATCAATCACGCTGGTAACCCCGCTGTCGTATCGCGGCGAGTTTGCCCTGATCAGACGTTATGCAAAATCGCACAATGCGAGCCGTAGTGTCAACGCGGCAGCCTCCTGCTTTGCTAGATTTCTGTATGACTTGCCGCACATTCACGGAAATAGATCGAACCACGGCGCGAAGGTCACGAGGGGCGAACGCTGCAACGCGCTCCACCGAAGCTTAGCGACGGAGCGTCAAGGTGCATGTCCTACGCTATGTGGCTTTCTGCTATGTGACTTTGCCGTTGACGAGGCTGGCGAGCGGTTGGTACGTGATCAGAGGTGTCAACGTCGAGCCCGTGCCCAAAGTGTTGTTCGAGTTCGGCGCAGGATACAGGCCTGCGAACGCCGTCTCCGCGCCCGCGCCGTGCAGCGCGATGTAGTTGAGCACCACCATCTGCACCAGATTGAACACGTTGTTGCCGGCCGGGCTGCCATTGGTATTGAGCGAGCCGTCCGCATTAAAATAGCCCATTTGCAAGCTCATTTCGGGACTCAGTGCCGGGGTTGGCTTGGCCTTCGGATCAAATACCAGGAAGTAGGTTGCGGCGACGTTTTGATTGTCTCCGGTCCACACACCCTTGCCGCGGCCACCGACTGAATTGTCGATCATGCCGCTGCTCGCCAGCGATCCGTCGCTGAACACATAAATCATGACCGGCTTGTTGACGCGCGCGGCGTACTCGAGAACCGCGCCGATGCAATTGCCGAGGTTGAAGTCGCGCGCTTCACCCGTCATGCGGTCGCCCGTGTGGTAGTCGAAGCCGCCCATTTCGATGGTGCCGGCGGCCGCGTTGCCGTCGATGACCAGCTTCATGACAGCTGCGGTCTTCTGGTAGTCGCTGCTCGCCTGGTATTCGGCGGTCGTAAAAATGCCGGTGGATCCGACGATGTTCGGATCGACGTCAGGATTCACTGCGGACGGGCTGCCGTACTTGTCGACGATGTAAGCCGATTTGGTGTAGCTGCACGCCTGGACACCGGTGGGTCCCAATGCCGCCGCATTCAGGGCGGCGCCGGCGGTGGTGCTGGTATCATAAGCCTGCACCTGGGTGTACTTGGAGTCGCTGATGCGCTTCATCGATTCCATGACATTGACGACGTCGGGATTCGTGCCGTTGGGCAAGGGCGGCAACAGCGTGGTCAATTGACCGGTGCTCACCAAACCTTTGCTGTCGCTGGAGCTCGAAACCCTCACCGGCGCGGCGCTCGGTATCATCATTGACATGGGCGCCATCGAATTGCCGCCCGACATCGAACTATCGGAACCGATCAGGTTCAGCAATCCGCCGCGCGCGCCGAATTGATAAATGCCGTACATCGGATTGTGCGGATTCACATTGGTGTCGTTCTGCGACAGCGCCGGAATGATGGTGCCCGTGGTGTTGGTCAAGGCCGTCGCGGTCTTCACCCGAGCCTTCATGCCACGCAGGTGCGCACTATCGCTGTGGTATCGCAGCCCGAAAGTCGCATCGATGAAATTCCCGGTGGTGCTCGGATTCGGCACCATCGCTCCCGGCAGGCCGAGTTTGTTGTAGCCGGCCACCGAGAGGAAGTCGAGTTGTCCCTTGGGACCGCCGACCAATACATTGGAGCCCGCGATGTTGCCGCCGCCCGCCAGGTCGAAACAAATGAAGGGTATTTTTCCCGCGCCGGTGGTGATGCCGCAAGCAGCGACCGCGGCCAGGGTGGCAGGATCCAGCAAGCTTGCAGAACGCGCCATGCGCGGGTCGGCGAGCAACCCGAGCAGCGAAGGGCCGACGACCGTGGCCGCGCCGCTCATGAATCCCTGCGCGACGAATTCGCGGCGCGTCCTCGGGCGCGAATGATCCGCATGGCGGAGCGGTTCGTGCAGACCGAGGCCTTTGGGCGGTTTCTTGCTCATATGTGAAAACCTCTTCGATTCTTCTGCTGCTTAATTGATCACTACGTCGGAGCTGCCGAGAGCGGCGGCGCAAGCCGCAGCCGTCACGGCCAACACTCGCGGCAACGTCGAACACGACGACGAGGTGCAGAGCTTGCCGATCAATTGATTGAGTTCCGTGACGACGGTGGACTGCGCCGGCTGGGTGGTGAGCCCGGTGCCGATCACGCGCGCCGCGAGAGCGCTGCTGACCTGGTTGGCCCCCGGCGCAGTGCCGGTGGCTCCGAACAGCGAGCTGCTGAAAGTCACGCCGGGAAACAGCTGCGCTGCGGCCGACGAGTTGACTGCCGTGTTGCAGTACTGAATCGCCAGCTGCGCGATGCCCACCTGGTTGGCCGAGGAGAAGCTCTCCAGGGTCGGATCGGAGGGCAACTGCTGCTGCACCGTCGTATAGGTCTGCATCACCGCCGCGTTCGTGGCCGGGATCCCGGTCAGCTTCGATAGGCTGGAATTGATCTGCGCGAAGGTGCGTACACCCACGGCCGCAGCGATCGGCGGATAGCTCGACGAGATCGGAATGGGCACCGGCTCGGTGGTCACATGGGTCTTGCTGCCGAGTTGGTCGAAGCTCAGGAAGAACTGATCCGTGAGCGGGCCGCTCTGGATGGCGATCACCGTGCCCACCCGCGACAGCAATTCGCCGGCGGTGGTGTAGTTGGCGGCGGTCACCGTGGTATTGAGGGTGCTGTAAGCCTGGCCGACAGTGGGAATGGTGCCGTTGATGCCGATGCGAATGCCCTTGACGACCACGTTGTCGGGCTTGACCTTGGGATCCAGCGAGATGAACGTCGGTGAGGTGAACAGGTAGCTCGCGCTGTCGTACTGGCTGCCGGTGAACATCACATAGCCCTGCGACACGCCGGTCACCGCAGCCACATTGAACAGCAGAAAGAAGCGCTGTCCGACGCCGGCATTGAAGTTCTGCAGGATCTGCGGCGCCGTCAGAGCGCGATCATGGATGGCGACGAATTTGATGAGTCCCTGCCAGGACCGGTCACTCGAGACCTCGTTGCCGAGGACCAGCGCGAAGGTATCGTCCCAATTGGCTATCGTGCCGCCCTTCTGCGGGTCAGTGACGTTGGTATTCACGCCGTTGACGAAAATCTGGCGTCCGTTGACCGGGTCATACGTGAGCACCACGTGCTGCAAGGTCGCCTGCAGCACCATGGCGGTGGTGGCGGTGGCCAATTGCGGCATGCCGTTCAGATCGGAGCTCGAACTGCGCATGATGAAGTCGTAGTTCTGATTGGTCTGGCCCAGCGTGAAGTTGCGCAGCGTGTCGCCGCCCGAATAACTGACCATGTAGGACTTGTCCGCAGCCACCAGCGCGGGCGCAACCCAGGCTTCGACGGTGTACTCGCCGGTGGCCTCGATCAGGTCATGTATCTTCTTGCTCGACGAAGTCGACGCCTGCGCCTTGCCGCCGGCGCCCACGGTAATGCCCCAGCCGCCGGCCCACGCGACGCTGCCGGAGAGCGACAGATCCGCCGACGGATCGACGCCGCTGGTGTCGTAGGCGACGAGACCGGTGCCGGTCTGGAATTCATACTTGGCGATCACGTTCGCATCGAAGCGGTTGGCGCCGCTGGCAATCGTGCCCTGGGCCAGCGACAGGGCCTGGCTCGTCACCA
>JANXZQ010000251.1 GCA_025355445.1 Gammaproteobacteria bacterium
GCAAGATTCGCCAGGTAATCGCTGAACTCTGCGGCAGTGAAGCGGCGGTTCTCCGACTCCAGCGTATAGACGCCGTCCTTGAAGAATTCCGTGCTGGCCACATCAAGGCCCAGATAAATATCCTTGCCCGCCCGATAGCCCGCCTTATCGATGGCTTCCAATATCGTCGTCAGTGCGGCTTCGTTCGACGGCAGATCGGGTGCGAAGCCGCCCTCATCGCCGACCGCGGTGTTGAGCCCCGACGCATGCAACACTTTCTTCAGCGCGTGGAAAACCTCGGCGCCGTAGCGCACCGCCTCCGAGAATGACGGCGCGCCGATGGGCAGAATCATGAACTCCTGAATATCGACGCTATTGTCGGCGTGCGCGCCGCCGTTGATGATGTTCATCATCGGCACGGGCAGCGTGAAATCAGTGGACGCGCCCGCCAGATGCCGATAGAGCGGCAAGCCATTGTCGCGCGCAGCCGCGTGCGCCGCCGCCAGCGATATGGCCAGAATGGCGTTCGCCCCCAAATGGGATTTGAAATCCGTGCCGTCCGCTTTGAGCATCCTGGCGTCGAGCCCGCCCTGATCCTGGGCGTCGTAGCCCATGAGCAAATCGCGCAGTGGTCCGTTGATATGGGCCACCGCTTTCAGCACGCCCTTGCCGCCGTAGGCTTTCGCATCGCCATCGCGCAATTCCACCGCCTCGCGCGAACCGGTGGACGCGCCGGAGGGAACCGCCGCCCGGCCGACGACTCCGGAATGCAGCACCACATCCGCTTCGACGGTAGGATTGCCGCGCGAATCGATGATCTGGCGGCCGCGAATATCGACGATACGACTCATAACAGAGATTCCTCGAAGGGTTGTTTTTTTACTGCGACATCCAGTTCTTTGAGCGTGGCGAGGAGCGAAGCCATGCGGTCCAACGGCCATGCATTCGGCCCGTCCGACAGCGCCTTTGCCGGATCGGGATGAGTCTCCATGAATATTCCCGCAACCCCGGCGGCCACCGCGGCGCGCGCCAACACCGGTACGAACTCGCGCTGCCCGCCCGACACATCCCCCTTTCCGCCGGGCAGCTGCACCGAGTGCGTCGCATCGAACACCACGGGGCAGCCGGTGCCGCGCATGATGGCGAGCGAGCGCATGTCCGACACCAGATTGTTGTAGCCGAAGGAGAAGCCTCGCTCGCACACCATGATCTGTGAATTGCCCGTGGACCGCGCCTTGTCGACCACGTTCTGCATTTCCCAGGGCGACAGAAATTGCCCCTTCTTGATATTCACGGGATTGCCCTGCGAAGACACGCCGACGATGAAATTCGTCTGCCGGCAAAGAAATGCCGGGGTCTGCAGCACATCGACGACGGCGGCTACTTCGCTTAAGGGCGTGTCCTCATGCACGTCGGTGAGCACCGGCACGCCGATCATCTCGCGCACCTGCGACAGCGTCTTGAGGCCGGCATCGATGCCGGGTCCGCGAAAGCTGGCACGAGAGGAACGATTGGCCTTGTCGAACGAGGCCTTGAATATGAAGGGGATGCCGAGGCGATCCGTCATTTCCTTCAAACGCCCCGCGACCTCCAGCACGAGGCCCTCGCTTTCGATGACGCAGGGACCGGCGATCAGAAAAAATGGGCGATCGGACCCTACCTCGAAAGAGGCTAATTTCATGCCGTCGCGCGTCCCGGCTGCAACGCAGCGCGGAACTCACGGGCCGCCTGAACGAAACCCGCGAACAGAGGATGCCCGTCGCGCGGGGTGGAGGTGAACTCCGGATGAAATTGACTCGCGACGAACCACGGATGCGAGCGCAATTCGATGAATTCCACCAAGCCGTCGGCGGAGAACCCCGAGAAACTCAAGCCCGCAGCCACCAGCTCCTCGAGGTAGTGATTGTTGAACTCATAGCGATGGCGATGGCGCTCGTAGACCGATTCCTTGCCATAGATGGCATGCGCCAAGGATCCGGCGACGAGCTTCGCTTCCTGGGCGCCCAAGCGCATGCTGCCGCCCAAATCGGATTTTTCATCGCGCACTTGCTGGCCACGCTCCAAGTCCTGCCATTCGGTGATCAAGGCGACCACCGGATGATGGGTGGCGCGATCGAACTCGGTGCTGTTCGCGCCCTTCAACGCCAGCACATTGCGCGCGTACTCGATGATGGCGAGCTGCATCCCGAGACAAATGCCGAGATACGGAATGCCGTTTTCGCGCGCAAAGCGGATCGCCTGGATTTTGCCCTCGATGCCGCGGTCACCGAAGCCGCCCGGCACCAAGATGGCATCCATGTTCTGCAGCGCCGCGGGGCCCAGGCGCTCGATGTCCTGCGATTCGAAATAATGGATATTGACCCGGGTACGCGTCTTGATGCCGCCGTGCATCAGCGCCTCATTGAGGGAAATGTACGAGTCACGAATTTGCACGTACTTGCCGACCATGCCGATGTCGACCACCGCCTCCGGATTTTGCTTCGCGGACACGAGCGCGCGCCACTCCGGCAGATCCGTAGGCGGCGCGTCCAGGCGCAGCTTGTCGACCACGATGTCGTCCACTCCCTCTTCGTGCAGCAGCATCGGGATCTTGTAAATGTCGTCGGCATCGACTCCGGAGATCACGGCGCGTTCTTCGACGTTCGTGAACAAGGCGATCTTGCGCCGCTGCTCGTCCGGCAGCGATTGCACGCAGCGGCACAGGAGAATGTCCGGCTGGATGCCGATGCCGCGCAGTTCCTTCACCGAATGCTGCGTCGGTTTGGTCTTGATCTCACCGGACCCACCGACGATGGGCACCAAGGTCAAATGCATGTACAGAACCTGATTGCGCCCGAGTTCCACACCCATCTGGCGGATCGCCTCGAGAAACGGCAGCGACTCGATGTCGCCGACCGTACCGCCGATTTCCACCATGCACACATCGGCGTCGCCGGCGCCCATGCGAATTCGATACTTGATCTCATCCGTAATGTGAGGGATTACCTGCACCGTCGCGCCCAGATAATCGCCGCGGCGCTCCTTGGCGATGACGCGCTCGTAGATTCGCCCGGTGGTGAAGTTACTGTTACGGCCCGTGGTCGTGCGCACGAAGCGCTCGTAGTGGCCAAGGTCCAGATCGGCCTCGGTGCCGTCGGCGGTGACAAACACCTCGCCATGCTGGAACGGGCTCATGGTGCCGGGATCCACGTTGATATAGGGATCCAACTTCACCATGCTGATTTTCAGGCCGCGCGCCTCGAGGATGGCCCCCAGCGATGCGGATGCAATGCCTTTGCCCAGCGAGGAAACGACGCCGCCGGTGACGAATACGAATCGTGTCATGTAGCCACCGCCGATTAAAGGTTAGCCATCACACGCACATAAAAGCGAGCGATCACAAACCAGAGCCAAAAGGGAACAATGGGAATTCGACGGGAATTCAGGTTAGCAGAACATGAGCCCTGCGACAATCCTGGAACCTAAACAATAATCGGGGCGCGCTCCCACAGGATCGCAATACCCGGCGCACCGGCGGCGGCTCGGAAGCGTGCATCCAGCCACAGGTCGCCGATTGCAACCAGGGCGTCTCCCGCAAACACCAGGGGCAGCGCATCGCGCATCCACGGCAGCACGCCTTGCGACTGATAGAGGTGTTGTACCGTCTGAGTTCTGGCCGCCGCACCGGGCTTCAAGGTCTCGCCTCCCGCGCGCCGACGGACCGTCAGGCTCTCCCCGAGACGCGCCGAATCGAGTCCGCCGGCCTGCACGACCCAGCGCAGGGTTCCCAAATTCGACCCGAGCTCGAGCGGCGCGGTGCTTGTGCAACTCCATGGGAGCCTGCTCTGCAGGCGCGGCGACTGCGCCGGCGTCAGGAATATTCTCTGCCGATAGCGCCGCATCGCGTAATTGCCCCACACCACCGCCGGTAAGTGATCGGCTTGCGCATCGAACATCTGCCGCAGCGCCTCGGTCAGGCGCGCCGCAGGGGGCGCATCGACGCCCGATTCGGCCAACCAGAAGCGCAGCGCATGCACTCTTGCCTGCGGCGCAAGCGTTCGCAGACCCGGCACCGACAACGCGTCACCGTCGCGTAGCTTGCTCACCTGCGCCGCAGCCCACACCTGCGACAACTCCTGCGCCTCGGCCGCATGCCGCGCCGCACGCGCCAGCGTGGCGCCCGCCGCCGGCCAGCGCGCCTCGATCAAGGGCCAGACCCTCCGTCGCAAATAACTGCGGTCGAAGCGCACATCATCGTTCATCGGATCGGGCGCCGAAGCGCCGCTCAAGTGCGCACCCAGCCCCAACAGTTCGTGCTGCGGGGTGTCCAGCACCGGGCGCAAGTGCCAGCCCTGCCCTAACGGGCGGCACAGGGGCATGGCCGACATGCCTTTCAAGCCGGCTCCGCGCAGCGCCTGCAGCAGCAGCGTTTCCGCCTGATCTTCGCTGTGATGTGCAGTCAAAAGGCATTCACCGGCTTTGAGCTCGGCGGCCAGGGCGGCATAGCGCGCGTCGCGCGCCGCCGCCTCGATCGAGGCCCCCTGCGGGGTTTGCACCACCAGCGACAGCACGGTCAATGGAATGCGGAAATTCGCGCATAGCGCCGCGCAAGCCTCGCGAAACGCAGGGGCCGCCGCCTGCAGGCCGTGATCCACGTGCACCGCACGCAGCTTGAAGCCGCGAAAACTCCCCTGCAGCGACGCAGCAGCCGCCAACAAGTTTGCCGAATCCGCGCCGCCGCTCAACGCCACCACCAGACCCGTGGCGTCCGGCGGTGTATGGGCTGCCAGGATCGCGCGTAGCGAGGCCGCGGAGAAGCTAGGCGTTGCGGAAGGCACCGAAGCCGCGCAGGCGGGCTTGCCGCGCATCGAGCAATTGCGTCACCGGCAGATTTCGCAGCTCCCCCAAATGCTTGAGCATGCTTTGTTTCACGGCTTCCGCCATGGCTTGCGGATCGCGATGCGCGCCGCCGTGCGGCTCCTTCAGTACTTCGTCCACCAAGCCGAGCTTCTTGAGCCGTTCGGCGGTGCCGCCCATGGCGTCGGCGGCAATTTCTTTCTTCTCGGTGCTCTTCCACAGGATGGAGGCGCAGCTCTCCGGGGAAATGACCGAATACACGCTGAACTGCAGCATCACCAGCCGGTCGCAAACGCCGATGGCAAGTGCCCCGCCGGACCCCCCCTCGCCGATGACGACGCTGAGTACGGGCGCCGCCAGATTCGACATCTCGAACAAGTTGCGCGCAATGGCTTCGCTCTGGCCGCGCTCTTCGGAGCCGATCCCGGGATACGCCCCGGGCGTATCGATCAGCGTAATGACCGGAATGCGGAAACGCTCGGCCATCATCATCAGGCGCAGGGCTTTACGATAGCCTTCGGGCTTGGGCATGCCGTAATTGCGCCGCACGCGCTCCTTGGTGTCGCGGCCCTTCTGATGGCCGATCAACATCACCGGCGTCCCCTCGAGCCGCGCCAGACCGCCGACGATGGCCAGGTCATCGCTGTACATGCGGTCGCCATGCAGCTCGTGCCAATCGGTAAAGATCATCGAGACGTAATCGAGTGTATAGGGGCGCTGCGGGTGGCGCGCGAGCTGAGTGATCTGCCAGGGTGAGAGGTTGGCAAAGATGCTGTTCGTGAGCGCCCGGCTCTTCGACTGCAGCCGCTTGATCTCCTCCGTAATATTGACGCTCTCATCTTTGCCGAGGAATTTCAGTTCCTCGATCTTCGCCTCGAGCTCGGCGATCGGCTGTTCAAATTCCAGAAAATTCATCGCCATGAAGACGTTTCCTCGCCACGAACATCAGTGCGTGGACCATACACTAAATACCAGCCGTCGCGCCCCACCAACGCCGAGAGCTTGTCGAGCAGTTCCCGGGTAGGTCGCACCGACCAAGTGTCCGCCAAATTGAGCCGCCCCGTATACTGCGGCCGGTTCACCGCCACGCTCACCCCGCAGGGGCCGCGCAAATAGGGCTTCAACATCTGCTCGAAGCGATTCATGCCCTGCGGAGCGTCGAATTCCGCAGGCCAGCGCAGCCAGAGGCGGCGCGCGAATCGTTCCCGCGCCCGGTCGATATCCATCAGGGTCTTTGCCTGCAGACGCCAAGCCTCGATGAAATCATCGAAGCGCAGCGTGCCGTCGATGATCAGGATGGCGTCCTTGACGATGATATCGCGGTGCTGCTGGAACGTCTCTTCGTACAGGCTCACCTCGAGCCGGGCGCTGCGGTCGTCCAAGATCAAGGTCACGCGATTCGGGCGGCGGCGGATTTCCAGCACCAGTCCGGCGACGGTCGCGGCCTTGCCGGCCGACCAGCTGCGCGCACCGTCGACCGGTGCGGACGGCTTAGGCGTGCTGATGACATCCGCAAGGCGCGTACATCCCAGCAACTTCAAATCGGGTTCATAGGGAGTGATGGGATGCCCGCTCAAGAACAGACCCAGGGTCTCGCGTTCGCCCGCCAGGCGCTGGGCCTCGGTCCAGTCCGCGACGGCATTGTCCTTCGGTGCACTCAGGCCGAACAGATCCACCTGCCCCACGCTCATGGCGCGCGAATTCTGTTCGCCGAGCTGCATGGCACGATCGAGCTCGGCGGTCAGGCTGGCGCGATTCGGTCCAATGCGGTCCAAACTGCCGGAACGGATCAACGCGTCGAACACCCGGCGGTTTACCCGTTGCAAATCGATGCGCCGGCACAAATCCGGCAAGCTCTTGAAGGCTCCGTTGGCGGTGCGCTCCTCGATGATGGCGTCCACGGCGGAGGCGCCGACGCCTTTGATGGCGCCCATCCCGTAGCGAATGCTCATGGCGCCCGAGACCTGAAACGCGTACACCGACTCGTTCACATCCGGCGGCAGAACGGTGAGCCCCATGCCGGCGCACTCATCGAAGAACATGACCACCTTGTCGGTCTTATCCATGTCAGAGGACAGCACGGCCGCCATGAAGGCGGCCGGATAGTGCGCCTTCAGCCATGCCGTCTGATAGGACAGCAGGGCATAGGCCGCCGAGTGCGACTTGTTGAAGCCGTAGCCGGCAAACTTCTCCATCAAGTCAAAAATATGCGTGGCTTGAGTCTCGCGCACGCCGCGCGCCACCGCCCCGCTGACGAATACCGAACGCTGTTTGGCCATTTCCTCGGCCTTCTTCTTGCCCATGGCACGGCGCAAGAGATCCGCGCCGCCCAGCGTGTATCCGGCCAGAATCTGCGCGATCTGCATGACCTGTTCCTGATAGAGGATCACGCCGTAGGTCGCCGCCAGCACCGGCTTTAAATCCGGATGCAGATAGTCGATGGTGGCGCCGCTGGTATCATGCTTGCGGGCGATGAAATCCTCGACCATGCCCGATTGCAGCGGGCCAGGGCGGAACAGGGCGACCAAAGCGACGATGTCGCCGAAGCGGTCGGGCTGCAGGCGGCGGATCAGATCCTTCATGCCGCGCGACTCGAGCTGGAACACGGCGGTGGTACGCGTGCTCTTCAGCAGCGTGTAAGTCGCCGCGTCGTCCATGGGCAGGGCACTCATCAACAACGGGTCCTCGCTCAGGCGAGCGCGCTCGTTATTGATGTCGCGCACCGCCCAGTCAATGATGGTCAGCGTGCGCAATCCCAGGAAATCGAACTTAACCAGGCCGGCGGCCTCGACATCGTCTTTGTCGAATTGCGTCACCGGCGTGGTGCTGCCCTCTTCGCAGTACAGCGGAGTGAAGTCGGTAAGCACCGACGGAGCGATGACCACCCCTCCCGCATGAGTGCCTGCGTTGCGCGCCAGGCCCTCGAGGCTGCGCGCAAGATCGATGAGTTCGCGGATCTCCGTGTCGCCTTCGTACAGGCGCTTCAGTTCCTCCTCTTGTTCGAGCGCCTTGTCGAGCGTGATGCCGATCTCGAAAGGAATCAGCTTCGCAATCTTGTCCACGTAGCCGTAGTTGTGCCCGAGCACGCGGCCGACATCGCGCACCACGGCCTTCGCTGCCAGGGTGCCATAGGTGATGATTTGCGAGACGCGCTCCCGGCCATACTTGTTGGCAACATAGTCGATGACTCGGTCGCGGCCTTCCATGCAAAAGTCCACGTCGAAATCCGGCATCGACACGCGCTCGGGATTCAAGAAGCGCTCGAACAGAAGATCGTGTTCGATCGGATCCAAATCCGTGATACCGAGTACATAGGCCACCAGCGAACCCGCGCCCGAGCCGCGCCCCGGTCCCACGGGAACGCCGTTCTCGCGTGCCCAGCGGATAAAATCGGCCACGATCAAGAAATATCCGGCGAATCCCATGGAGCAAATGACGCCCAGCTCCAAATCCAGGCGTGCCCGATAAGCAGCGGCACGCACCTCATCGACAGTGCGATCAGCAACCCCTGCGGGCGCCGCGAGGCGCAGCGTCAGACCATGCACCGCCTCATCGCGCAGAAAGCCCTCGGTATCGCTGCCGGCGGGCACCGGATAGGCCGGCAGCATGGAGGCTCCCAAGCGGATTTCGAGGGAGCATCGCTTGGCAACTTCAGCTGTATTATCAAGTAGTTCTGGCACATCCTTAAACAACTCCGCCATCTCGGCGGGCGATTTCAAATACTGCTCCTCCGAATAACGCCGCGCGCGGCTCGGGTCGGCTAGCTGCGCGCCGTCGTGGATGCACACTCGTGCTTCGTGCGCCTCGAAATCGGCGCGCGTCAAAAAGCGCACGTCGTTGGTCGCGAGCGCCGCCACACCTCGCTCCTGCGCCAACTCCAACACCGCCTCGGCCTGGGCCTCTTCTCCCGCCCGCCCGGTGCGCTGCACTTCCAGATAGAAGCGATCGCCGCACAGGTCTTGCCAACGGCTGAGGCAGCGCGTCGCCTCATCGTCGCGGCCGCGCGCAATCGCCTGCCCGATATCGCCATCGGCGCCGCCCGATAGAACAATCAGCCCCTGCAACATGTCGCTTTGCAGCCAGGCACGTTCCAACATGGGCGGGCCGCGCTGCTGACCCTCCAGAAAGGACCGGGTGACCAGTTGCGTCAAGTGCCGATAACCTAAGAGGTTCTGGCACAGAAATACCGCGCGCGACGGCGCCGCGCGCTCGCCTGCCTCGCGAATCCATGCGTCGACCCCGATCACCGGCTTGACCCCGGCAGCCAACGCCTCCTTGTAGAACTTCACCATGGCAAACAGATTGCTTTGATCGGTGAGCGCCACCGCCGGCATCCCCGCCGCGGCCACGGCGGCCATCAAATCCGGAACCCGCACAATCCCGTCGACCAAGGAATATTCCGTGTGCAATCGTAAGTGAACGAATTGCCTCAAGCGTCCGCCTTCAGCGCCAAGCGCACGGGGGCGAAGGATCGGCGGTGCAAGGGACACGGTCCATGCAACTCCAGCAGCAGCTGGTGTGCCTTGGTGCAGTAGCCCTTGTGACTTGCGAAAGAATATGAAGGATACAATGTATCCATCTGATTCATAAAGTTATCTCTGGCTGTTTTTGCCAGAATTGATGCCGCGCTGATGGCCGGATGCGTGGCGTCGCCGCCGATGATGGCGCGTGCGCTGATCGGTTTTCCCAAACCGCCCAAATGGGGCAATTGATTACCATCGACCAGCACGTGATCAGGCGTCAGCGTCATGGCAAGCAGGGCGCGGCGCATTGCCAGGAAAGTGGCCTGCAGGATATTGAGGGCGTCGATTTCAGCCCGGTCCGCCCAGCCGATGCCGAAACACAGGGCGTCGCGGCGAATGATCACGCTCAAGGCAGCACGTTCCTCGGCAGTCAACACCTTGGAATCAGCGACCCCCCGTATAGGGCGGCCGGGACGCAGGATCACCGCCGCGGCGACCACGGGCCCCGCCAATGGTCCGCGCCCTGCCTCATCGATGCCGGCCACTCGGCGCCGTGTGAGCCCGCTCCCTCTCATGTGGCTTGCGCTCATGAGGCTTGCGCCACGCTACGTCCGCGCGAGGCCAGCAGCGAGAGGATGGCAAGCGCCGCGCGCGAGCCCGCGTCGCGCCGCAACTCGGCATGAATTCGTGAGAACTCGCCTTCCAAACCGCCGCGGCGTTCGGCGTCGTCTAGCCACATCAAGAGCTCTGCTCCGATCGACTCAGGGACAATTTCCTCCTGAAAATACTCGCCGACGACGCGCCGATCCGCAAGCAGATTCGGTTGCGCGAAGAACTTCGATTTGACCAGATTCAGGCGGCGCAGCATCCAGGCCGTCATCGCCCCTAATCGGTAAACGACCACCATGGGCCGCTTGCACAGCGCGGCCTCGAGGCTCGCGGTTCCGGAGGCCACCAGCACCACATCGGCGGCGATGAGCGCGGTTTGCGCTTGACCGTCGAGGAGCCGGACTTCGAGGGGCGGCGCCTGCTGCGACAGCGCCTGCGCGAAGATCTGCCGGGTTGCCGCGCTCGCCATCGGCGCGAGGAATACCAACCCCGGGCGCTGCAGAGCGAGCCAGCGCGCGGTGGCGATGAATTCCTCCGCCAGCCGCGCCACCTCGCCGCGGCGGCTCCCCGGCAACAGGGCCACCACCTGCGCGCACGGGTCCACGCCGAGAGCGGCACGGGCCGCTTGCCGGTCGACCGTCATCGGAATTGCATCAGCGAGCGGATGTCCGACGAACTCGGCACGCATGCCGTGCTCGTCGTAGAAGCGTTTCTCGAACGGCAGCAGGCACAGCACCAGATCCACGGACTCGCGAATGCTGCGCGCCCGGCCCTGGCGCCAGGCCCAGACCTGTGGACTGACATATTGTACCGTCGTAATGCCGGCGGTGCGCAAGTCGCGCGCCAGCCGCAGATTGAATTCGGGCGCGTCGATGCCGACGAACACATCCGGCCTTGCCGCCAGAAACAGTGCGCGCACGCGCGCACGCAGCCGCAGCAGGCGCGGCAGGTCGCGGATGATCTCGAACAGCCCCATCACGGCCAGCGATTCGGCCGGCTCCCAGCTCACGCATCCGGCATCCTGCATCTTCGGGCCGGCGACGCCGAAGAATTGAGCATCGGGAGCATGGCGGCGCAGTGCATGGATGAGATCAGCGCCCAAGGTATCGCCCGACGCTTCGCCGGCCACCATTCCCACGCGCAAACCGCGCGACTCAGCCACGCTTAAGCTCCTATCGAACGATGCTGCGTTCGCTGCGCTTGATGAACTCGACGAAGGGCCGGATTTCCGCTTGGGTCTCGGCGGCTTTCTCAAGCTCCTCCACCGCGGCCTTCAGTTTGAGTCCGGAGCGATACAACACCCGGTAGGCGCGGCGAATGTTGAGGATTTGTTGCGCGCTGAAGCCGCGGCGCTGCAAGCCGACGGCGTTGACGCTGTGCGGCGCGGCCGGCCGGCCGACCGCCATGACGTAGGGCGGCACGTCGCGGGTCACCGCGGCGTTGTGCGCAATGAAGCAGTAAGCGCCCACCTTGGTGAATTGATGCACGGCCGACAGGCCGCCCATGGTCACCCAATCGCCGACTTCCACGTGCCCGCCCAGCGTCGCGCAATTCGCCATGACGATCTGGTCGCCCAACTGACAATCATGCGCGACGTGCGAATACGCCATCAGCAGATTGTCATTGCCGATGCGGGTCACGCCCTTGTCGTGCGCGGTGCCGCGATTCACGGTGACGGATTCGCGAAACACGTTGCGGTCGCCGATCGTAAGCAGCGTCGGCTCGCCGTCGTATTTCTTGTCCTGCGGCGCATCGCCCAGCGAGGCGAATTGAAACACCTTGTTGCCGGTGCCGATTCGCGTCGGGCCGTTGATCACCACGTGCGGGCCGATCCAGGTGCCGGCGCCGACGACGACATCCGCCCCAATGACCGTGAATGGGCCGATCTGCACGTCCTCTGCAATATGCGCCTGCGGCGACACCACCGCGCGCGGATCGATCATCCGGGCGCTCCTTTGGTCTTGGGGGCCTTGGTCTCCGGCGCCACCATGATCTCAGCCGAGGCCACCTCGACGCCGTCGACTTGCGCCAGGCAGTGAAACTTCCAGATTCCCTTGAACGCCCGCTTCAGGGTGACCTTGAGCTGCAATTGATCCCCGGGCTCGACGGGCTTGCGAAAGCGGGCGTTGTCGATGGCGACGAAGTAGAAGCGCGTATCGTTGTCGGGTATGACCCCGGCGGTCTTGAATGCGAGGATCCCCGCCGCCTGCGCCAGCGCCTCGATGATCATCACGCCCGGCATCACCGGCCGATGCGGAAAGTGGCCCGGAAAGAACGGCTCATTAAACGTCACGTTCTTCAGGGCATGGATGCGTTCCCCCGGCACGCATTCCAGAACACGATCCACCAGCAAGAAGGGATACCGATGCGGCAGCTGCCGCATGATCGCTTCGATATCCATCTTCCCGGTTTCGGTCATCATCGCTCCTTTACGTCCAATCGCCGCAGATGCGCCACCATACGCCGCCACAAGCGCGTCTCCACCGTCGGCATCCCGCTCGAGTAGCTGCCGGCGTGCTTGATCGAGGCGCTCACCAGGCTGCAGCCCGTCACCACCACGTCATCCGCAATGGTCAAGTGGCCTGCGATGCCGACTCCGCCGCCGATCATGCACCGCTGACCGATACTCGTGCTGCCGGAAATCCCCACGCAGCCCGCGACGGCGGTATGCGCGCCGATGGTGACGTTGTGGCCGACTTGTATCTGATTGTCCAGTTTCACCCCGTGTTCCACCACCGTGTCATCGATGGCGCCGCGATCGATGGTGGTGTTCGCACCGATTTCCACATCGTCACCGATCCGCACGCTGCCCACCTGCGGGACCTTGACCCAAGTTCCCGCGTTGGGCGCGAAGCCGAAGCCATCGGCGCCGACTACCGCGCCGGCGTGCAAGATACAACGCCGCCCGATCTGCACGCCAGGATACAAGTTTACCCGTGCAACCAGTTGCGAGTCGGCCCCCACCCGCGCGCCTTGCTGCACGATGCATCCCGGCCCCACCAGCACCCGCTCGCCGATGTGCGCACCTTCCTCGATCACCGCCAGCGCCGCCACGCTGGCCGAGGCGGCGATGTGCGCGCTCATCGATACCACCGCGCTCGGATGGATTCCCGCCGCGGCTATGGGCGCCGGATGCAGCAGGTCCGCGACGCGCGCGTACGCAAGGTAGGGGTTGGGGTCGATCAGCGCCGCAACCGGACAGTGGGCCGCATTCTCGGGCCCCAGCACGACGGCGGTTGCGCGCGTCGACTCCATCTGCTTGCGGTAGCGCGAGTTCGCCAGAAAGCTGACGGCCCCGGGCTCCGCGTTCAACAGCGTGGCGACGCGCGAAACCCGCAAGCCGGGCTCACCTTGCAAGCCGAGGCCGAACCGTACCGCCAACTCCCCTAGGCTGATATCCCCCTGCACCTGCGCACCCCGTTAGCGTGCGGAGTGAGGCTACTTGCCGGGAGTTTTAGGCGGAGCAGTCGACGTCGCAGGCGCCTTGGACTGCGGCGGCGCGGCGGGCAGCGTGGTGGGCTTGGTGGCAAGCACCGCCAGCACGTTGGCCGTTACGTCGAGCGGTGCCTTGGCGTAGAACACGCCCTCCCCCAGGACCAGATCAAAGCCCTGCGCCGTGCCGTAGGCTTGAATCTCGGTCACCAAGTAGCGCTGCACCTTGCCGATTTCCTCGTTGCGCCGCGTCGACGCGTCGTCCTGGAATTCGCCGGCCTTGCGCGAGAACTCGCGCTGCTGATCGCGCAAGGATTTCTCCGCCTTGGCGCGGTCCGCTTCGGCCATCACTGCGCCTTCTTTCTGCAATTTCTCATCGCGCGCCTTCAAATCATTTTGCATGGTCAGCAATTCGCGGCGCCGCGGCGCGAACTCATTTTCGAGCGCTTGCATTGCCGTCTTGGTTTGAGGCGCCTCTTCCAAAAGCTTTTGGAAATTGACGACGCCCATCTTGATTTCGGCGCTTGCCTGGCCGGACAGCAGAGCTGCGCCGAAGCACAAGCTCAACAGCGCAATGCTGCGTTTGAAAGTCGACATGTTGATCTTTAGGACCTCAAATTGTTTGCGGTCAAAACGCCTGACCGATGGAAAATTGAAAACGTTCCGTTTCGTCGTTGAATCTCACCGTGTCGCCGGGATACGGATTCAAAGGGATGCCGTATGAGAAGCGGAATAAGCCTAAAGGTGCAAGCCACTGCACCGCGATCCCGGTCGATCTCTTCAGATTATCATAATTGAAGTGATAGTTGACCGGCGTTATGTCATCCACCCCGAGGAATCGCACCTTATTCCCGGTCTGAAACACATTGCCGAGGTCGTAGAACCAGCTCACGCGTGCCGCGCTCTTCCATTTGTCGGGCACGGGGAAGATCAGCTCCAGCCGGTTGACAACGCGGAAATTTCCGCCGTAGGGGTTGCCCAGTCCGATATTGTCCCGCGGTCCCAAGCGGCTCTCGCGATAGCCGCGCACGCTGTCGGGCCCGCCCGCGAAATAGTTCAGATAGGGCGGTAATGCCGTGGTGCGACCCAGCGAGGATGCATAGTCGATCTGCGTGTTGAAGGACAACAGCCACTTTCTCCAGATGGGGACGTATTGCAGGTACTGGAAGTTGGTCGCGTAGTAACGCACGTCGCTCGGCGGTATGGCGTAACGGCCGGAAATGCTCAAGTGCAGTCCGCGGTCGGCAAACAGGGCGCGGTTGCGCGCGTCGTAATTCCAGCCGGCCGTCAGCTCGTAATTGTAGAAGTCGGTGCCGTACACGGTGTACGGACTGTCCAAGGAATTGACCACGCCGTCGCCGTTGGTGTCCTCCAACTGGCGCTGGAAGGTGTTGCCGTTCTGCTTGACCCAGTCGACCGCCTGCTGCGCGCTGTACCCCTGCGAAACGACAAGGGTGTTCTTGTTGGCGGACACGCCCGCCTGCAGGTACTGGTACTCGGAGATGGGATAGGACCACTGCATCGCGCCGGTGATCTGCTTGGTCGAGAACGCCGATGACGCAGCGACGAACTGCGTGATGTCCCGGTAGGTGAGGGAGGCCGTGCGCGCCACGCCGTCGATGGTGGTATACGGATCGGTATGCGAGAACACATAGCTCTTGCTGTACTTGCCGGCATTGATCTCGAGCGCTATGCGATCGCCGGTGCCCATGAAATTACTGTGCACGAAGTTGCCGTTCAGGCTGAACTTCTGCGACTCGGAGTAGCCGATGCCGCCGCCGAATTGGCCCGGCAAACCTTCCTTGATGGTGTAGTCCACGTCGACCAGATCCGCGCTGCCCGCGACCGGCTTGTTCTCGAACTCCACCTTCTCCACGTAAGGCAGGCGCTGCAGGCGCTCCTTGGAGCGCTCGATCGCCGAATTCGACAACCAGCCGCCCTCCAACTGGCGCATCTCGCGCCGCAGAGTTTCGTCGTTGATCGCCGTGGTGTTGAGGAAATTGATGTGCCGCACGTAGACACGATTGCCCGGCTCGATGAAGAAAGTCAGCGAGACGGTCTTCTTTTCGTTGTCCGGCGTGGGCACCGGATCGATCTTGGCGAACGCGTAGCCGTCGGCGCCCAGCCGGTAACTCATCAGCTCCTGGGACGTGGTGACGGCTTTGCGCGAGAAGATGTCGCCGGGATGGATCAGCAACAGCTTTCGCAGCTGCTCCTCGGGCACGACCATCGTGCCGGCCAGCTTGATCTCCGAGACCTTGAACACATCGCCTTCGTTGACGTTCACGGTGATGTACATGTCGTCTTTTTCGGGAGCGATGGCGACCTGGGTCGACTCGATCTGGAAATTGGCGTAGCCGCGATCCATGTAGTAGGAGCGCAATTTCTCCAAGTCACCCGTCAGCGACTCGCGCGAGTAGCGATCGTCCTGCTTGTACCAGGACAGCCAATTCGGCGTTTTCAATTCGAACGTGCCGAGCACGTCCTTTTCCTTGAACTTGGTATTGCCGACCAGATTGATCTGTTCGATCTTGGCGCGCTTGCCCTCCTTGATGTCGACGATGATGTCGACCTTGTTGCCGGGCAGCTCCGTGATCTTGGTATCGACGCGCACGGCGTACTTGCCGCGGCTGAAGTATTGATCGGTGAGGTACTGCTTGACCTCATCGAGCACCGAGCGGTCGAAAGTCTTGCCGGCCGCAAGGCCCACGTTGCGCAGGCTCTTTTGCAGATCCTCGGTCTTGATGTCCTTGTTGCCCTTGAGCTCGAACTTGGCGATGGACGGCCGTTCCACCACCACCACCAGCAAGGTGTTGCCGTCCCGGCGCAGTTCCACGTCGCGGAAGAATCCGGTCGCATACAGCGCGCGCATGGCCTCGCCGATGCGCTGGCCGTCGAGGTGATCGCCGATGTTCACCGGCAGGTAATTGAATACCGTGCCTTCGGAAATACGCTGCAGGCCTTCGATACGGATGTCGCCGACGGTGAACGTTTCCGCCGCCGATTGCGCGTGCACGGCCGAACCGAAGGGCTGGATGGCAAGCGCCACCAGGCAAGCCAAACGCAAATCAAGCCGCACGCGGCAACGACCGATTGCAAATTCGATTGATCATGATTTCCCGTTAATTCAAATGTCTTGATATATCGTTATAAAATGCCAGGCTCATCAACACCACCAACAGCGCGATCCCGACCTGCTGCCCAAAGAGCTGGGCACGCTCGGACAGCGGCGTCCCCTTGACCGCTTCCACCAATTGATACACCACCTGTCCGCCGTCCAGCAGCGGCACCGGCATCAAATTGAGCACGCCCAAGCTCACGCTGATGATGGCGAGAAACGCCAGGAACGCCGTCAGCCCCAAGGAGGCGCTGATTCCTGCAAATTCCGCGATGCTGATCGGACCGCTGATGTTCTTGGCGGAGACTTGCCCGGTCACGATCCGCCACAGCATCTGCACCGTGAGGAAGGACATTTCCCAGGTCTTCGACACACCGCCGATGCAGGCGTCGATCGGACCCAGGCGATGCGTCTCCACCAACCCCGGCGGCCAGGCCCGCCGCCCTTCTTGCAGCGAGATACCCAGCCGGCCGATGGTCCTGCCCTGCTCCACCACGCTCGGCACCGGCGCCACGATACGCAATCGCTGGCCTGCGCGCTCGACTTCGATGGAAATGTCCCGGCCGGGCGCGCCGTTTACCAGGGCGACGAACTCGCTGCTATTGACGACGGGCTGCCCATCCACGGCCAGCACCCGGTCGCCGGCACGCAGGCCGGCGCGCGCGCCCGCACTGTCACCGGGCGCCTCATGTATCAAGGTGTCGGCGCTCCAGGTCGCGAGATCAAAGCCAAGGCCCGGCAGCAGCCTGCCCGGCTCGGTCATGGCGCGCCGATCCTGATCGACCCGCAAGGTGATCGAGCGCTCGCCGCCGTCGCGGCGCACGCGCAAGCGCAGCACCCCGTCGTCGGTGAATTGGCGAATCAGCGCGATTTGCAGTTCTTCGGTGTCCTCGACGCTGCGATCGCCGACGCGCAGGATCCGATCGCCGCGTTGCAATCCGGCCGCCGCCGCGGGACTGTCCAGGCGCACTTGCCCGACCACTGGTTTGACGATTTCCGTTCCGACCATCGCCAAAATCGCATAGAGCAGCGCCGCGAACAGCAGGTTCATGGCAGGACCGGCCAGCAGAACGGCGATCCGATGCAGGACGGGCCGGCGGGTGAAGGAGCGGTGCAATTCCGCTGCGCTCACGTCGCCCTCGCGTTCATCCAACAATTTGACGTAGCCGCCCAAGGGGATGGCGGCGATGCAGTACTCGGTGCGGTCGGCGTCCTTGCCGACCCGCATCAGCAGCGGCTTGCCAAAACCGATGCTGAAGCGCAGAACCTTGAAGCCGAGTCTTTTGGCGACCCAGTAATGACCGAATTCGTGGACCGCCACCAAGATCCCGATCGCGACCAAGAAGGCGGCGACTATGATCAACATCTTCATGCGAAGGCTCCAGTGCGAGGCTCGATCAAGGCAGTAGCCAGGCGCCGTGCCGCGGCGTCGGCATCCAAAACATCACCCAGAGCCTTGACGGGGGACGAAGCGAGGCGCTGTAGCACCTTGTCAATGACCGCTGCAATTGCAGTAAAGTTCAAGCGGCGGTCAAGAAACGCCTGTACCGCGACCTCGTTGGCCGCATTGAGTACCGCCGGCGCCGTGCCTCCCGCTCGCGCCGCGGCGCGGGCCAGCCCTAGGCTGGGAAATCGCTGGTGATCCGGTGGCTCGAATCCGAGTTGCCCGATGGCCGCCAAATCGAGTGATTGTACTCCGGAGGCAAACCGCTCGGGCCACGCCAGCGCTTGGGCAATGGGCGTGCGCATGTCGGGAGCGCCGAGCTGCGCGAGCATCGAGCCGTCCGCATATTCCACCAGAGAATGCACGACGCTCTGCGGATGCACGATGACGTCGACTTGCGACTCAGGCAGGCCGAACAGCAACGTCGCCTCGATGACTTCCAAGCCCTTGTTCATGAGCGTGGCCGAATCGACCGAAATTTTCCGCCCCATCTTCCACTTCGGATGGGCGCAGGCCTCGTCCGGCGTGACATTGTGCAGGGTACTCACATCCGTGCAGCGAAACGGCCCCCCGGAAGCGGTCAGGATCACGCGAATCACCCCGCGCGCGACGTCTCCGGGAAGAAAAGCCGCCGGCATGCATTGGAAAATCGCATTGTGTTCGCTGTCGATGGGAATGATCTGGGCGCGCGCCCGACGCACCTCGTCCATCATCAACGGGCCGGCCATGACCAACGCTTCCTTGTTGGCCAGCAGAACGCGCTTCGACGCGCGCACGGCGGCGAGTGTGCTCGATAAGCCGGCCGCGCCCACGATCGCCGCCATGACCACGTCGACACTAGCGGCTGCGACCGACTCAGCCATGGCCGCAACACCGCTCTCCACGCGAGTCGCTGCCCCCGCAGCGCGCAACGCCTTGCGGGCCTGCGCCGCGGCGTCCGGATCCACCAGCACCACGGTTTCGGCGTTGAATTCTTTTGCCTGCTCGACGATGGCCTGCCAACTGCTGTGCGCGCCCAGCAGCGCCACCCGGAACCGCTCGGGATGCAGCGCAACGACCTGCAGCGTGCTGCGTCCGATGCTGCCGGTGGAGCCTAAGATGGCGAGGCCGTGCGGCGCGCTCAAGGGATTGCACCGGAGCCGAAAAGCCCAAGCGCGTACAGGGGCGCTGCCGCGGTCACGCTGTCGATGCGGTCCAGAAGGCCGCCATGTCCAGGCAACAGCGTGCCGCTATCCTTCAAGCCCCCCGCGCGCTTGAACATGCTCTCGGTCAAATCGCCGACGATGGAGAAAATCCCCACCGCGCAGCCGAAAACCAAGGTCGACGGCACCGCCAGCGCAAAATGCCGGGCGCCGAGCCAGGCCACCAGCGCCACCATGAGAAGGCCGCCTAGCGCCCCTTCCCAAGTCTTGCCGGGACTCACGCGTGGCGCCAATTTTCGCCTTCCTAAACTGCGTCCGGCGAAATACGCCCCGATGTCGGCGGCAATCACCAATAGCACCAGCCAGAGCACCAGCTGCGGGCCTCGCGCGATGCCTCCGGTGCTGACATCAAGCCTCGCCAGGCTGACGAACGCGGGCACCAACACCGGCAGCCCGCAGATCAGCGCGAGGACGGGATGGTGCCGCGAGGGGGCCAGTGACAACCACAACAGCGCGATCACCCACCACACGCAGGCCGCATCCAGTAACAGCAGCAGGTGTTCCCGATCGGCACTCCAGCGCCAGGCGAGCAGCAGCAGCAGGCCCACTGCGGCCGCATAGGCGGCTCGCGACTTCGGTCCATGCAGAGCGGCGAACCCGCCCCACTCCCAGGCACCGATGATGAATACCGCGCCGAAGCCGAGCACTGCCCACGGGGCAGGCAGCAGGAACAGACCGCCAAGCAGCACGCAGGCAAGAACGGCCGCGGTGAGAATTCTCGTTCTAAGCATTCGCGGCCTCAACCATCGGCTTGCGCCGCGAGTTGCCCTGAGGTCTTGCCGAAGCGGCGTTCGCGCCGCGTAAAGAATTCGAAGGCGGCATCCAGATGCGCCGGCGAGAACTCCGGCCACAGTTCGTCGCAAAAATACAGCTCCGTGTAGGCGAGATTCCACAGCAAGAAATTGCTGATGCGCCGTTCGCCGCCGGTGCGTATGAGAAGGTCGGGATCGGGAATCCCCGCCAACGCCAGACGTTCGGTGATCAGTGCTTCGTCGATGTCTTGCGCCGCCAGCGCGCCGGCGGCCGCGTCGGCTGCGATCGAGCGGCAGGCCTGCGTCATGTCCCAGCGACCGCCATAGGCCATGGCGACGATCAGCCTCAATCCACTGTTGCCCTCGGTCAGCCGTTCTGCGCTCTGCATGCGCCGTCCGAGTTCCGCGCCCAGCAATCCGCGGTCGCCGATGAAGCCCAAGCGCACTTGATTGCGGTGCAAGTCCGCAACCTCACGCTCCAATGCGTCGAGAAACAAATTCATGAGCATGCCGACTTCGTCGGGGGGGCGGCGCCAATTCTCGCTGCTGAACGCGAACAGCGTCAGATAGCCTACTTTGCGATTGGCGCACTCTTCGACGATTCTGCGCACGACTTTGATGCTCGCTCGATGTCCGGCAGGCCGCGGCAGGCCGCGCGACCGGGCCCATCGGCCGTTGCCGTCCATGATGATCGCGACGTGCTGCGGCGAGTCGGCCATATCAGACCTGCATCAACTCTTTTTCCTTCTCGGCCATGGCGTGATCGATCTCCGCAACGTGCTTGTCGGTGAGCTTCTGCACATCGTCCTGCGCACGCCGGTCGTCGTCCTGGGCGATGAGCTTTTCCTTGAGCATTTCCTTCAGTTCGGTCATGACTTCGCGGCGCACGCCGCGCACGGCGACGCGGGCGCTCTCTGCTTCGGACTTCACCACCTTGATGATGTCGCGCCGCCGCTCCTCGGTCAGGGCCGGCATGTTGATGCGAATGAGCGTTCCGGCGCTGTTCGGGGTCAAACCCAGATCGGATTTGTAAATCGCCTTCTCGATGATGGGAACCATGGCCTTTTCCCAGGGACTGACCGTCAAAGTGCGCGCGTCTTCGGTGGCGATATTGGCCACCTGGTTCAGGGGCATTTCCGTGCCGTAATAGTCCACCTTGATGTGCTCGATCAAGCTGGTGTGGGCGCGCCCGGTGCGCAGCTTCTTCAGCTGATCCCTGAATGCCGACACGCATTTCTGCATGCGCTGCGTTGCGTCTTTCTTCAGATCCTCGAGCATGGCTTCCCCTTAGGCCTAAGCTGTTACGACGGTGCCGACGTCTTCACCCAGTACGATACGCATCAAGTCCCCGGCGTTGAACAGGTTGAAGACCTGCAGCGGCAGATTGTTTTCCCGGCACATGACGATGGCCGTGGCATCCATCACGTTGAGCCGGTACTCAGCACCTTGTCGAAGGTCAGGCGGGCGTAGCGCTTCGCGTCCGGGTTTTTGACAGGGTCCGAATCGTAGATGCCGTTGACCTTGGTCGCCTTCAG
>JANXZQ010000269.1 GCA_025355445.1 Gammaproteobacteria bacterium
CAGCTCTATCCCTTTCCGTCCGACGAATACGAGGCCATTCTGCGCAAGTACTCCAACGCTCGCGAGGTCATCTGGTGCCAGGAAGAGCCGCAGAATCAGGGCAGCTGGTACCAGATCCGACATCGCCTGCAATCGAAACTCAGTGCGAAGCACGAGCTTCTGTATGCCGGGCGCGCCGGGGCGGCGGCGCCGGCGACGGGCATTTCCGTCCTGCACGAACAGCAACAGAAAAATCTGGTCACCGCGGCGCTGCAGGGCGTTCCGCCCGAAGAGACCTCCCGGCAAACGATGCGCCTGCCGGCGGCTCAAACTACTAGGACAGGCTAAATGACAATCGAAGTTCGCGTGCCGCAGCTGCCGGAATCGGTGGCCGACGCCACTCTCGTCTCATGGCACAAGAAGCCCGGCGATGCCGTGGCACGCGATGAGAATCTCGTCGACTTGGAGACCGACAAGGTGGTTCTCGAAGTGCCCGCTCCCGCCGCGGGGATACTCAAGGAAATCAAGTTCACCGACGGCACTACGGTCACCAGCGGCCAACTATTGGCCGTCATCGAGGAAGGCGTCAGCGCCGTGCCGGGAGCCAGTGCGCCGGCCATCATGGCCACCTCGGTTGGCGCCGGCGTCGATGCCAAGGCCGCCGCCAAGCTGAGCCCTGCCGCCAAGCGCGTGGCGGAAGAGAACAAGGTCGATCCGAAGGTGGTGACCGGATCCGGACGCGACGGCCGTGTCTCGAAGTCGGATGTGGTCAATTATTTGTCGACGAAAGAACCCGTTCCGGTGACGCCAATAGCGTCCCCGGCGCCGGCCGCTGCAACCGCCCGCGGCGGCCGCACCGCGCAGCACGTGCCGATGACACGACTGCGCGCGCGCATCGCCGAGCGCATGGTGCAGGCGCAGACCACTCAAGCCCTGCTGACTTCGTTCAACGAAGTCGATTTGAAAGCCGTCAATGAGCTGCGCGCGCGCTACAAGGATCAGTTCGAGAAACAAAACGGCGTGAAACTGGGCTTCATGTCCTTCTTCGCCAAGGCATGCGTTGAGGCGCTGAAAAAATTCCCGACGGTGAACGCCTCGGTGGAAGGCAACGACATCGTGTATCACGAGTACTTCGACATCGGGGTTGCGGTTTCCACCGATCGCGGGCTGATCGTTCCGGTGCTGCGCGACGCAGATTTGCAAAGTTTCGCCGATATCGAAAAATCCATCGCCAATTTCGCGGCGCGCGCACGCGCCGGAACCATTACCATGGAGGAACTGACGGGCGGCACCTTCACGATAACCAACGGCGGAGTGTTCGGATCGCTGCTGTCGACGCCGATCGTCAATTCCCCGCAGAGCGCCATTCTCGGCATGCACAAGATTCAGGATCGCCCCGTCGTCGTCGACGGCCAGGTCGTGGTGCGCCCCATGATGTACATCGCGTTGACCTACGATCACCGCATCATCGACGGCCGGGAGGCGGTGCTATTTTTGGTCACGGTGAAGCAGTGCCTCGAGGATCCGGCGCGGATGGTGCTCGGCGTATGACCGACCTGTACGATGTAATCGTCATCGGCGGCGGTCCCGCGGGCTATCCGGCCGCGATTCGCGCCGGACAGAACAAGCTAAAAGCGGCTTGCGTGGACGAGTGGATCAACACCGACGGCAGTTTCGCCTTCGGCGGAACGTGTTTGAACGCGGGCTGTATTCCTTCCAAGGCGCTGCTCGAATCCTCGGAGCTGTACCAGCGCGCCAAGGATGAGTTCGCCGTGCATGGCATCAAAGTGGGGCGGCTGCAGTTGGACCTCGCGACGATGCAGAAGCGCCGCGCCTCCGTGGTCAAGACCATGACCGGCGGTATTCTTGTCTTATTCAAGTCCAGCGGTGTGCTCGGCATACAGGGGCACGGCCGGCTCCTGCCCGGCAACAAGGTGCTGGTGACGGGACCGGACGGCAAGGAGCGCACGCTCGAAGCCAAGCACGTGGTGCTGGCCTCAGGCTCAGTGCCCGTGCGGCTCAAGAATGTCCCGCATGACGGACAATATATCGTCGACTCGTGGAATGCCTTGGAGTTCGACGCCATCCCTGCGCGCTTGGGGGTGATCGGCGCCGGGGTCATCGGCTTGGAACTCGGCAGCGTCTGGCGACGCCTGGGCAGCGAGGTCACGGTGCTCGAGGCTATGGATCAATTCCTGCCCATCGCGGACGGCGCGATTGCCAAAGAGGCTCTGCGTCATTTCAAGAAGCAGGGGTTGGACATCAAGCTCGGCGCGAAGGTACAGAGCGCGGCGGTCGCCGGCCCCGCCGTGGACGTCGTGTACTGCGATGCGCAAGGCGAACACACCTTGCAAGTGGACAAGCTGGTGGTTGCCGTGGGACGCCAGCCCTTCACGCAGGGCTTATTGGCTGAAGGCACGGGCGTTGAACTCGATGCGCGCGGCTTCATTCAAGTCGATGATCATTGCCGGACCGGCGTGGCGAATGTCTGGGCCGTCGGCGACGTGGTGCGCGGGCCGATGCTCGCGCACAAGGGCAAGGAAGAGGGGGTAATGGTGGCGGACCTGATCGCCGGCCACTTTGCCGAAGTAAACTACAAGGTCATTCCGTCGGTGATCTACACCGCTCCGGAAATTGCCTGGGTCGGACAAACCGAGGAACAGGTCAAGGCCGGCGGCCGGCCCTACAAGACAGGTACCTTTCCGTTCGCGGCCAGCGGCCGGGCGCGGGCCATGGAGGCGGCACAGGGATTCGCCAAGATCGTCTCCGCCCAGGACGATGACGAGGTTCTCGGGATTCACGTGATCGGCCCGATGGCGGGCGAGCTGATCAGCGAAGCGGTGCTGGCAATGGAATATTCGGCAAGCACCGAAGACATCCAGCGCACCATCCACGCCCACCCGACTCTATCCGAAGCCATCCATGAGGCCGCATTGGCGGTGGACAAGAAGGCGATCGACGGGATCAATCGCTAGCCTAAGCGGGCTAGCCGGCCGCGCACCATGTTCTTGTTGCGCCATGGGCAGAGTTATTTCAACCTGCATTTCAACGCGACGCGCGTCGATCCGGGGATTCACGACCCGGAACTGACGCCCTTGGGCGCGCGGCAGGCCGCGGCGGCCGCGCAGCGGCTGGCGAGCGCCCGATTGACCCACATCATCATTTCGCCTTTCACCCGTGCGCTGCAGACCGCGCAACCGGTGCTTGCCTTGCATCAGGTGCCGGTGAAGATCATGGCGGAGGTTCGCGAACAAGCCGCGTTTACCTGCGACATCGGCAGTCACCCTGAAGTGCTCGCGGCCCGGTTCCCGCAACACGACTTTGCGCATCTGCCGCCGCAGTGGTGGCATGCAGGCGTTGAAACGGCCGAGGAGACCAGCGCGCGGGCGAATGCCTTCCGTGAGGTCATGGCTGCTCGCGAGACCCAAGCGACCACGCTGCTCGTGGGACATTGGGCATTCATTCAGGCGCTGACCGGAGTGGCGCTCGAGAACGGCGAAATCTTGCAATACGAACCGTCGGACCATGCTCAGCGCTGAGTCATTCCTGCCGGCGATGGTCTGTGCCGCCGCGTTGCTGCTGACCGGCTGCGGCAATCGCCATTCAGCGCCGCCGGCCACGCAATCCGGCGACACAGGCGCCGCGAGCAAGGTCCTGAATTTTTATACCTGGTCGGACTACTTGGCGCCCGACACCATTGCCAATTTCGAAAAGCGCAGCGGCGTCAAGGTCCACGTTTCGTATTTCGATACCAACGAGACGCTTGAAGCCCGCATGCTCACGGGAAACAGCGGCTTCGACGTGGTCGTGCCGACGGCGCCGTATTTGCAGCGGCAAATCCGCAGCGGCGCTTACCAGCCTTTGGACAAGGCAAAGATTCCCAATCTCGCCAATCTCGACCCTGCAATCATGGCACGGGTGGCGCTCAATGATCCGCGCAACGCGCATGCGGTGGTGTACGCCTGGGGAACGTACGGCATCGGCTATAACGAGAAAATGGTGGCAGCGGCACTGCCCAAGGCCGCGCTCACCAGCTGGCGCCTGATTTTCGATCCGGCGGTTGCCGCCAAGCTGGCAGGCTGCGGGATTAATTTTTTGGACGCTCCCGCGGGGGTGGTGCGGCTGGTGCTCCAATACTTGGGCAGGGATCCCAATGCGCCGAGTCCGCAAGACCTCGCCGACGCCGAGCAGGTGTTGATCAAGGTCCGCCCTTACGTGCGCAATATCGATTCAAGCATAGGCATCGAGGCGCTCGCCAACGGTGATATTTGCGTGTCGCTCGACTATAACGGCACGGTGTACCAGGCGCGACGCCGCGCACACGAGGCGAAGAACGGCATTGAAATTAATTTCCTGATCCCAGAGGAGGGGTCGTTACTCTGGTTCGACATGCTGGCCATCCCTAAGGACGCACCGAATGCCGCGAACGCGCATCTGTTCATCAACTACCTTCTGGATCCGGCGGTGATCACGAATATCTCGAATTTCATCGGCAACGCCAACGCCAACGCCG
>JANXZQ010000275.1 GCA_025355445.1 Gammaproteobacteria bacterium
GACATATTGGCGACCATCTCCTTGGTCTCCGGATACTTGCCGAAGAAATGTTCGCGCGTATACGCACCGCCTTTGGATTTGAAGTTCTGGTACTCCCCGTCCACGCACTCTTCCATCAGGCGCTTGAGCAGTCCCTTCTGATCGCGTTCGAGCAAGGGATCCCAGCGCGAGCCCCACACCACCTTGATGACATTCCAACCCGCGCCGAGGAACGCTGCTTCGAGCTCTTGAATGATCTTGCCGTTGCCGCGCACCGGTCCATCGAGGCGCTGCAAATTGCAATTGATCACGAAAATGAGGTTATCGAGCTTCTCGCGTACCGGCATGGTCAACGCGCCCATCGATTCGGGCTCGTCCATTTCACCGTCGCCCAGGAATGCCCAGACTTTTCGATCGGAGGGCGGCACGATGCCGCGATGCTCCAGGTAGCGCACGAAACGAGCCTGGAAAATCGCAGTCATCGGCCCCAATCCCATCGATACGGTGGGGTACTGCCAGAAGTCCGGCATCAGCCAGGGATGCGGATAGGAGGATAGGCCGCCGCCCTTGACCTCCTGGCGAAAGCGCATCAGCTGGCTTTCATCCAAGCGGCCCTCGAGATAGGCGCGCGCATAGATTCCCGGGCTCGAATGCCCTTGGACGAAGATCATATCGCCGGGGTGGTCGGCGCTGCGGGCGCGCCAAAAATGGTTGAAGCCGACCTCATAGAGCGTCGCGGCCGAAGCGTATGAGGCGATGTGTCCGCCGTATTCGGAGTTCAGGCGATTCGCCTGCACGACCATGGCCAACGCATTCCAGCGTATGTAGGCCTCGTTGCGCCTCTCCAAGGAGCGATCACCGGGATAGTCGGGCTGCTGTGCCTTGGAGATGGTATTGAGGTAGGCGGTGTTCGGCTTGAAGGGCAAATAGGCGCCGGAACGGCGCGTAAAGTCCACCAGCTTCTCGAGCAGAAAGTGGGCGCGTTCCGGGCCTTGCGCACGCATGACGGAATCGATCGACTCCAGCCACTCCTGCGTTTCGATGGGATCAATGTCTTCGAACGGCGATTGTTGAGTCATAAATGCACACGCCCACGTGTCCTGTTAAGATGGCAGGCACGGTACAGCGACATTGCGCCAACTGCCAACGTTATATCGGTTGCGTAACTGGCGCTATCTTCAGGGTTTGGTTTTTCACGGTCAAGCAAGGGATAGATGCGGTTTCACGGTACCACTCGCTTGCCCTTGGACCTTCTGCTCGTGCCCGTGCGCCAAATCGGCGCACGGCTCACGCCCTCGCTGCTCGCCCGTTACGCCAGCGCCTTGGTGTTCCTGCCGCTTGCTCCCAGCGCCGCGGATTGGCAAGCATTGCCGCACGGCGCGGTGCTGCGCGGCCTGTACGCACGCAAGGTACGCAAGGCCGGCGACTGCTTCCATCTGAGGGTCGGAGCGCAGGCGCAGACTTTGTTGATCGTGGCATGCCTGGCGGAAGAGGCCAGCACCTTCGAACGTCTGCAGGCCGCGGGAAAGCTCGCGCGCAGCGCTTTGGACGGCGATCCGCAATCGCTGCTGCTATGGCAGCAGGGCTGCAGCGCAAGCGCGGCGAATGCGACGCTGAACGCCACCGTCGCAGCGCTCGAGGCGGCCGCGTTTCGCTTCGCTTCGTTCAAGAGCAAGCCGAAAAAGCGCGAGCCGCTGGCGCGCATCGATATTGCCGCGGCGAAGAAATTGCCTGATCTCGATCTGACGCTGGCCACAGCGGCCGGCAACAATCTTGCGCGCTGGTTGACGGCGTTGCCGCCGAATACTCTGGACGCACGCGGCTATCGCCGCCTGCTGCAGGAACTTGCGCGGCGTCTGAAGCTCGGCTTCAAATTCTACGGCGAGACTGAGCTTAAACACCTGGGTGCGGGCGCATTTCTCGCGGTGTCGCAGGGCAACGGCACGCGTGATGCCGGCATCGCACATCTGGCGTACCGGCCGGGCGTCGCTACGCCAGGCGGCGCCGCGTCATCGGGTCGCGCCGGCGCGCCCATCAGCTTGGTGGGCAAGGGCATCTGTTTCGATACCGGCGGTACGAACTTGAAGCCGCATAAAAACATGCTCGACATGCACACCGACATGGAGGGCAGCGCCGTGGCGGTGGGCAGTCTGTATGCGCTGCATGCGCTGC
Source organism: Gammaproteobacteria bacterium (assembly GCA_025355445.1). GTDB lineage: Bacteria > Pseudomonadota > Gammaproteobacteria > Steroidobacterales > Steroidobacteraceae > Bog-1198. The sequence goes on from JANXZQ010000275.1 coordinate 2,152, forward strand.
GCTCGCCCGTCGCCGTGGATTGCTGGCTGGCAATCACCGAGAACCGCATCGGTCCCCTAGCCTACAAGCCCCAGGACGTGGTGCGCGCCTACAATGGCACGACCATTCAAGTGATTCACACCGATGCCGAGGGCCGGATGGTTTTGGCCGATACGCTCGGCCTTGCGGCCGCGCGCAAGCCGCGCGCCATCATCGACTACGCGACCCTCACGGGTGCCTGCGTGTATGCGCTCACCGAGCGCTACAGCGGCGCGTTTACCAATCGGCCGGAGGCGCGCGAACTGATCGAGTCTGCCGGCCACAGCAGCGGCGAGCGCGTCTGGTGCTTCCCCATGGATGTGGATTTCGACACCGACTTGGAGAGCGCCGTCGCTGACGTCTTGCAGTGCGCGACCGAAGGCAAGGGCGACCACATCCTGGCCGCGCGCTTTTTGAATCGCTTCGTGCCCAAAGAGATTGCCTGGCTGCACTTGGACCTGGCCGCCGGCTCGCGCCACGGCGGCCTTGCGCACATTGCGACGGAGATCACCGGCTTTGGCGTGCGCTACACTTTGGATTTGCTGCGCCGTGGCTGGCCCGCGCCACGCGCCGCCGCACGCGCCGCGGCACGCCCGCGTCAATGAACAGACTGACGCTGCGGCGCCCCGACGACTGGCACGTGCATCTGCGCGACGGCGCCGCCCTGGCCGCGGTCGTGAAATTCACCGCGCAGCGCTTCGGGCGCGCCATCGTCATGCCCAACCTGAAACCGCCGATCACCACTGCGGCCTTGGCGCGCGCCTATCGCGAGCGCATCGTGGCGGCGCTGCCCAAAGGCGCGAGATTCGAGCCGCTGCTCACCCTGTACTTGACGGACTCCACCACGCCGGATGAGATCGATCGCGCGCGCGCGGCCGGATTCGTCCACGGAATCAAGCTGTATCCGGCCGGTGCGACCACACACTCGGATGCCGGCGTCACTGATATTGCCAAGGTGCATGGAGTACTGGCGCGCATGGAGGAGCTCGGCATGCCGCTGTTGGTGCACGGTGAAACGCCCGGTCCCGACGTCGACGTGTTCGATCGCGAGGCTCACTTCATCGATGCGGTGCTCGGGCCCTTGACCGAGCGCTTTCGGGGCTTGCGAGTGGTGTTCGAACACATCACGACGGCAGGCGCGGTCGACTTCATCACCCGGGCGCGGGCCGGAGTTGCGGCCACCATCACGCCGCAGCATTTGCTGCATAACCGAAACGCCATTTTCGCCGGCGGCATAAGGCCGCACTATTACTGTCTGCCGGTGCTGAAGCGCGAGCGCGACCGAGAGGCGCTGCTTCGCGCCGCAACCAGCGGTAGTCCGCGGTTTTTCCTGGGCACCGACAGTGCCCCGCACGAACGAGCGGACAAGGAGAATGCCTGCGGCTGCGCCGGCATGTTCACGGCTCATGCCGCCATCGAACTGTACGCCGAGGCCTTCGATTCGGTCGGCCACCTCGATCGACTCGAAGCCTTCGCCAGTCACTTCGGCGCCGATTTCTACGGCCTGCCCCGCCACGATGACACGATTACCTTGGTCAAGGAGCCGTGGACGCCGCCGCAGGTCTACGAGTTCGGCGATGGCGCATTGGTGCCCTATCGCGCCGGCGAGTCCATTGCTTGGCGTCTCGCCGGAACCGAGGGAGCATGACGCAGCTTGCCCCGATCACCTACGCCACGCGCTTTCGCGGCTTCCTGCCCGTGGTGGTCGACATCGAGAGCGGCGGATTCAATCCCCAGACCGACGCGCTGCTCGACATCGCCGCGGTATTCATCGAGATGCGCAGCGACGGCACCCTGGCGCGCGGCCACACACTGCGCTACCACGTCATACCCTTTCCCGGAGCGAACATGGAACCGGCATCGATGGCGGTGAACGGCATCGATCCATACCATCCGCTGCGGCCTGCCATCCCCGAAGAGGACGCCCTGCAGCACATATTCCGCGAGGTGCGCAATGCCATTCGCGCCGCGGATTGCACGCGTGCGGTGCTGGTCGGGCACAACGCATTCTTCGATCTGAATTTCCTGAATGCCGCCGTCGCGCGCACCCAGGTCAAACGCAATCCGTTTCATCCCTTCTCGAGCTTCGATACCGCCACCCTGGGCGGCGTCGCTTTCGGCCAAACGGTGTTGATGCGCGCGACTCTTGCGGCCGGCCTGGAGTGGGACACGGCCTCGGCGCATTCGGCGGCATACGACGCTGAGCGCACTGCAGATTTATTCTGCATAGTGTGCAATCAGTTTCAGGGCGTGTTCGAGGCCAGCCGTCGGCGTCTGGCCTCGATGGGCCCGTTGGAGGTGGAACCCTCGGCGGAGGTCGAACCCTCGGCGCCCGCTGGGGATCCGTGAGAGAGCTAGGCCGGAACCGCGCCCGCCTCTGCCAGCATCTGCTTGAGTTCGCCGCTCTTGTACATTTCAATGGCAATGTCGCAGCCGCCCACCAATTCGCCGTTGACATACAATTGCGGGAAAGTGGGCCAGTTTGAATAGGTCTTCAACGCCTCACGCACTTCGGGATCCTCGAAAATATTGACGTGCGCAAATTGCGCCTTGCAGGCCCGGAGCGCCGCGACCGTCTGTGCCGAAAAACCGCATTGTGGAAAATCAGGCGTGCCTTTCATGTACAGCACCACCGGCGCGGCCGACAATTGGTCCTTGATCCGTTCAATCGCACTCATACACGAGTCTCCGATGGTCTCTCAAGGCCTACGATAACAGTCCAGCGCCTTGCTGGTGCGCCATAATACAAATATTGACACGCAAGCCTGTTGCAAGCACCTCACATCGTTGAAATATTGGGGTCAGTCCCCTATTCTTCAACCCCGTTGCGGCGCAAGATGCTGCGCGCGGCACCTGGCCTTTGAGGGCCGGTGACGCTGATCCGACGAATAATATTATGGAGGGGAATCGAATGAACCCATTAACCACCGTGAAATGGCCTCTCATTATCGGCTTTGTGATTGCCGCGCTGATTTTATGCCTGGTGAACGGCGGCCTGAGCTTCGATCCGGGCACGATCAACAGCCTGACGCGCTGGCTGCACATCGTATTTGGTGTGTTCTGGATCGGGCTGCTGTACTACTTCAACGCTGTTCAGACCCCAGCGATGGCGGTAGCCGCCGCGGATAAGGGCGGCCCAGGCGGCGCCGGCATCAACAAGTATGTCGCCCCGCGTGCCCTGCTCTGGTTTCGCTGGTCGGCGCTCGGTACCTGGCTGCTCGGCGCTTACTTGCTGTCGCAAACCCCCGGCCGCTTCGTCAGCGCCTTTACCTTCGGCCTGATGCAAAACCCCCCTTCCCATCCCAACATCATCATGGGTTTCGGCGTCTGGTTCGGGACCATCATGCTGCTCAATGTCTGGGGGATCATTTGGCCGAACCAGAAGAAAATCTTAGGGATCGTGCCGGCAACCGACGAACAGAAAGCGGCCGCCCGCAAAGCTGCGCTGTATGCCTCGCGCATTAACTTCCTGCTGTCCATTCCCATGCTGATGTGCATGGTCGTCGCCGCGCACGGGCCATTCTAGGGACCGTGAGGCCGAAGGGAACCTGCGCTTGCGAGCCACGGTGCCGGTTCCCGCTGACCTGCCGCAACTGGTCGCGCGCGCACTCGCCGAAGACATCGGCAGCGGCGATCTGACGGCCGCCCTGATCCCTGCGGAGCGGCTCGGGGTTGCCTCCGTGATCACGCGCGAGACGGCTATCGTTTGCGGCATCCCCTACGCTGCAGCCGTCTTTGCTGCCATCGATGCCCGGGTAAGGCTCGATTGGCATGTCGCCGAAGGCGACGCAGTCACCGCCAATCAATCCCTGCTCTCTCTGCAGGGATCGGCGCGGGCGCTGCTCACCGGTGAGCGCACGGCACTCAATTTTCTGCAGACTCTCTCCGGCACCGCCACGGCCGTGCATTCCTATGTAGCCTTCTTCGAAGGCACGCAATGCCGGCTGCTCGACACCCGCAAGACCATCCCCGGATTGCGGACGGCGCAGAAGTATGCAGTGCGGGTCGGAGGCGGCCACAATCATCGCATGGGTTTGTTCGACGGGATTCTCATCAAGGAGAATCACATCATGGCCGCCGGCTCGATTGCCGCCGCAGTGGCCGCCGCCAGGCACGGTGCCGGAAGAAACGTCGCGGTCGAGGTAGAGGTCGAAAATCTGGATGAACTGTCGCAGGCGATTGCGGCCGGCGCCGACATCGCCATGCTCGATGAATTCCCGCTGCCGGCCATGCGCGAAGCGGTTGCCGTCAATGCCGCGGCGCCGCAGCCGCTGAAGCTAGAGGCGTCGGGCGGTATTACCGACGCGAATATTCGTGAGATTGCCCGGACCGGAGTGGACTTCATCTCGGTCGGCAGCATCACCAAGCACGTGCGCGCCCTCGACCTGTCGATGCGTTTCGACCTGCAAGACAGCCAGGCGTTGCATGCCTGATGAACTGTGCGGCCCTACAGGCCACGCCCCCCGTCAGCCGGGAGATCATCGATCGCTAAGGACACGCTCTCTTCATCCGTGTTCAGCACCTCGAGCCCGCGTGGCGGTCGAAATTGAGCGGAAAATAGACTTAATTCAGCCGATCGAGCCGCATAGTCGACGCCGGCGAGATCGGTAATGGTCTCAAACAGATTATGCAACTGAGCGATGGAGTTCGCGTTCGCTTGGAGCCTCTGCACGAGCGCCGGATTTGCGTGTCGATAGGCGCTCGACAGCCACGCAATGAATGGGATCTCAATCTCCTGGCGGGAGATCGTCGGAAATCCATGCCCGAAATCATTGTCTGTCAAGCCGTTATCGAACAGGCGTTCGCCATGATCGGAGAAATAGAGGAGCCCCGCCTTGCAGCCGCAAACCGTCAACCTGTCGATGACTGCGCGAGTGACGATGTCGGTAAAAGAAACGCTATTGTCGTATTCATCGAGCAGACGCATCTGCCGTTCTGGAAGAGTCCGCGGCGCGCCTTGCCCGCCTCGGAAACGCGCGAAACTGGCGGGGTATCTTTCCTTGTAACCGAAATGGCTGCCTTCCATATGAAGAAAGATGGCGGCTTTTACACCCTTTGGAAGGCGCGCCAGTTGATCGTCGAGTCTGGTGAGCAGATTGGAGTCGAAACCGCCATTCCGCTCCGCCGGCCGCATATCCCCGGGAAAAGATACATGGTCCGCCTCGAGCGCAATCTGCGATATCGGATTCGACAATGCGTCCGATCGCTCCTGATTTGAGATCCAAAAGGTCTCGAAGCCCGCCTGTTTCAACAGGGTAATGATGGATTTCTCGGAGCGCGCGACGCTTCGATTGGCCGGCCCCGCGCGCGTCAACGCCAGCGGCACGCTGAGGATGGTGTTGGTTGCATTGGATGTAACGTGTTCGAAAAGGGTCAACTCACTCCTTATTTCGTCGAGGCGCGGCGTCGTGGCTCGGGGGTAGCCAAACAGCGACCAGTTCACGCGACGCGACGTCTCGCCAATGACAATGACATAGATCTCAGCTTCGCCGACACGCGCGGCTGCGTCCAACAACGAGACGTGTGGAAAGAGAAAGTGCGCACGAGTGGATGCCATCAGGCGTGTGCCGATCAAACCGATCGCGACCTCGCCGAAGGCATTGACGACGTCGAAAGGAAAAGTGGCCTGCAGCTCCTTGAGAGCAACGGACTCGAGCGAACGCAGATTGCCGGCCTGCTGCGCACCGATTGCCAGCGACACCGCGATCGCCGACCCCGCGATCACGCAGGCGGTGACGCAGCGCTTCAGGGAAAATCGCATGTCGGTGCGCCACGAAACCATGCATGAGTAAACTGCCAGAAGCGCAACCAACGTGAGCCCCGCCGTGAGAGCGGCGTGGCCGGCCAGCAACTCGCCGGTCTCACGATTGCTGGTTTCGGGGACTGAAAGAAGAATCCCGGGGGAAACGGCACCACCATAGGCAAACCGGTAAAAGAGTTCCAATAGGATGCAAAACAGAAACAGATGCAGAAGCCGGCGAGGCACCGGCCGGTGGTACAGCGCAAGCGCGCAACTCACCACCAAGGCCGACAAACCCGCCATCAGCAGGGCGGATTGAACCGCGAACAAGCCAACGAGCGAGGCATGGGATTGAGCGCCCAACCTTGCAGCCTTTGCCGTGCCAAATATCGCAATCACGTTGGGCGTCACGAGAGCCGCTACGGCGAACGCCGGACCGATCAATTTTCTTGTCATTCGCATCGCACTGGTAAATCGTACGCGCTTGCCGGTCGCGTCGTGATCCTCAAACGCTGTTGGCGGCCTTTAGCACACGCTGCGGCTGCGACACGCCATACCCTTGCGCGTAGTCGACTCCCAGGCTCTGCAGCATGTTGATGATTTCCTGGTTCTCCGCAAATTCGGCAATGGTCTGCTTGCCGGTCAGATGGCCGATCTCGTTGATCGAGCGCACCATTTCGCGATCGATGGGGTCGTGCAGAATCTCTTTGACGAAGCTGCCGTCGATCTTCAGGTAATCGACCGGGAAATGCTTCAGGTAACCGAACGATGACAGGCCGGTGCCAAAATCATCGAGCGCGAACTTGCAGCCCAGTTCCTTCAGGGCCTGAATGAAGCGATTGGCCTGCGAGAAGCTGGCGATGGCCGCGGTTTCGGTGATCTCGAAGCAGATCTTGCTGGCATCCAAGCCGCTGCGGTGGAACTGGTCGATCACATAAGGCAGGAATTTATCGTCCCCCAAGCTCTGGCCCGAGAGATTGATGGAGCACATGGTCAATTTTTCGCGCTCGTCGGCCTCGGATACCAGCCAACGGAAGGCGTTCTCGATCACCCAGCGGTCGATGCTCGGCGTAATGCCATAGCGTTCTGCTGCGGTCATGAAGTTGTCCGGCGCCACGATCTTGCCGGCTTCATCGCGCATGCGCAGCAGCAACTCGTAGTGCGCCCCGGTCTCGGGCTTTTGCAGGGGCAGAATGGTCTGCCTGAACAGTTCGAAGCGGCCCTCTTCCAAGGCGGTGTTGATGCGCGCCGCCCACTGCATTTCGCGGCGCCGGCGCATCAAGTCGATATCGTTTTCCTCGAAGCTGTGGACACGATTGCGGCCCGCCTCCTTGGCGGCCTGGCAGGCGCTGTCCGCAGCCGAGAGCACCGACGCCACGTCGGCATTATCCGCTGAAATAGGCACCACGCCGATGCTCGCTCCCAGGCGGAAGGTGCGCTCCTCCCAGGTGAACTTGAAGTTGCGCACGGCCTCGCGCAGCGCCTCTGCCGTGCGCATGGCCTCATCCAGTGAGCAGCTCTCCAGCAGAATGCCGAACTCATCGCCGCCCAAACGGGCCAGCGTATCGCGCCAGCGGACCTTGGATTTGAGCAGCGCGCCGACCTGCCCCAGGAGCGCATCGCCGGCACTGTGACCGCAGGTATCGTTGACGATCTTGAACTGATCCAGGTCGAGCACGCACAGCGCATACGAAGTCTCGCGTGCCTTGGCGCTTTTTAAGGCGCGTTCCATGCGGTTTTCGAATTCACGGCGATTCACGAGTCCGGTCAGAACGTCGTGGCTGGCGTGGTAGCTCAGGCGCCGATTGAGCTCGCGCGCTTCACTGACGTCGTGGAATACCAGCACGCCGCCCGAGACCGCGCCGCTGCCGTCGCGAATCGGCGATGCCGTGCTTTCGACATAGATCTCGTTGCCGTCGCGCCGGATCAGCAGCATCGGCCGCACCGATTTGATGGACCGGGTACGGCGGATGGCGACTGCCAACGGATTCTCCAGCGGCTCGCAGGTCTCCTCATGAAACGCGCGGAAAATCTCTTCGATGGCGCGGCCCTGGCTATCCTCGAGGCGCCAGCCCGTGAGCGACTCGGCCACCGGGTTCAGATAATCGATTACGCCCTTGGCGTCGGTGGTGATGACCCCGTCGCCGATGCTTTGCAGGGTGATCTGCGCGCTCTCTTTCTCGCGAAACAGCGCTTCCTCGTACAGCTTGCGCTCGGTGATATCGAGCTCCACTCCGACCAGGCGCAGCAGGCGCCCCTTGTCATCAACTTTGGCCTTGGCGCGGCTGATCACCCAGCGCCACTCCCCGGTGGCATGGCGCATGCGATGCAGGCTCTCGAAGATCGGCGTCTTTCCCGCCACATGATCGCGAATGGCCGCCTGCACGCGCGACATATCGTCCGAGTGCACCAGCGTTCTCCAGTCCGGCGCCTGCCCCACATCGGCTTCGTCATAGCCCAGCATCGCCTTCCAGCGCGGCGACAGATACACGCGATTATTGATGGTGTCGAAATCCCACAGCCCATCATTGGCGCTGTACAAGGCCAGTTCATTGCGCTCTTCCAGATCGCGCAACTGGCGCTGAATTTCGATGCGCTCCAGGCCCGTGGCAAGACTGCTGCCGACCAGCTTCATCAGGAGGTGCAGCTGTACTTCCCAGTTCTCGCGCGGGCGCGCGCCGGCAATGCCGAGAAGCCCTGCCGCACGGCCTTCGATGAAGTAGCCGATGATGAGCACCGATCCGATGCCGAGGTGGCTCCAAACGGCGGCGTCCTCGCTCTGGTCATCGCGGGGCTTGGCCGTATCGCGCAGTTCCGAGACCCGCAGCGGCGCCAGGCGCGATTGCAGCCACGGGAAAGCGTCGAAGGACTGACCGAGCAGCTGTTCCGGGTTGCCGGTGGCGAGCATGCTGCGTGCCACCTGAATATCGTGAAATTGTCCGGATTCGGCATCCAGGTGAATATGAAAAGCGGCGTCGGTGCGCGTCGCCTCGCGCAGCAGCTCTAAATCGACGCCGATCACTGCGGCCGCCGTTACCGCTGTCATCGATTGGAAGTCGACTGCAATTTTGGTGCAGATCACATCGAGGCCGACGGCGGGGCGATTGCCGGGTGTGGGCCAAGTTTGCGGAGACAGTACGTCCGAGGCGCTTAAGTCCGGATGGCGGGGATCGTGGGGAGCTATTGCCATGCGCCTTCGGACATCCCCGGAAGATAGTTGCGGTTATAGATCAACAGTTTGCCACTGGATTTCCACAAAAAACCGAATGCGTCACACAGTTCCTTGGCCTTGCCAGTGTCACATGCACCTGGATTCTCGCACAAGTTGTAAGGAATACAAGCTAAGCGATTGTATTGTTAGGGCTTGCTACTTACCCCACCCAGGCCTGCCTGTGCAATCTCAAAGGCCGCTCGCAGCCGCTGTTCCATGTCCAACTGCAGCCGCTCCAGGCCGGCTGCATCCAACCCCTTGGGCACGTACACCGGTTCGCCGACGGCAATGACGATCCGCGACAATGGCCAGGGAATGATGAAACGATCCCACTGGATCTTCCAGGCGCGGGAAGCGGCGTAGCTCAAGGGAATGATGGGCCGCCCGGACATCTGAGCCAGCAACACCGCCCCGGGCTTGAACTTCCAAGGCGGGCCTCGTGGGCCATCAGGCGTGATCGCCGGAGACAGCCCGTCGTGCGCCAGCGCTTGGTAGTAGTCGCGCAGCGCCCGCGCCCCGGTGTGCGTGGACGAGCCCCGGATCGCCTCGCCGCCCAATTTTCGCACGATCATCGCGCCTATCTCTCCATCCACGGACGGCGAAATCAAGAACCCCAATTTCAATCCGGCGCTGCGCTGCCCGAGCAGATGTTTGACGCAAAGGAGCGTGTGTTGATGCCAGTAGACCGGAATGAACGAGGGCGCCTGTTGGAGCGCTGTCGTGATGTGTTCAGCGCCGATCACGCGCTGAGCCCGGGACCAATTCACGACTAGCCGTATCAACCAGACGCTGAGCGGCACCAGCGCCTTGTAGAGCAGCAGGCGGCCGCGCGTCAGCCGCCTGCCGGAACGGGTTTGCTGATCGTAAATCGTGTTTCGCAGGCCGCCGTCGGGTTTTTCCTTCACGCAGGCATTGTCGAGAACGCCGCCGCGCTCCGCAAGAGCGTAGGGTCCTGCGCGCCTACGTTACAATATGAACATGCAAACCCTAGCTATGCCCCCCGGTCCCGCCGAGGGTTTCGATTTGGCCGGCAGCGATGAGTCGTTGGCGCGCCTGCGCCGCTATTTCACCGAATTCGGCGACCTGTATCGGGTGTTCGCGCCTGCCCGAGGTGTTTATAACTACGTCATCAACCATCCGGACGACATTAAACGGGTGCTGCTGTCGAATCATCGCAACTACACCAAGGGTGAGGGCATGGATCGGGTCAAGATCCTGCTCGGCAACGGCATCATGACCAGCGAGGGCGATTTTTGGCGCCGGCAGCGGCGCATGATGCAACCCTCCTTTCATCGCCGGGTCATTGATCAATTCAGCAAGCTGATCCGCGAGGTCAACGACAAATTCGCCGCACGCTGGGCCGACAAGGCGGTGCGCGGTGAGGCGGTCAACATCAGCGACGATACCAGCGAATTAACCTTGGAAATCGTACTGCGCTCCATCTTTGGCAGCGACCTTGACCGGCTGGAGAAACAACTCGGCGCCAATCCCTTCCAAGTGGTCGCCAAAGAGCAGAACCGCGACCTGAAATTCGCGTTTCGATTTCGCTCGCTGACGAAGTTGGTGCAGGAACTGATCAACCGCCGCCGCCGTGAGCCTGAAGAGCATTTCGATTTCCTCGCGATGCTGATGGCAAGCCGGGATCGCGATAACGACGAGGCCATGAGCGACAAGGAGCTGATCGACGAGGTGCTGACCCTGATCGTTGCCGGACATGAGACTACGGCGGCGGCGCTCACCTGGACCTGGTATCTCATCAGTCAGCACCCCGACACGCAGGCGCAGTTGCACGCAGAGGCCGATCGAGTCAGCGGCGATGAAACTCTGGGACTGGCCGCAGCGGAGTCTCTGGCATTCACGCACCAGGTGCTGCAGGAGGCGTTGCGCCTGTACCCGCCGGGGTGGCTCATTACGCGTCGCACCCTCGCGGCCGACGAACTGGGCGGCTATGCCATCGCGCCGCGCACCGATGTATTCATCAGCCCCTACATGCTGCACCGGCATCCTGCGTTTTGGAGCGATCCCGAAGAATTCAAGCCGGAACGCTTTGCCGGCATCGATGCCGCGGAGCGCCATAAGTTTTCCTACATCCCGTTCGCAGTCGGTCCGCGGCATTGCATCGGCGAAAACATCGCGATGTTCGAGATGCTGGTGCATGTGCACGCCATGTCGCGGCGCTTTCGGCTGAACCGCGCAGGTAGCGAGCCCATTGAACTGGAGGCACAAATTAATTTACGCCCTCGATCCAATCTCATGATGACGGTACAAACAAGATGAACGACGTAAGCAGACTGGCCGGTTACACGACCCTGGTCGACATCCTGGAGAGCAATCGCGCCGTCGATCGCGCCGTCACCTACGTCGAAGGTGAGAACTCCGAGCGGCGCGTGCCGTACGGCGATGTGTACACGCGCGCACTGGGAATTTTGTACCACCTGCAAGCCATGGGTGCGCAGCGCGGCGACAAGATGATCATCTTCTTGAGCAGCAATGAGCAATTCCTCGATGGCTATTGGGCGGCCGTTTGCGGCGGTATCGTGCCTGTGCCGCTCGCGGTCGGCATCAGCGACGAGCACCGCCACAAGCTGCTGCGGGTTGCGCGCAAACTGGGCAGGCCGCTGTTGTATACCGACGCGAAGAATCTGGAGCGGTTGCAGGCGCTTGCCGCACAGGTGGGCGAAACCGATGTTTTCGAGGATCTAAAGTCGCGCAGCTTTCTGGTGGAGTCCATCACCGACGTCTCGCGGCCCGGCAAGCTGTATCGGCCTGCGCCGCACGATCTGGCCTTCATTCAGTTCTCCTCCGGCTCGACCAGCGAACCGAAGGGCGTGATGCTCACCCACGGCAATTTGCTCGCCAACACGCAAGGCGCCACGGCGGCGGGCAAGTTCAGCGATCAGGATGTGACTTTGAGCTGGATGCCGCTCACCCATGACATGGGATTGATCGGCTTTTATCTGATGCAGTTTGCGAATCGCGTCCACATCCATCTGATGCCGACCGAGTTGTTTGTGAGGCGGCCGCTGTTGTGGCTGCAGATTGCCTCGAAAAAGCG
>JANXZQ010000292.1 GCA_025355445.1 Gammaproteobacteria bacterium
TGCGGCGGCACGTGAAATGCCGTATCGGCCATACCGAGCGGCGCCAGAATCCGGCGCTCGAAAAACGCCCGCAGCGGCACTCCCGACAACACCTCGATGAGCCGGCCGACGACGTCGGTGGCCCGGCTATATTCCCACTGCGTTCCGGGTTGATGCAGCAGCGGCATCTTGGCAAGCGTGGCCACCTGATCGGCGCCGCTCTGCGAACGGCTGTACACCTTCGCGCTCATGTACATTTTATGCACGGCGCCGGAGCCGCGAAATTCGTAAGTGAGACCGGAGGTATGGCGCAGCAAATCCTGAATGGTGATGACGCGATCAGCGGGAACCCGCTGCATCGCCCCGCCGCGTTCCACTGCTACCTGCAGGTTTGAGAACTCCGGCAGGTATTGGGCGATGGAGTCACTGAGCAGGAACTTGCCCTCCTCCCATAGCATCATCGCGGCCACGGAGGTGATGGGTTTGGTCATGGAATAGATGCGGAAAATCGAATCCTTCGCCATGGGCGCGCCGCTCACCGGATCACGTACGCCAAAGCTTTCGAAATAGCCCAACCGGCCGCGGCGCGCGATCAGCGCGACCACACCCGGCACACGTCCGCGCTCAATCTCGCCGCGCAGCACCTCGCCTAAACGAGCGAGGCGTGCCGAAGACAGACCGATTTCTTCGGGAGCAGCGTGTGCTAGCGGCGTCATCTGGCCTGGGCCTGCAGCAGCAGCAATCCAGACGCATGGTTGCGTTGAAAGCCCTTCCACAGGGTGATATCAGAGCCGCCGGGACTGTAGGCGTCATAGTCCAAGGGCGGTGTCGCGGGGGACCATTTGCCTGCCGCCGATTCAGCCACCGGCACATCGAGATAGGCGGCGCGGCTCTGGTCCCCCTTAACGTAAAGATCCAGAAACGCCGTGATGAAATGCGCGTTGATCGCAGTGATGCGATCCTTGCGCCACACCGGATCTTCGAACCAATCCTGATCCCAGAGCCGCTGCCGCATGGCGTCCGGAACCGGACTCAAGCCGAGGGCATGCCCGGCGCCCTTGAACGTGAGCAGATAGCGGTGCGCCGCGCTCGCCGCATCGAACATCGCGCGCGCACCGGTGGTGTAGTCCACGGTTCTATCATCATCACCCGCGATGAACAGGAGCGGCGCCGTAATCATGCGCAGGCCTTCATCGCCCCACGAGGCCAAGGCGCCGGCGCCGGCGGGTGAAATGGCCACCACCGCGCGCAGACCCTTGACGCTGATCGAATCGCGCAGGGTGCCGCCGCGTGCGAACGGCAGCAGCGAGCCTCCCGGTACCAGCTTGACCGCGCCGCCGTTCGGATCGAGCGCCGCACCGGCGACTGTCAGTACACCGTATCCGCCCATGGAATAGCCGATCAGCGCCGTGCGCGCGGGATCCACGAGATGATCGACGCCCAGTGTGGTCTGCAGAGTTTGCGCCACGAAGGCGATGTCGAGGGGCCGGCGCATCAGCGGACCGGCAAAACGGCTGCGATCCGTAATGGGCGGATCCTCGTGATGGATGGCAGCGACGACGTAACCTTTCGAGGCGAGGTTTTCCGTCAGCCACGTCATCGCGAGCGGATCATTGCTGTAGCCATGCGAGACGATCACCAAAGGATATCCCGTACCTAGGGGCGGCGCGTCGCGCACGGCGATTCCGGGAATCGAAAACCCCGCCGGCGCAGCCGGCGGTTCGGAGGGCAGGCTGGCCGAGTACTGCACGGGTTTGAGCGTCGGCTGCCGCGTTGCCGGATACCAAAGTTCCACGGTCAGGGCCCGGTCCGTAAGCGGTGCTGATCCCTTGGCGGCGTCAAAAGCGAGTACGTCGATCTGGCCATGCTGCACCAGATGCAAGGTCCTCACTCCGACGGCGTGCTCGCCCAGGCGCGCCAGTTCCGGCGCGTCCACGCCGTAGCGGCTGGGTGGCTCGGCCGCGAACGTCCGGCCCATGCAGCAGACCATGACGGCCAGTAATAGAACACTCGGCATACGAACACCCAAAACATGAGCGAACACGTGAACCTGAATTGGTCAACCCGAACGGGCCATTCTATCAGCGCTTCTCCGCCGGCCGCTCGGCCTCGAGCAGCGCCGGAAGCTCCGCCAGCGAATCAATCAGCGCGTCGCATTCCAAGGTGCGCGCATCCCGGCCCTCGTTGTAGCCGTAGGAAACGCATACCACGGGGATGCCGGCGGCCCGCGCCGCATGCACATCGTTGACCGAGTCGCCGACCATTAGAGAATTGAACGGCAGGGCGTGCAGAGACTCGCAGGCAAACAGCAGCGGCTGCGGGTCCGGCTTGCGGCGCGCACAGGTGTCCCCGCCAACCACGACATCCACCCAGCCGCAAAGCCCCAGCCGAGTGAGCAGCGCGCTGGCGAATCGGTGCTGCTTGTTGGTAACCACCGCGATACCGAGGCCCGAGTCATGCAGGCTGCGCAGCAATTCGGCCGCGCCGGCGTACGGGCGCGCGCTGTCCTCGTGCGACTCCTCCAGTTCGCCGTAATAGTGAAAAAAACGCTGCACCATGGCGGCCTGGGTCGCTGCATCAAAGGCGCGGCCATGGGCGGCCGCAGCCCGTTCGATCAGAATCGGCGCGCCGCGGCCTATCATGCCGCGCACGTCTTTCTGCGCCAGTGATTCGCAGCCATACTCGAGCAGCGCACGATTCAACGCCAACGCGATATCCGCCAGGGTATCGAGCAGCGTGCCGTCGAGGTCGAACAGCACGGCTGCGAGCGGCGCTCCGCGCCAGTGCGCGCCCGCGGCCTTAAGCATCGAGTGTGATGCTGACCGGACAGTGGTCGCTGCCCAGGACAGTGGGATGAATTTCGGCACTCTTGACCGCGCCGCGTAATTTTGCCGACACCAGCACGTAGTCGATTCTCCACCCAATGTTGCGCGCCCGCGAATTCGCGAAATGGCTCCACCACGAATAATGCCCATTGCCCTGAGTGAACAGCCGGAAAGTGTCGACGAAACCCGCATCGACGAAATTCTGGAAACCTGCGCGCTCTTCGTCCGTGAAGCCCTTCTTGCCGCGATTCGGTTTGGGATTGGCGAGGTCGAGTTCCGTATGCGCGACATTGAGGTCGCCGCAGAAGATTACGGGCTTGGTTTTTTCCAGCTGACGGCAATAGGCGAGAAAGGCCGGATCCCAGTGCTTGAAGCGTAGGCTCAAACGGCTCAGGTCATCCTTGGCGTTCGGCGTGTACACGGTCACGACGTAAAAACTCTTGAATTCCGCCGTCATGACGCGGCCTTCTTCGGCGCTGTCGCGCTGCAGTTCGTCGGCAAACGTAAAGCCTTGCGCAAACTCGCGCGGGTAACCGTTGACCACAGACAGCGGTTCCTGCCTGGAGAAAATCGCCGTGCCGGAATAGCCCTTCTTCACCGCGGAATTCCAGTACTCACAATAGTCGGGCAGATCGATCTCGAATTGTCCGCGCTCGGCCTTGGTCTCCTGCAGGCAAACCACGTCGGGCTTATATTTGTCGAGAAAGGGCTGGAACAGCCCCTTCTTCAGCACGGCGCGTATGCCGTTGACGTTCCAGGAGAAAATCTTCATTGGGTGTCTCATCTTGAATTCGTCGCGGTATCGACCCCGCCATTATCGCAGAACTCGTCTAGGGACTTGCCTCGGACACCGTCCAGCCGGCTCCCAGCGCCTTGTACACCGCGATCAGAGAAGTAGCGCTATCGGTGCGGCTTTGCGACAGCAGCAATTCGGCACTCAATGCCGTGCGCTCGGCATCCAGTACTTCGAGAAAGTCGATCAAACCGCCTTCGAAGCGTTTCTGAGCCAAGTCGGCCGCTTTGTCGCTGGCTGCCGCGGCCACTCGCAGAGCCTCGCGCCGTGTCTGCGAGCGGCCGTAAGTGATCAGAGCGCCTTCCGTATCTTCGAGCGCATTCAGCACCGACCCTTCATAGGCGGCAAGCGCCGCATCGGTCTGCGCCCTAGCCGACTTGATTCGCGCCTGCACCCGGCCGAGATCGAAAGCCGCCCAGGAAATGCTCGGCCCCACCGAGAAGAAGCGCGCATCTGCCGATCCAAAATCGCCGAAGGTCGGCGCCGAGTAGCCCACCTCACCGATCATCGTGACCTTGGGAAACAGGTCGCCCATCGCGACGCCGACGCGGGCCGTCGCGGCCGCCAGCCGGCGTTCGGCCACGCGCACATCGGGTCTGTGCCGCAGCAGCTGCTCCGGCGTGCCGATGGCGTTCAGGACGGGCAGATTGGGCATCGGCGCCTGCGGCGACAGCCGTTCGCCCAATGCCGTCGGTTGCCGACCGGTCAGCACGCTCAATCGATAGGTGGTCGTCGCAATCGAAGCCTGCAAGGTCGGGACGGACGCCAAGGTGGTCTGCCACTGTGCCTCGGCGCGCGCGGTGTCAAGCTCGTTGCCTCGGCCCGCCTCCAATCGAGTGTGCGTAAGCTTCGCCGTGCGCTCTTGGTTGTCCGCATTGCGCAGGGTCAGCGCCAATTGGTCCTGCAGGCCGCGTAAGATGAAATAATCTCGCGCTACTTCGGCGATGACGCTGACTCGGGCATCGCGCAGCGTTGCCGCGCTCGCAGCGAGATCGCCGCGCGCCGCTTCGACGTTGCGCCTGACCCTGCCGAACAAATCGAGCTCCCACAGGCCGTCGAAGCCGCCCTGTGCATTGTCGAATTCGCGGTCGCGCCGGTCCACGCCGGGCAGCTGCTGGGCCGATTCGAGTACATGACTGTAGCCGCCGGCCAGCGTGACCGTCGGAAACAGATCAAACCCGGCCAGGCGCCGCGCGGCGCGCGCCGCCTGCAGATTGGCCGCGGCCACGCCCAAGTCTTTGTTGTGCGCCAAGGCATCGTCGATCAGGCCGTTGAGCAGAGGATCGGCGAACCGGTCCCAATAGCGTTCGACACTGTCCCCTTGCCCCAAGCCGGGTTCGCCGGCGTTTGCGAATTGCGCATCGACCGGCGTCTCGGGACGATGGTAGTTGGGACCCACTGCACAGCCCACGAGAACGGCCGCCACTGCTGCACCACACATGAGGTTACGCACGGGTTTGCTCCCCATGTCCCACATGCCTGCGCTTCTCCAGCCATGTTTCGATAGTCACAAAGAATACCGGGGTCAGAAACAGCCCGAAGAAGGTTACACCCAACATGCCGGAAAACACCGCAACGCCGATGGCCTGGCGCATTTCGCTGCCGGCGCCGCTGGCTGTCACCAGCGGAATCACGCCCATAATGAAGGCAAAGGACGTCATCAGGATGGGCCGCAGGCGCAGACGGCACGCTTCGATGGCGGCCTCGATCGGCGCCAAGCCGTGCTCGACCCGCTCGCGCGCAAATTCCACGATCAGAATGGCGTTCTTGCAGGCGAGCCCGACCAGCACGATGAAGCCGATCTGGGTCAGCACGTTGTTGTCCGATCCCTTTAGAAACACGCCCGACATCGCCGACAGCAGGCACATGGGCACGATGAGAATCACGCACAGCGGCAGCGCCCAGCTCTCGTACTGCGCAGAGAGAATCAAGAACACCAGCATGACGCAGATCGGGAAGACGAAGAGGGCCGTGTTGCCCGCCGATTTCTGCTGATAGGTCAGGTCGGTCCATTCGTAGCCGAAACCATTCGGCAGCGTCTCCTTGAGCACGCGCTCCATGGCCGCGGAAGCCTGGCTCGACGAGGTGCCGGGCGAGCCCGCGCTGTTGATATCCGAGGCCAAATACACATTGTAGTGCGACACGCGATCGGGCCCTGCCGCGAATCGAATATCCGCCACTGCTCCCATGGGCACCATGTCGCCCTGCAGATTGCGCATCTTCAAGTTCGCAATGTCTTCGGGCTGACTGCGGAATTGCGGCTCGGCTTGGGCATATACGCGGTAAGTTCGGCCGAAGCGATTGAAATCGTTGACATACACCGAGCCCAAGTAAGCCTGCAAGGTGTCGAATACATTCGACAGCGGCACCCCCTGGTTCTTCGCCTTGACGCGGTCCACGTCGGCGAACAGCTGCGGCACGCTGTTCTGAAACGTCGAGTAGGTGGCGTAGGGATTGAGCTCGCGCTGCTGCCGCGACTTGTTCAACACCTCGGCCGTGACGCGCGCGAGTTCATCGTAGCCATGTGCGGCGCGATCCTGCAGAAAGAGCTTGAAGCCGCCGGTGTTGCCCAAGCCCTGCACGGGCGGTGGCGGCACGGCGAATATCACCGCATCCTGGATGGAGCTGAATTTTTTGTTGAGCTCTTCGGCGATGGCGCCGGCCGACAGGGACTTGGTGGTGCGCTCATCGAAGGGCGTGAGCGGAAAGAACAGCACCGCGGCATTGCTTAGATTGACGAATCCCTGCACCGACAGTCCCGAGAAGCCGATGAGGTACTGCTTGTCCTGCGCAGGGATGAAGCCGCCCGGCACGATGTTAAAAATTCCCCAGGTCGCGACCAGCAGCAGGGCGAACACCCCGAGTACCACGAACCGGATCGCCGCAATGCGTCGCACACCGCGTCCGTAACCCTCCGAAGCCCTCTCGAAACCCCGATTGAACAGCTTGAAAAAGCCGCCGAAGACGCGATTGATCCCGCGCTGGAAGGCATCCGGCGACGCGTTCCTCGGTTTCAGCAGCAGCGCCGCCAGCGCCGGCGACAGAGTCAGCGAGTTGAAGGTCGAGATGATGGTGCTGGCCGCAATGGTGATGCCGAATTGGCGATAGAACTGGCCGGTCAGCCCGGTGACGAAGGCCACCGGAACGAACACCGCACATAGCACCAGGGCAATCGAAATAATGGGCCGAGTCACCTCGCCCATGGCGGCATGCGCCGCCGCATGCGGGTTCAATCCCTCCTCGATCTTGCGCTCGATGTTCTCCACCACCACGATGGCATCGTCGACCACGATGCCGGTAGCGAGCACCAGGCCGAACAGGGTCAGCGAATTGATCGAGAATCCCGCCAGCAACAGCGCCGCCAATGTGCCGATAATGGCCACCGGCACGGCCACCAGCGGGATGACGCTGGCGCGCCAACTCTGCAGGAACACCACCACGACCAGCACCACCAACCCCACCGCTTCGAACAGCGTATGCACCACTGCCTCGATGGAACTGCGCACGAATACCGTGGGGTCGTAGTCGATTTCCTAGCTGACGCCCTCCGGGAAGCTCTTCGCCAACTCCTTCATGGTGGCGCGCACGGCATCCGACAGCTGCAGGGCATTCGCACCGGGCAGCTGGAATACGGGAATCGCCACCGCCGGCGCACCATCCAGCATGCTGCGCAGCGCATAGTTGTCCGGACCGAGTTCAATGCGCGCAATGTCGCGCAAGTACGTGGTCTCACCGTTCGCACCGCTCTTGACGACGATGCTGCCGAACTCCTGCTCGGTTTGCAGCCGCCCCTGTGCGTTGACGATGTATTCGAACTGGGTGCCGGGAAGCGATGGCTGGCCGCCGATCTGGCCCGCCGCCACCTGCACGTTCTGTTCGCGCACCGCGGCCAGCACTTGATCCACATCCAGAAAGCGCGCTGCAATCTTGCCGGGATCCAGCCACAGCCGCATGGCGTAGTCGCCCGAGCCGAACACCCGCACATCGCCCATGCCATGCAGGCGCGCCAGCACGTCCCTGATTTGAATGACCGCGTAATTGCGCAGGTACAGAGAATCGTAACGGCCATCCTTGGAACGCAGGAACACCACCATGGTCAGGTCGGGCGAGCGCTTCTGCGTCACGAGGCCAATCTGCCGCACCACATCGGGCAGGCGCGCATCCGCCTGCGCCACCCTGTTCTGCGTCTGCACCTGCGCGATATCGAGGTCGGTGCCGAGCTTGAACGTCACCGTGATGGAAAAGGTACCGTCAGGAGTGGCCGTGGAATTTGTGTAGATCGCATTCTCGACCCCGTTGATCTGCTGCTCGAGAGGAGTAATGACGGTCTCGGCGATGGTCTTGGGGGAGGCTCCCGGATACTGGCCGCTGACCACCACGGTGGGCGGCACAATCTCGGGATATTCGCTGATCGGCAAGGACGGCATGGCCAGCAGGCCCGCCACCGTGATGATGATGGCGAGCACGGTGGCGAATATCGGCCGCTCAATGAAGAAAGAAGAGATGTTCATCGCCGTGCCCGCTTATTTCTTCGCCTGTTCGGGTGCAGGCGCCGCAGCGGCATGGGCCGCCCCATCCTCCGCGCCGTTCGCGCCCATGATGACCTTCTGCGGCGTCACCGTGACTCCCGGATGGACTCGCTGTGCGCCGTTCACAACGATGACATCGCCGGCCTTCAATCCGGAATTGACGACGCGCAGACCGTCGATGACGCGGCCCAACTTAACTGCGCGATATTCGATTTGATTGTTCGCGCCCAGCAGCAGCACGTATTTTTGGCTCTGGTCGGTGTTCACCGCCCGATCTTCGATCAAGATCGCCTGGTGTTCACCGCTGCCCAGCAATTGCACGCGCGCGAACAAGCCGGGCGTGAAAAAGCCATCCTTGTTGGGCAGCACCGCACGCGCACGGATCGTGCCGGTTTATGGATTGAGCTGGTTGTCGACGAAATCCATGGTGCCGGCGTGCGGAAATCCCTCTTCATTGGCAAGCCCCACCTGCACCGGATTCGGCGCATTGCGCGAGCTTGGGCTCACCGGTGCGCGCCATTTGGGTGTATTTCAAGTACGTCTGTTCATCGCCGTCGAAATAGATATAGATCGGATCCTGCGACACCACCGAGGACAGCAAGGTGCCGCCGTTGATGCCGCCCGTGACCAGATTGCCGCGCGTCACTTCGGCGCGGCTCACCCGCCCGTCGATCGGGCTAGTAACCCGCGTGAAACCCAAATTGAGCGAGGCAGTTTCGAGGGCAGCCTGCGCGCCGGCGACATTGGCGTCGCCTTGCGCAACGGTGCTCTTGCGCTCGTCCAACTCCTCCTCGGAAACGGCGCCGCTGTCTTTGAGGCGCTGCACCCGGACTAATTCGATACGCGCCAGATCGAGCGCGGTCTTGTAGCGTTTAACGTCGGAGGCGGCGCGATCGTATTCGGCTTTGTAGGGCCGCGGGTCGATGATGAACAACAGGTCGCCGCGTTTAACCTGGCTGCCCTCGGTAAACGCGACCTTATCTATATAGCCCGAGACCCGTGGGCGGATTTCGACTGTCTCCACCGCCTGCAAGCGGCCGGTGAACTCATCCCATTCCTTGACCTTTTTCTCCAGTACCTGAGCCACGGTGACCTGCGGCGGCGGCGGCGCCGACTGCCCGCCCCCCGGCTTTCCACACCCGCCCATCAGCATTACCGCGCAGGCGGTGACCCCTGCCGTTCCCCGCATTCCCATTCTTGTCACCGCTGTCTCCTCATTCCTGCCCTTCTCGTTCCGAGCCCATTTATTTAACACAATAGGCCCCCGGGTAAAGCCTTCCTTAAGTCAAATTGGATGCTATTGACAATCATTCGTATTCGCGTTCACAATAGGACCATGATTATATGCATCTGCAAGGCGGTATCTGACCGCCACATCCGGTCCGCAGTCAGAGGCGGAGCGAGCAGCCTACGGGATCTCAACCGTGCGCTCGGCGTGGGCAGCTGCTGCGGCAAATGCGTGCCCGAGGCAAGGGCCACACTGTCCGAGTCGCTCAACGCCCTTGATTCTCGCTCCGACTCAGCGGCACTCGCGGCCGCCTGTTTCACCTCGTCCAGCACGGAATTCGCCGTCTAGCAATCTCGAATGATGGCCGCAGGGGCGCTTCGGGCATACAATCTTCGGCTGCGAAGCGCTCCCGCGCGCATCCCATAAGGAGCCATTGTGCAGGGCAACGAGAAAGTATTGGAGTTCCTCAATCAGGCATTGAAGAACGAACTCACCTCCATCAATCAGTATTTCCTGCACGCCCGCATGCTCGACAACTGGGGCATGAAGCGCCTCGGCAAGCTCGAGTACGAGGAATCGATCGATGAGATGAAGCATGCGGACCGGCTGGTCAAGCGCATTCTTTTCCTTGAAGGGCTGCCCAATCTGCAAGACCTCGGCAAGCTGTTCCTTGGCGAAGACGTCAAGGAAATCCTGTTGTGCGATCTGAAGCGCGAGATGGCGGCCCATCCGCTGTACGACGCGGCGATCGCGCACTGCGAATCGGTCAAGGACTATGTCACTCGCGAACTGCTTGTCCTCATACAGAAGAGCGAGGAAGAGCACATCGATTTCATCGAGGAGCAATTGGGGCTCATCGACAAGATGGGGCTGCAGAACTACATTCAATCGGCGACCGGCGAATTGAGCGACAGCAGCTCTAGCTGAGCGCTGCCGGCCTCAATGCTGTCAAGCGACGGGGGCGCAGGGGCTCTTTTCCTCGGCCGGCTTCAGCCATTTCTCGAGCGCCGCGGCCAGCACCGCGCGGTCCACCGGCTTCGCCAGAAAGTCATTCATGCCGCAGGCGAGAGCCCGTGCCCGATCCTCTGGAAATGCATTGGCCGTCATCGCCACCACGGGCACGCCATGGTCCAGCACGCTGGATGTTTGATCGCGAATCAGCCGGGTCGCTTCGAAGCCGTCCATTTCAGGCATCTGACAATCCATGAGAACCAGGCCATAGTGTGCCTTGCTCAGCATGTCGATCGCCTCCCTCCCATGCATGGCCACGTCGACTCGATGTCCTAACTTGCTCAGCATGTAGACGGCAACCCGCTGGTTGACGAAATTGTCCTCGACCAGCAGCAGCCGGCCGGCGCTCTGCTCGGCGGCAACGGCTAGCCTCACTGGTGCCGTGGCGGCTGGTGCCATGGCGGCTGGTGCCGCTCCCGAGCCCGGCACTGCGGTGCCCGGCGCTTGATGCGCGGCGACGAGCGGCAGTTCAATCCAGAACGTCGAGCCGGTGCCCGGCACGCTCTCGGCCCCGATGCGCCCGCCCATGAGGTCCACCAACGTTTTGCTGATGGCAAGCCCCAGCCCTGTGCCGCCGTAGCGCCGTGTGATCGATGAGTCGGCCTGCGTGAAGCGCTGGAACAGCCGGTCCAGTTGCTCTTTGGTGATGCCGATGCCGGTGTCGGTGACGCTGACCTTGATGTGGTCTGGGTCCAGCCGCGCTACTTCGAGGCGAATGGCGCCGCGTTCAGTGAATTTGACGGCGTTGCCCGCCAAGTTGAGCAACACCTGACGGATGCGCACCGGATCGCCGCGTAGGTAGCGGGGCAGCGCCGCGTCGTAAATCAGGCTCATGGACAGGCCCCGCTCCGCCACCGCGGCCTGCAATATCGCAGGAATCTCTTCGCATACCGAGCGCAGATCGAAATCGATCTGCTCCACGGTCATCCGGCCGGCTTCTATTTTCGAGTAGTCGAGCACGTCGTTGATGAGGGCCAGCAGCGCATTCCCCGAGCGCTCTACGGTTTCGGCGAATTCACGCTGCTCGGAGCTCAATGGAGTGTCGAGCAGCAGCTTGGCGAAGCCCAGCACGCCGTTCATGGGAGTGCGAATCTCGTGGCTCATCATGGCGAGAAAATCGCTTTTCGACTTCGACGCTGCTTCGGCGCGTTGCGCATGCATCTCCGCCTGCTGTTTTGCCTCCGCCAGCCGCGCTTGAATGATTCGATCGCGCGCCGGGACCGCGAGGCCGCGCCGCTCAGGCGGAACACCACGAAGCCGGTGAGCACGGACAGCACGGCGACGGCGGCGACGGCGCCGATTCCGGCCCGACGAATCGCGGCGATGCGCGCGTCGAAATCACGCACCCACATGTCGAC
This sequence comes from Gammaproteobacteria bacterium, assembly GCA_025355445.1. Lineage (GTDB taxonomy): Bacteria > Pseudomonadota > Gammaproteobacteria > Steroidobacterales > Steroidobacteraceae > Bog-1198. Next base: position 11,724 of record JANXZQ010000292.1, read on the forward strand.
GCCGACGACGCCGACGAAACCGCCCTGCGAGTCGTAGAACGGCGCGTAGGCGCTCATGTAGCTGCGCACGGTCTCCTTTACGGGCTCTTCGTTGACCGCAACCTCATGCCGTTCGAGCGCACGGCGCAGTGTCGGATCCCATGTGTCATGCGGCGCCTTGATCGGGTCGGGAACTTCGCTGTCGCCGTCCACCCGATACAAGTAGTCCGTGCCTAGAATGTAGTAAATCCGACCGCCATCTAGAATGGCCGTGTAGACATAGATGATGCCTGAAGTGGCCTTGTGAAATTTGACGAGCGGCGCCAGCAGATGCAAGTGTTCGGGGCTGCCGGCTTGAGCTTGCGACTTGAGCAGCCGATGCCTGTCGCCATCGAGCAGAGTGGCAGCTACCCGGGCCAGCTGCTTGAGCTCGGTGCGTACGGCATCGAGTTGCGCCTCTCGCGCCGAATGCCAAATGAATAACAAGCCGAGGGAGGAAATCGCCATGATGACGCATCCCGCCAGTATTCCGTGCAGCAGCGGACCGTCGGCGCGGCCAATTAGGCGTTTCAAAATGTGCATGGTCCATATCCGGTATCGGCTTGCGGGACGGAAGCTGAAGGATATGATTCGAAGGCGCATCTGCTAGGGGATCGCCGTACAATAGGCGGGGATACCCCCAAAAAAGCGCCGGAGGGATTGTGCTCAAAAGAATCCTCATCATCGTAGTCGCAGTACTCGTCGTACTCGCGGTCATCGGACTTCTGCTACCGCGCAACACGCGCGTGTCGCGCTCGATAACCATTGCGCGGCCGGCGAGCTTGGTCTATGCCACGGTCAATTCGTTTCAGCTGTTTCCGAAGTGGTCGCCCTGGCAGGACTTGGATCCGAACGTGCATCAAACCACAGAGGGCCCGCGCGACGGAGTCGGCGCCAAGCTCGTTTGGGCCGGCAATGACAAAGTGGGTTCGGGTACTCAAGTGATCACCGCCTCGACCCTCAACGAATCCGTTGCCAGCGATCTCGACTTCGGCAAGATGGGAGTGGCGAAGTCCGCCTTGCTATTGGCGCCCATCGGATCCTCGACGCACGTCACGTGGACACTGGATATCGACATGGGGCCAAGCCCGATCGCGCATTACTTTGGGTTGATGATGGATCGGATGATCGGCAAGGACTATGAAACGGGATTGAACAAATTGAAAAGCCTGGTCGAAGGCATGCCGAATATCGACATCACCGGCTTCACCGCGGAGCAGGTTGAGCTCAAAGCAGTGCCCATTCTCGTCGTGAGCGAGACCTCGCCCTGGGACACGGCCTCGATTTCGAAAGCCTATGCCGACGGCTACGGGCAGATCGGCAAATTCATGGCAAAGAACAAACTGCAGCGCGCCGGCGCCCCGCTCGGTATCGACGGCGAACAGACGGCTACCACGTTCAACTTTCAAGCGGGCATGCCCATCGAGCGTGCGCAGGTGAGCGCGGGCGACAATGTGCGCGTCGTGCAGAGTTATGCGGGCAAAGCACTCAAGACCACTCACATAGGACCGTACGACACCATGCCTAAGACCTACGACGCCTATCGTGCGTTCATGGCCGCACATGCATACACAGCCGCTGCGCCCGCGATATCGTGGTACATCGACGATCCCGGCACTACGCCGGCTGAAAAATTACGGACCGAGATTTACTGGCCCATTCAATAGCCGCGCTGCTAGGCGCGAGTCCCGGTGAACGTCGCCTTGCCCAGCAAATGCTTGGCGTCGCCGCTGATGCGATCGGCGTCGACCGTGGCGGTGAATTTAATATTCATCTTCATGGGCTTCGTGATCTTTGCAGACCAGCTGAGCCGGTTGCCCGCAATCTTGCCGTCGGTGATCGCCGCGTAGTGTTCGCCGTCCGACAGCGATCCCGTTAGCTGCGTGCCCTGCTCATTGAGTTCCAGGACGCCCGATTTATCGCCCATCGGCGTCTTGAGGGTGATGTTCCATTTACCCTGTACCATGCTCACTCCGCTGGGGGTTTTCTACCATCGTCCGAAGCTTGTCCGTCGCGAAGTCGACGAAGGCCGAAACGGCAGTGGGAATCTGCTGACGGCTGGGCAGTATCACATTTAAGTCGGCGCCTTCACGGGTGTAGTCCGGCAACACATGAATCAAGCGCCCGGCGTGCAGATGTGGGGCGATCAACACACTCGGCAGCAGGGCAATGCCTAAGCCGGACAAGCAACCCTTAAGGAGAATTCGCGCGCTGTTCGCGCTGAAGCGCCCGCCGACCTTGACCTCCTCGCTGCCAGCGGGCCCGCGCAGAATCCAACTCGCCGGACTCGACCGTCCGGATCCGATCAGACAATCATGACGGATCAACTCCTGCAAGGCGCCGGGGTTGCCGCGCAAATGTATATAGGTGGGACTCGCAACCAATTTGAAGGACTGAATCATCAGCTGGCGAAACACCAGCCGTCGATCCGAAACTGTGCCGCCGCGAAAGGCGACGTCGATACCCTCTTCGATCAGGTCCGCTCGGGCATCGCTCAGCACGAAGTCCAATCGCACCTTGGGATGGGCCGACAGGAATTGCCACACCCACTGGATCTGGAAAAAATCCAGAAAATCGGCGGGCGCCGCAACCCGCACCATGCCGGCGGCGGTGTGACTGCCGCCAGCCAGCGCCTTTCCCGCGTCCAATACGCCGTCCACCGCAGGCGCACAGCGCTCGAAGAAGGCATTGCCCGAGGGCGTCAATGTCAGCTTGCGAGTCGATCGCTGCATCAGGCGAGTGTCGAGGCCGGATTCGAGCTGACGTATGCGCCGGCTCAAGGTATTGGGAGGGACCCCCAGCCGCCGCGCCGCCTCTGCAAAGCTACCGGCTCGTATGACCTGCACGAACATCCGCACCTCGTTGAGGTCCAGCACGTCTGATTCCTTATATATTTGGCATAGTCTACTCTGATTAGGCCATCTTGTTGCCGAATGTTGACCGGCATATGCTGCTTGCACTGGCACCCGCCTTCGCAACTCGAGACTCACATGGCGAAAGTATTGGTTCTCTACTATTCCTCCTACGGTCACATGGAAACCATGGCGAATGCCATTGCCGAGGGTGCTCGTTCATCCGGCGCCAGCGTCGATATTAAACGTGTGCCGGAAACCACACCTGCCGAGGTGGCGAAAGCGGCTCACTTCAAACTCGATCAGCAAGCTCCGGTGGCGAACGTCGAGGACTTAGCGAACTACGACGCCATCATCGTCGGCAGTCCCACCCGCTTCGGCCGCATGGCTTCGCAAATGGCTAGCTTTCTCGATCAGGCGGGCGGCTTGTGGATGCGCGGCGCATTGCACGGCAAGGTCGGTGGTGCGTTCACTTCAACGGCGACCCAGCACGGCGGCCAGGAAGTGACCTTGTTCTCCATCATCACCAACCTACTGCACTACGGCATGATCATTGTTGGGTTGCCGTACAGTCATCAGGGGCAAATGACGTTGGATGAAATCGTCGGCGGCAGTCCCTACGGCGCAACGACGATTGCGGGCGGACAGGGACAACGCCAGCCCAGCGAGATTGACCTCGCGGGCGCGCGTCATCAAGGCCGGCTGATTGCCGAAACGGCGAAGAAGCTGTTCTCTTAGAGATGTTATGAAATTGACGGCAGATGTGATCGACGAAGCAGCGTTAGTAGGGGACATTATTGCGGGGCTGGCGACACGCTGGCGCTTGCGATGACGATGGGCCCGTGATAAGCGTTGATCCAATATGGCGCGTCCGACAGTGTCAATATTTTCACGGCGCACGTTCGCGCTGTGCTGCGCTCCAAGCGGTTTCCGAAGCTTTTTACGGCGGTTGCTCGTATTCAAACCCCTGTGAACGATCCTTGCTGGCTCGACCGAACGAATAAACGAGACCGACATACAGGATTCTTCCGACGACGGATCGCCGATAGTCTAGAGTCAGCGCCTGCGACGACGAATAGCGATGCACCAATTGACCGTTTAAGAGGTCCGCAACCGTCGCCACTGCGCTCAGGCCCGACTCCCAATGATACTTATAGCCAAGATTCACCAAATTCATGGCGCTGACATAGCCTTGAGGAGTTAGCCGCTTGTCGGTTCTTGCCAACGTGATCTGTGCCGATTGTGATTCGGTCGGCCGATAGTCCAATTTCACCTTGGCGTTAATTCCTGCCGTCGACTGCAGTCCGGTGATCCCGAGAGCGGTTGCGTCAATCTGGCTGTAAAACACATTACTGCTCAGGCTGAGAGTGACTCCCTCGATGAGCCGACCGTCCGCCGTGAATTCGAATCCGGCCGTTTTGTCCCTCGGTAAATTCGTCTTGGTAGTGAGCGAGAGGCCGCCACCGAGATATTCGGTGAAATCGGTGACGGTGTCGGTGTTGCGGCGATAGTAGCCCGTTACATCGTATCTTCGGCCTGTATGCTCATACCCATAGGCCACTTCGAATGAGCGACTGAACTGCGGCCTCAAATCCGGATTGCCGGCGCTCAAGTTCGGCGTGTACTCATGATCGACGTAGGGATTCATGGATGCGGGATCGGGCCTATTGACGCGGCGACTTGCGCCGAAGGAAAGTGTCTCACGCTCGGAGAGCTTACGGTCCAGGTGTAAGCTCGGGTAGATCTCAAAATAGTTAGCTTTTGTAGCCACATTGCTGGTGAGTTGGCGCGCTTCCGTTCGTGTCGCCTCGGCTCTGATGCCCGCCAGCCAGGTCCACACATCAATGCTTTGCTGATAACTGCCGTACAGTGCATGGGTGGTTTGAGTGAATTGGAATTGATTGGTAAGCGAAGTATCGATGGTACTAGTTCCGCTCGCCGGATCGAGGGACTCGGTGACATTGCCGTAGTGCGAGATGTCGCGTTCGAATGCGTAGCCAAACTTGAGTGATAGCGTATCCGACGCGGGTAATGAATAGTCCGCACCGATTTCAGTGGTGCGGTGATCTTCCTGCAGGCTCAAGCGATTGTAAAACGTAGCGGCGGGCGGAACAAAGGCCTCGTTGATGTAATCGTAGTGTTCCAGTTGGTGTGACGTCGATCGATGCAAAGAGAAATCCAGCGATTGGCCGGAGGCCCCCAGCTTTTGCATAAATGACAGTTTTTCATCCAAGTCGGTTTCCGGATCGTGTCCGGTGCTCGATCGCCGCGCCGCGTTCGTGACCACATTCTGCGGCGAACGGCTGTCCGTCGATTGAGAATAGGTTCGCAATCCGCCGCGATCAGCCCAACTGCCGGACGCGCTCAGGGATTGCCTATCATTCAACGCATACTCGCCGGAGAGTTTTATTGTGGGGACCTCGCGGCGGATTCGTTCGGCCATTTCGTTCCGACTAGCACTGAGTTCGTGAGAGACGAGGTCGGAGGCAAGGACCATCGATTGCACACGACGATCGCGGTAGTCCTGTCGATATCCCGCGCTCAGCGATGCTGAGAATGGACCTGATCGGTAGCTGCCGCCGGCGCCCAACACGTAACGACCGCCGTTGCCGGCGCTCGCTTGCAGGGAAGCCGAGCTGCCGCCCGGTCCTCCTTTGCGGGTAATGACGTTGATGACGCCCGCCACGCCATCCGCCTTGAATTGTGCAGGCGGTGTGGTGAGCACTTCGATCCGCACAATATCCTTGGCGGGAATGGATTGAAGATTATCTCCCGCCGATGCACCGGCCAACTGACTCGAGGGTTTGCCATCGATTAGGATGAGGACTTTGGAATCACCCCGCAACGAGACGATACCGCTCGGATCCACGTCGACCGACGGGATGCTGGACAATAGATCGCCCAAGCTGCCGAAGCTACTCTGTGCATCCGAGGTCACGCTATAAACTTTGCGGTCGATCAAACTTTCGACGGACAGCTTCTGCGACTTGACGACAATCGCTTCGATCGAATTGTCAGCCTGGGCCCGCGGTTCCTCGGCTCCGTGAACCACCGGACACAGAGATGCAACGAAAAACCACACGCAATGACCGCGGCTTCGATAGAACCGCGTGCACATCGATGGTGTCAACTAAACCTCCTAAATACAGAGATCGCAACAAGCCTTGGTACTTTGCCATACAAAGTCTGGAGCATGAAAGCAAAACCCTCGCACAAGGCGGCGAGAACACCAACGCTTGCCAAGCTCAGGCTCGTATACTCCTGTCATACAACCTGCCACCGGGGTATCGCCATTGACTTGCGTACGACGATGCATTCACGCGGCGCTGCTGTTCGCCTCCCATGCCTACCTGGACGCCTCGCCCGCATCAACGCCCCTGCCCGAGAGCAACTCGGCAGCGTGTCATGCGCCAAGTTCGCCTGCTCCCGCCGTCGAGGGATCGGCGCCAGCCGTGATGGTCGGAACCGTATCGCAGATGCCAGGCACGTGGAGCCTTCCCGCTTGCATTGGATGGAATATGCGGCGGGTTACTTCGGTGGCCGTGGTCGTTGGCACCCTCAACGGAGGTGACCTGGACACCGTGTTAAGGAGGCTTGGCGCCATCTCCGGCTACCCCGGAACACGCTATTGGTCCGTCACCGATGGCCAACTGCAGTCGCTGATAATCGACGCTTTTGCCGTCGACTCCGCGAAGTTCGAAAAGAGGAGACCCGATTTCTCGCCCACCGAGTTTACGGTAGGAAGCGATCTCGTGTTCTCCGAGCACGACAATCTGGCGAAACCTCTGGCGGGTGCGCGCGCTGGTTCCGCAGCAGCTCCGGGGACGCCCGGTCCTGATAAGTCGAAGCCCCGGGCGACGTCGGTCTCTACGAAGGCTTTCGATCTCGGTTACTGAGCTCTGACTTCGAGGAGAGCATGCAGGAAAAGCGCTCGTTCAGCCGATACGCACTCTGGTTCCCTGTCACGGTCGATACCTCGTCGAACCAAGTCTGGGCTGTGTGCAACGACGTGAGCGCCGCGGGGATTCTCATCTCCGGGAGCTCGCCGCTGAAAGTTGGCGACACGGTCACGGTGGCGTTCCGCGTGA
>JANXZQ010000037.1 GCA_025355445.1 Gammaproteobacteria bacterium
CATAAGATAAAGGAAACCGCGAAAAAAAGACTGCTTGCCATTCCCAGAGCAAGAACCGGGATCGTAGCAATTCGATGATTGTGCTGGGACTGTGAACCGGCGTGCAATTCTGACCAGGTTCGGGGTGAAACCGGCGTCCAATATTGACCACCCCATACTCTTTACGGTTTTACCGGCCGTAGGGAGTGAACTGGGGTGCTGTGCGTGGAAACGATTGGCAAGATTCGCCGGCGACGGCTGGTGCAGGGGGAGTCGATCAGCGCAATCGCGCGGGATCTGGGTCTATCGCGCAATACGGTCAAGCGGGCACTGCGCTCGGAGGGGGAGCGGTTTGAGTACCGGCGCTCAAGCCAGCCGCGACCGAAGTTAGGGCCGTTTCTCGAGACGCTGGAGGCGTGGCTCGAGGCCGAGAGGAAATTACCATCGCGGGAGCAGCGCACGGCGCAGCGGATGTACGAGGCGCTGTGTCTGGAAGGCTACACGGGCGCGGTGGATGCGGTGCGCCGGCAGATGCGCACCTTCGAGCGGCGGGGGGTGTCGGTGGCGGGCGCCTTTATCCCGCAGTACTTTGCGCCCGGGGAGGCGTACCAGTTTGACTTCAGCCACGAGCACGTCGAGCTCGGCGGAATCGATCAAGTGGTCAAGCTTGCACACCTGCGGCTGTGCCATAGCCGCGCATTTTTCTTAGTCGCCTATCCGCGCGAGAGCCAGGAGATGGTGTTCGATGCCCATGCCCGGGCGTTCGAGTTCTTTGGCGGCGTGCCGCGCCGAGGAATTTATGACAACTTAAAGCCCGCGGTGGATGCGATCTTCAGCGGCAAGGAGCGCCGTTACAACCGGCGCTTCCTGGTAATGTGCAATCACTATCTCGTCGATCCGACCGCCTGCACACCGGCCTCAGGGTGGGAGAAAGGCCAGGTCGAGAACCAAGTCGGCAACGTGCGCGAGTGGCTGTTCACGCCCAAGGTACGTTGCGCGGATCTGGCCGAACTCAATGCGCATCTGGTCGCGCGCTGCCTGCAGCTGGCGCGTGAGCGCCACCATCCGGAGCAAACCAGTCGCAAGGTCATCGAGGTCTGGGAGGAGGAGCGCGCGGCGTTGCGCGCGATGCCGGTGCCCTTCGACGGCTATGCCGAAGACACCGCTCGTATCTCCCAAACCTGTCTGGTGAACTTCGAGCGCAACCGCTACAGCGTCGATTGCCGCTTTGCCAGTCGGGTCGCCACGGTGCGCGCCTACGCCGAGCGCATCGTGCTGATGTGCGGGGAGGAGATGATCGGTAATCATCCGCGCTTCTTTGGCCGCGGCCATGTGCAATATAACCCCTGGCATTACGTGCCGGCGCTCGAGCGCAAGCCCGGCGCGCTTCGCAACGGCGCGCCTTTTAAGGACTGGAATTTACCGGCCGCCATGACCCGCCTGCGCGAGCGGCTCGCCCGCCACCCCGACGGCGATCGGCAGTTCGTGGAGGTGCTCACGATGGTCGCCCTCTACGGCCTGGAGGCCGTCACTGAGGCCTGCGCTGTGGCGCTCAATGAACAAGTCGCCACGAGCGCCCACGTCGTGAACCTCTTACATCGGGCGGCGGCGCCGGCGCCCGTCGCGCCGCTGCAGGTACCCGATGCGCTGAAGCTAAAGCTCGAGCCCGCGGCCAACTGCGATCGCTACGATCGGCTGTTGCGCTCCCACATCACCGTTGTCCCCATCCATCATCCACCCGAGGAGAGTCATGCAAACCCAACAACTGACCGAACAACTGAATACCCTGCGTCTGCGCGGGATGGCGAGCGCGCTGGAGGAGAGCCTGACCGCCTTGAGCCAGAAGAAGCTCGCCCCGACAACCTGGCTGGGACAGCTGCTGCAAGCTGAAATAGCTGACCGGCAGGCCCGTTCCTACGAATATCAGCTGCGCCTCGCGCGCTTCCCTGTGCCGCGCGACATCGACAGCTTCGACTTCAAAGAATCCACGGTGAATGAAACGCGGTTCCGGCAGTTGTATGCCGGAGACTATCTCACCACCGCCCGCAATATCGTTCTTGTGGGCGGCACCGGGACCGGCAAGTCGCATCTGGCGACCGCCTTGGCTCGGCACGCCATCCTTGAGGGTAAACGGGCGCGCTTCTATAGCGTGGTTGATCTGGTGAATCAGCTTGACGCCGAAAAGCGTGCGGGGCGCGCCGGGCATCTGACCAACCGCTTGCTCAACCAAGACGCCATCGTACTCGATGAACTCGGCTACCTGCCCTTCTCGGCGGACGGCGGATCGCTGCTGTTCCACCTGATCAGCAAGCTCTACGAGCGCGTCTCGCTGATAGTCACCACTAACTTATCGTTCGGAGAATGGAGTGCCGTGTTCGGCGATGCCAAGATGACCACGGCGTTACTCGATCGGCTCACGCACCGATGCGAAATCATCGAGACCGGCAACGACAGCTATCGCTTCAAGAAACGTCAATGAGGTCGGAAATCCAAAAACCGGGGGAACCTCGGGTCAAGGGATGCCCCTCGATCGCCGATCTCAAAGCTTCCTATGCGGTCGGAATTTAAAAAATCCCGGAGCTTGTGCCGCTAACGCGGCAGACCGCGCTTCTTCCATCCATCAAATGAAAATCCGCAGCCTAAGAACCCCTCAGACCCTGATCAAAGTTGGACGCCGGAGCCGGGGGTGCGGACAAGAACTTGGACTACCTGGAGGTAGTTCATGTACTCGTACGAAGACAAGATCCGCGCGGTCGAGCTCTACATCAAGCTGGG
>JANXZQ010000382.1 GCA_025355445.1 Gammaproteobacteria bacterium
CATTGCGCGCCGCCGGCATCGAAGTTTGGTTCGACCAGAGCGAGCTGCGGGGCGGGGACGCCTGGGACCAGTCGATTCGCAAGCAAATCAAGACCTGCGCCCTGTTCCTCCCGGTCATCTCGCACACAACGCACGATCGCCGTGAGGGGTACTTTCGTCTTGAATGGAAGTTGGCGGTGGATCGCTGTCAGCTTATGGATGCCGGCATGGCCTTCCTGTTGCCGATCGCCATCGACGACACGCGCGATGACGATGAACGGGTGCCCGAGCGGTTTCGAGAGTTGCAATGGACGCGCTTGGCCGGCGGGGTCACACCCGCGTCCTTCGTCAAGCGAGTACGGCGGCTGTCGTCAGGCGAACCCGCCCAGGAGTCGACAAAGACTACCTCTGCGCACGCCCACGTATCTACTGCGCCGGCGACCCGAAAACGCGTCCTGCCCTTCTGGCGCTTGAAGGCGGCGCTCCTGGTCACGATGGCGGTGATTCTCACTGCACTCGCTTACTTCGTCACAAACCGGCTCGCACTATCGAAGCGTGGCTCGGAGGTTGCTCCGGCCATCGCATTCGCCCCGCCGCCGCACTCGATTGCCGTGCTGCCGTTCGTGAACTTAAGCGGAGACAAGGAGCAGGAGTACTTTTCCGACGGCCTCACCGAGGAGTTGCTCAACTCACTCGCCTCGATCAACGAACTGCAGGTCGCGGCTCGCACATCGGCATTCTCGTTCAAGGGCAAGGATGACGACATCGGTACCATCGCGCGGAAACTGAACGTGGGGGCCATCCTTGAAGGGAGCGTGCGGCGCTCCGCGCGCACCTTTCGCGTCACCGCTCAGCTCATCAATGCGGTCACGGGCTTTCACCTGTGGTCCAAGACCTATGACCGGGACTTGGGCGATGTGCTGAAACTTCAGACCGAGATTGCCACGCAGGTATCCGGCGCCCTGAAAGTCACACTCCTCGGTGATCTCGCGGCCAGAGTCGAGCTCGGCGGTACGCGGAATCCTGCGGCCTTCGATGCGTATTTGCGCGCGGCCAAGGCGTTTAGCTCCAGACGCGACAGGAAAGACCTCCCAGCCGCGATTGCCGCCTACACGGAAGCAATTCGGCTGGATCAGAACTATGCGCTGGCGTTCGCAGGCCGATCAAACGCCCTGAACGCCTACGCCGGGGAGGACGTGACCCCAACGGCGATGCGTGAGGGCAATGACAAGGCACAGGCGGATGCGCGCCAGGCGATCGCGCTCGCGCCGGATCTGGCCCAAGGCCACCTCGCATTGGCGATCGTTTCGGAAACTGGAACCCTAGACTTCGTGCAGGCGAATGAAGCCTACGAGCGCGCCCTTGCGCTCGCGCCGGGCAATGCTGAGGTATTGCGAGATAGCGGGGAATTTGCAACCAACATGGGGCACTTCGATGTGGGCATGGCGGCCACCCGCCGCGCCGTCGTGCTCGACCCGCTCGCGCGCCAAAGCCATTCCTTGCTCGGCTTTACGCTGTATTTGGCCCGCCGCTATAAGGAGGCGGCTGCGGCGTACGCCGAAGTCATCAGCCTTGCCCCCGAGTTCGAGCAAAGTTACGGCTTCCGCGGGCTCGCCTATTACGGGCTCGGGGATCTGCAGAGCGCGCGCGCCTCATGCGCGACGGAGCCGGACTACTATGTGAGCCAACAATGCCTCGCGGTGATCTATCACAAGCTCGGCCGGCACGCTGACGCGGAAGCCGAGCTTGCGAAAATTAAGGCCGCAGGGGGCGATTCCGGAGCGTTTCAGTACGCCACGATCTACGCGCAGTGGGGCAATCGGGCGAAGGCGCTCGAATGGCTCGAGACGGCGTTGAGGCTGCGTGATCCGGGTCTGATCAATGTGAAGACCGATCCGCTTCTGGATCCCTTGCGCAAAGAGCCGCGTTTTAAGGCGATCGAGCGGGAGTTGAAGTTTCCAAGCTAGGGGAGGGTGCGGCTCCGACGCATTCCTTCGGTGCCTCGAAGATCCTTCCAATGCAAGAGATTGTTAAAATAAGGTGACCCAGGACCAGTAGCGCCGAATTGCAAGGTAACACCCTACTGGAACCACGTGGCCGCGATATGCCGCCTAGTTACAAATCGCGTTTCTGCGCATTAGTGAGGGAGTCGGGCACTATATGGGCCACCAAATGGGCACCAACGACGCGACCCGAGTGCGCCCGCCTCAATAACTACCTGATGTGTATTCCCGGTATAAACGGTTACCTATCTGCCCAGAACGGACCATGATTTGGATGGTGGCCAGGGAGACTCTGAAATCAATCGACTACGATTTTCTTTTGGTTCTGTTTTTATTTTTTTTAAAATTTGAGTTGCCCCCCAAACGTCACCCCTTCATGAAATGGTCGGAATTAAAGGGCATTTCCGCTGAGGACCACCAACTACGCTGGTGCGCGCAACACCGCAATCATACCGCGAATTTGATGCTACGCAAGTTTTGCGCAGTGGTGCGCTACCAATCAAACGACCAGCTTCACCCGACGTGCCTGTTCGCTTTGACCCAAAGACTCCATTCAGTAGCGGCGGTGTCGGTGACTACATCAGTCCGGATCTCTGGATTTGTTCTCTGGATTTATTGCAGTCTTGGTGCCCGCCTCGCTGGCCTGCATTGGCTCATGGACCGCCTGGCTTCAGACTACGCGGGATCGGCACCAGACCCGCCTGGTGCAAGATAAACGACAGCCGGGGTCGGGATCCGGCATCGAGGCGAGCTACACCCCGTGATGAATAGCTACCAGTCGATCGGATTCCTTTTTAACCACTGCATAGCACTCGCAACTCAACTTCTCAAGTCTGGGCCGGTCGAGCACTGTGATCTGACCTCGGACGTGTTCGATCACACCAAGCTTAAGCAATCTGCCGGCGGCCGCAGTGACACCCTCACGCCGCACGCCCAAAATGTAGGAGAGTATTTCCTGGGTCATTATGACCTTGGCATTCGGCAGGCGATCGAGGCGCAGCAGCAGACAGCGACAGAGTCGCTGATCAATAGAGTGGTGAAGGTTGCAGGCGGCTGTTTGCGTCATCTGCGTTATTAAGGCCTGCGTGTAGCGCAAAAGCGAGAGCGTCATCGCGCCATGGAGATTAAACTCATCTTTGAGCCGCTGTCCGGGGAGCCGATAGGCATAACCGGCGATCTCCACGACCGCTTTGCTTGAGGTACTCTCGCCCCCATGAACAGGGCGACTCCAACTAAACCGTCGTTGCCAACCACCGCCAACTCCGAGGACTGTCCGTTCCCCATCACGTAGAGCAGTGAGATGAGCGATGTGGTCGGAAAATAGACATCCCGCAAGATTTCCCCTGATTCATATAACACCGTGCCAACCGGTAGCGACACCAGTTCCAGTTCGGGGAGCAAGCGATCG